>CANQIY010000037.1 GCA_947624125.1 uncultured Bacilli bacterium | reverse complement strand
GATTATCTCCTTTAGTTGTTGTAAATGCTTGAGCTTTTACTCCATGATACTCTTCTTCTAAGCTATTTGCTTTCTCATCCCATAAAGCTTCTTTTTGTCCACTTTCTATTTTATACACTTTAACACCATTTTGATTTGCACCATATGTTGCATGACCACTATTCATACTTCCAAACAACCAATGATTAGTATCTATTATCTCTTCCCAACCATCTGGAACATATTCTTCTTTATTTAAAAATTTATCTCCATTTATAGAAGAATATATTTTTGAATTTGGCCAATTAATATTTGTGTTTTTATCTGTCCACCATTGCTCTGTTTCTTCTAAAGCTTCTTTTTTGATTACTTTTATTCTTCCATTTTCTTCTATTCCTATTATTCGATACATATATTTACTAGGATTACTTGTGCATTCATTACTATCACTCGTTCCAAAACAAATGTAGTTTTCTATTCCATCTTCTTGTTGTCCCTGAAAACGATACATCCCTGTCCAGTCTGCACTACTACTTGTTGTAGTTAAATTTAAACCATTAGGTCCATTTTCTATTATTTCTAAACCTGCTCCTTTATCAAAATATAAATAACAATTTATACTTTCAGTAGTATCTACTATTACTTTGTTATTTTCATAATCATAATTTAATATATTTTCTATTATATTTCCATCTATACTCATACATTGAGATTTTTCTTTATTAAATATATAACCATCTGTTGGAATTAAATTCTTTTCTTCATATTTGTCTTTACTTTCTTCTACATAGATAGCAAAAGTATTATTAGTATCTCTTATATCTAATATAACATCATCTAATACTACTTTTTCTTTATTAAATAATTTACATACACCAAATATAAAAATACTTAAACATATAAAAATAACAATTATTTTCTTGTTAATAACTTGCATTACTTTTTCTCCCTCTATTTTATATTTGTTATTATATAATACCCCCCCCGGAGTCAAGAAATTACAAAAAAATAAGTGGAAAATCCACCTATTTTATTATGAACAAGCTTGTTTAATTGGATAATCCATACCACATGGATATTCTGGATTAGTTGCTTTTTGGTCAACACAATAATTATTTACTGTTTCAGTTGTAGATTTATTACCAGCTTTATCTATTGCATAAACAGAAATATTATATTTTTCACATAAAACTGGATTTTCACCTGTACCTGCTGTTGCTATTCGTCTATCTGTTGGATTAAAACTAATCGTTCCACTTATATCCGAACCATTATAAAATACTTGACTTAAACCACCTTGTTCATCATAAATTCGTACAATTTGATAGTTAATACTTCTTATTTCTGGAGCTTTTCTATCTAAAATAATCGAAGCCGAATATGGCTCAGAAACATTTTGGTCTTTGTCTCTAATAAATAAATAATAAGTTTGTTCTCCATCTTGATTATTTAAAGTAATTCCTTTACTTAAACTTTTTCCGGAAATACTTGTCCAAGTTACTTTTGCTCCATCAGCAACACTAGAATCACAAGCCGCAACTACTGGTTTAGTAGTAATACAATATTTGTCAATATCACTATCATTCCAACTAGCAGTCAAAGTTTGATTTAAGGAATTAGTATAATTATTATCACTAGTTACACTTTGAAATTTAATGGTAGAAATAACTGGTTTATCTCCTACTAAATCAAAATATAAATAACAACGAACTGTTTTGGCTGTTAAAACTGAAACTATATGATTTTGATTACTATACTTTAAAATACCATTTATAGTATTACCATTTTCATCAACACAAGAACTTCTTTCACTATTATAAAGATAACTACTACTTGGCCAAGATTCAGAATTAATTTCTTCATAATTGCCTGTTCCAACATTTTTCTCAACAAGAACTGCATACATTTCTTCATTTAAAATTTGACCTGTATCTTCTAATTCTTGATGATTTTTAAAAACAAAAAGTGTAATAAAACTGCCAACAATTAATAACAAAAGTAATGACCACACTATTTTTTTATTATTACCCTTTTTCATAACATCATCCTATCCCTATTCTTATTATAAACTAAGTAATTAAAAAGTCAAGACAACTAAAAATTATCTTGACATTATCTCTTGGCTATCCATAATGATAGTAAATGGTCCATCATTATCTATATGAAGAAGCATATCTTCCCCAAATATTCCTGGTAATGTAGGAATATAAAGACTTAATTTTTCATTAAATTTTTGATATAAAATACTTGCTTCTTCTCTTTTTAGTGCTTCATTATAACTAGGTCTATTACCCTTTTTCGTATTGGCATATAATGTAAATTGACTAATCGATAGAATACTACCCTTAACATCTATTATACTTTTATTAGGAATATTATTTTCATCTTCAAAAATTCTTAAATTAACAATTTTTTTAATCATATAATCAATAACATCATCATTATCACCATCAGTAAAAGATACCAAAATTACATAACCAAAAGGAATTTTATTAAATATCTTTCCTTTTATTTCTACACTACTTTCTTTACTTCTTTGAATAATTACTCTCATATGACCTCAATATTTCTATATTTATTTAAGACATTTTTAAAATGTTCTAATTCTTCTTTATTTTTTACTTTAATAATTAAATCGCTTATTAAACCATTTTCGACTTCTTTATTTTTAATTTCAACAATATTTATTTTTTGTTTTGTTGCTTCACTAATAACGTCCATTAAAAAATCATTGCTCTTTACTTTTAAGGAAATACTTGCATCATATTCATTATTACTATTAATATTCCATTCTACTTCAATTAAACGTACTTTCTCATCACTTATATTTTGACAATCTTTTTTATGAACTGTTATTCCTTCACCCTTTGTAATAAAACCAATTATTTCATCCCCTTTAACTGGATGACAACATTTAGCTAAATTGTATTTAATATTTGTATTTCCATCTACTATTATATCATCTTTACTGATAACATTATTTCTTCTTTTAATTTTTTCAATTAATAAATCATCAACATTATGTTTATCTTCAGTTGTTAGATTAATAATATAAGAAGCTGTATAACGAAGAGATGAAATACCTAAATATAATTCTTCTATAGTTGCTAATTTTAAATCTTTTAATATTTTAGCAATATTTTTTTCATTTAATACTTCACTAACAACTAATTTCTTCTTTTTGATTTCTTTTTCTAAAATATTTTTTCCTTTTTCAATATATTCTTCTCTATCTTTTTTACTAAAATATGCTTTAATTTTCGATTTAGCTTGTTCTGTTTTAACAAAATTTAACCAATCATTATTCGGGGTAGCATTACTATTAGTAATAATTTTAACTATATCATTATTTTGTAGTTCATAAGATAGAGGAACAATATTATCATTAACTATTGCCCCGACACATGTATCACCAATTCGACTATGAATACGATAAGCAAAATCTATTGGTGTAGCATTCATTGGTAATTCGATAACATCACCTTTAGGAGTAAAAACATATATAAGTTCTCCTAAAAGATTATTATTCATTACATTTTCAAAAGAAACATCATTTTCTTCACTATTTGTTTCAATAATATTACGAAACATTTCTAATTTTTGTTCCATAATAGCTTGAACTTTTTTAGCTCCTTTTTCTTTGTATGACCAATGGGAAGCAATACCTTTTTCCGCTATTTCATCCATTTCATAAGTTCTTACTTGAACTTCATAAACTTCGCCATCAGCCCCAAAAACAGTCGTATGTAAACTTTGATACATATTTTCTTTTGGATTAGCAATATAATCTTTGAAACGATTAGGAACCGGACGATATTTAGAATGAATAAGACCTATAACGGCATAACAGTCACTTTCTTTAGCTACAAAAACGCGAAGAGCTAAAATATCATATATATCACTATATTTTTTACCATTAGAAAGTTTATTATAAATACTATAAACACTTTTTACTCGTCCTTTAATTTCATGCGTTATTCCATTTTCATTAAGTAAATGAGAAAGACTAACCTTCATTTCTTGTAAATTATCATTTAATTCTAAAGCTGTTTTATTTAATTTTTCTAAGATATCTTGATATACCTCTGGTTTTAGTATTTTAAGACAGATATCTTCTAACTCACTTTTAATAGAATTTATACCTAAACGATGAGCAATTGGAACTAAAACTGCCATGGTTTCTCTGGCTTTATCTTTTTGTTTTTCTTCTCTTATTGCCCAATTAGTACGCATATTGTGTAATCTATCAGCAAGTTTAATATACAAAACTCTAGGGTCTGTTGCAAGCCCTACTAAAACTTTTCTTAAATAAATAGCTGATGACTCCGTCTCATCCATTAATTCCAATTTATTTATTTTGGATATACTATCTACAATTAAAGCTACCTCACTACCAAACTTTTCTTCTAATATTTCTTTTGTAGCAAATTTACCATTATTTAAAACTTCATGTAATAAAGCACTGATAATAGTTGTTTCATCAACATTTAACTTTGTTAAAATATTAGCTACATGAAGAGGATGGGTAATATATTCATCCCCACTTAGTCTTTTTAAACCTTCATGTTCTTCTAAAGCATATTCATAAGCCTCTTTTAATTTTTCTTTATCATATTTTAAATAACTAAGATTTTGCTCTAAAATCTCAAAACTAATTTTTTCATCAGTCATTTTCATCATCCTTTTTTATTTTTTATAATTTTTTCTAAATCTTCATCCGTTAGATTTAAAATATCATCTACAATTTCATGAATTTGTAAATCTTTACGCATCATCCATTTATTGCTAATACAGTAATTCCATATTTCTTTAGCATTTATAGTTATTAATTTTTCTCTTTTTAACTCATTTTCTTTGGTTTTTAATGCCGGTAAAATTCTTTCATATAATTCTTTCATCGAATTAAATTTATTAAGATTATAAGCCATAAAAATCAACTTTCTTTCATATATTTATTATATAATATTTTGCCGAGCTTTTAAAGGGAGATTTATGAAGAGAAAAAATATATTTATTAAATCAACAATTATCTTAATATTAGGAGGAATTATTAATAAAATCTTAGGTTTTATTATAAGAATTATTTATACTAGAATTGTCGGTGCTAAAGTTATTGGCTTGTATTCTTTAGTTATGCCTACTTATTCTCTTTTAATAACTATTGCAACTCTTGCTCTTCCGACTACTATTTCCAAATTGGTTGCGGAAGAAAATCATAATAATGTCAGGCTTATTTCAACTGCGACAATTCTTATTATGGGTATTAATATTGTTGTCGTTTTTACAATGATTTTAGCATCTAAATTTATTGCTCTCCATCTTTTACATGAGAAAGATACTTATATCTTAATTATCGCTATGAGTCTTACTTTCCCCATTATTTCAATATCTAGTATTATTAAAGGATATTTTTATGGCAAACAAAATATGATACCTAATGTTGTTTCAAATGTTATAGAACAAATAGTAAGAGGTCTTTTAATTTATTTTTTAGTTCCTCCTCTTATGGCTAAAAGTGAAATTCTAGCTTCAGCATCGCTTTTTTTCTTTTCTTTTATTGAAGAAGTTGTCTCGATTTTTATTAATCTTTTATTTTTGCCGAAAAAAATTAAAATTACTAAAAATAATCTCATTCCTTCTAAATTACTTCTTAAAGATATCCTAAGTATATCTATTCCTACGGTATCATCAAGAATTATTGGTAATATCGGTTATTTTTTTGAACCCATTATTTTAAAAAATCTATTATTATTCTCAGGTTATTCTAATAATTATATTTTAGTAGAATATGGAGCTTATAATGCTTATACTATGACTATATTAACTGTTCCATCGTTTTTTATTACCGCTATTTCTTCTAGTTTAATTCCCGAAGTTAGTCGTCACTATTTAGATAGAGATAATCATAGTCTTTTAAAAAGACTGAAAGAAGCTTTAGTTTTTTCTTTAATTATTGGCATTACTTATTCTATCATTTTAGTCTTTTTTGGCGAAGATATCCTTAAATATCTTTATAATACCAAAGAAGGACTTGCTTACATCAAAGTTTTAGCGCCGATATTTCCTGCTTTTTATATTGAAAATATTTTAATGAGTTTTTTACAAGCTATTAATAAAGCCCATATTACCATGCGCATTACCATTATTGGCGTTATTGTGAAACTTATCGTATTAATAATTTTTTCCCTTTTACATATCGGTTTGTATTCTTTGATTATATCCGAAATTGTTAATATTTTTCTTGTTGTCTTTTTAAATATTTACTACGTTCATAAATTTACGAAACAATTATAAATACCATAATTTTTGTCCATTTTTATATACCGTTTCAATAAAGCCACAGCCTAAACATTCTTCTCCTAAATATAAAACACAAGCTTGACCGGGAGTTACAGCTTTAGCTCTATCATATTTTACCATAATTGTATTATCTTCTAAATATTCTAAGGTAACCGGAACATCTTCACCCCGATAGCGAAATTTCGCTGTACAAAAAGTAGGATGAACACTACTGATAAAATTAACATTAGCAATTTTACAAGCATCACTATATAAATATTCTTCATCACCAATGGTAACATATAAAATATTTTCTTTTACATTTTTACCACAGACAAAATGACGTTCCGTATTTCCAGAAATCCCAACATTTCTTCTTTGACCAATGGTATAATTCATTAAACCTGAATGCTTACCAATAACTTCTTTAGTTTTAACATCAACAATATCGCCTTCTTGACCTTTTAAAAAATTTTGAACAAACTTTTGAAAATTACGCTCACCAATAAAACATATCCCTGTTGAATCTTTTTTATCTGCTACCCATAAATTATTTTCTTTAGCAATTTCTCTTACTTCACTTTTCTTTAAATTACCAATTGGAAATAACACATCCTTAAAGCCTTGAACCGGAACATCAGCTAAAAAATAGGTTTGGTCTTTATTTAAATCAACCGCCCTTAAAAGACGTCCATGCTCTAATCTTGCATAATGGCCTGTTGCTATATAATCGGCTCCTAATTTTAAAGCTTCTTTTTTAAATAAATCAAATTTAATAAATTTATTACATAATAAATCCGGATTAGGAGTTCTCCCTTTATTTAACTCATCTAAAAAATATTTAAAAACATAATCCCAATATTCTTTAATAAAATCAACTCGATGTAATGGTATATCTAAGGTTTCACAAACCTTTTTAGCATCATTATAATCTTTTTCTTGGGGACAAATATTATCTTCATTTTGATAATCTTCACCATTAATCGTACTATCCCAATTGCGCATAAAAAGCGCTACAACATTATAACCTTCTTTTTTTAATAAATAGGCTGCGACCGCACTATCAACACCGCCACTCATTCCTATAACAACCGTTTTTTTCATAAAATCACTCCGTTATTTTAGCACATTTATTATTTATTATAAACACATATTAACTATATAACTTATAAGAATTATATCTTTATTTATTAAACCACTTTTATATTTATAATCTAAATCACTTAAATTTTTTATTTCATCTTCGATTTCTCTTTTATTAAACATCCGCAAATTATTCTTAACTTTGTCATATTGCCAAGCAGCTAAACCTAAATTTTTGATAATATCACTTTCATTACATTTATTTTCTTTATAAATTATGGTTTGTAACATTAATTTAAATTCCCGATATAACAAAGATAAAATGATACTAGGGTCAACTTTTAAGGTTTGTAAATCTTGCAAATAATTTAATGATAATCCTAAATCTCTATTGATAATGCTGTCAACTAATTTAAAATTATTTTCAGTAATATTTTTACAAACTAAGCTAGTAACATCTTCATGTCTAATAAAGCATGGTTTACTATAATAAAGCATTATTTTATCAAGTTCATTTATACATAAATCAAAATTACCTAAAGTATTATTAATTATATACCATAAAGAATTATCTTCAATTGAATAATTATATTTTTCTACATATTTTTTTAATTCATTTTTCATTTCTGTTTTTGTTTTACTAGTAAAAGTATATACATTATCATGTTCATGCAAGACATTAAAAATCTTTTTTTTGCCATCAACTTTTTCATTGGTAACAAAGATAAGTCTTGTATTAGGGTTCTCATGCTCTAAATATTTAAGTAGTTTTTCACTATCTTTTTTATTGTTTTGATTTTCCCCTTTTATAGTTGAAAATAATTTTGTTTTTTTGACAATTATACATTTTTTATCATCAAACATTGAAAAATAAGAAGCCTCGGTTAAAACCTCATCCATGGTATTTTCATCCATATTAAAATTTATAATATTATTAATACCATCTTTTAACTTCTTTAAAGTTTCTTCAATATAATAATTTGTTTCACTAACTATTAAATATGTATTCATATTTATATTATCTCAAATGATTTATGATAATTCAATAGACTAATTTAATATTTGGAAATGTCAATTTAAGTTCTATTGCTAATTCATCAATAAATTTATTATCCCAACTAGAATTTTCGTTAATTGTTTTTCCAATATTATAATATAATTTTAATAAATTCATATTAGCATTTTTAAAAATGTCATATTTCGTTTTATTTATTTCTTGCTTTATCTGTTCTACGATATTTTTAAAATCTTAAAATAAAATTAATCAATGTTCGATTGTTTTATAATATCAATTATAGTATAATATTTGTAGGAACATTTGATGTGAGTGTCTGCCTCCAATCTTGAGAAAGAAAGGAGGGATACAATG
>CANQIY010000036.1 GCA_947624125.1 uncultured Bacilli bacterium | reverse complement strand
ATAGGAAATAGTTATTATGAATATTTAAGTAATACTTCTTGGCTTAATAAAATTGAAGAAAGATTATGGAAATATGGTGATATTCCAAATTCTATTTATAATGGTGATGATGCCTATAAGTTAGAAAATGCTTTTATATCTGATAAGACGGCATTAGACACAGAACCAAAAGCCAAAATAGGACTTATGTACATGCATGATTATGCGTATGCCTATAAAACTAATGATAGTGATGCTGGTAAGCCTCAAAATTCTACTAACGCTAGTAAAGCATGGATATTTCGTGGAAAAGATGGATTAAATGTATCACCTACTTTTGAATGGTTTTTGACAAGATATGGTGTTTATAATGGAAGTGGTGGTAAATATGTTCCTGGTATGGGAATAACTACAGAAGGTGGTATTAGTAATAACAGTGTTCAAAATGCTTATCTTGGTGTTAGACCTGTCTTCTATCTTAAATCTGATGTTAAAATTATCCCCGGAGAGGGAACAAAAGAAGCACCATTTATAATAAGTTAAATAATCGTCAATGAAGACGTTAAAATAAAAATGAAAGATATTCACACACGTATCTTTCCTTACAAAGAATTTATCTATTATTAGATAAGTTCTTTTTTAGTTTTTACATTTTTTTAATTTTTCTGTCATATTATTTCACTAGGTGGAATTATGAAAAAGTATATCATTTGGTTCCTAATTTTATTCATGCCTCTGAAAGTTATGGGTATAAGTGCTAGTAGTGCAATTGCGATGGATTTAGATAATGGACGTATTTTATATGGTTATAACTTAGATACAGAAAAATTAATTGCTAGTACAACCAAAATAATGACGGCCATCGTTGCTATTTTAAATGGTAATTTAGATGAAGAAGTAGAAATATCCGATATTATTTATGAAGCTTATGGTTCAGCTTTATACATAGAAGTTGGTGAAAAAATGACTCTACGTGACTTATTATATGGTCTTATGCTTCGAAGTGGTAATGATGCGGCCTTAGCTATTTCCGAAATCATTTCCGGTAGTGAAGAAGAATTTGTTTATTTAATGAATGAATATGCTAATAACTTAGGATTAGAACATACTAAATTTTATAATCCCCATGGACTTGAAGAAAATAATGGCGATGCTAATATTTCCACTGTAAGGGATTTAGCAACCCTGACAAAATATGCCATGGAAAATAAAACATTTAGAGAGATTTTTAAAACTAAAAAATATACTGTAAAAACTAATTATAAAACTTACGTCTGGCATAACAAAAATAAATTATTAAACGAAGAGTATATTACCGGTGGTAAAACAGGCTTTACAGAAAAAGCCAGAAGGACACTTGTGTCTACTGGAAGTAAAAATGATGTCAATATTGTAGTTGTAACGTTAAATGACCCGAATGACTGGAGTGACCATAAGAGTATATATCAAAATATATTTAAAAATTATAAGAGTTATATGGTTATTGATAAAGATAAATTACAAATAAAAGATAATTTATATTACAATGGAAAATATTTATATGTCAATAATGATTATAAAATGAGTTTAGCTAAAGATGAACTTAGTAAAGTAAATGTAAATATTAATTTAATGAAATTAGAAGAATATGCCGATGATGATATAGTAGGATATGTTGAAGTTAAATTAGATAATGTTATTTATCATAAAGAACCTATTCATGTTAAATTAGAAGAAAAAGTAAAGTTAAGTTTTTGGGAAAAGTTAAAAGGGTGGTTTAAAAAATGGTAGGATATATTTGGGCCTTTATGATAGGAGTAGGTATTATTTATTCATTTATAACTGGTCATATTAATGTTATAAATGAAAGTATTTTAACAAATGCAAATGAAGCACTAGATTTAATATTAAATCTCTTACCTGTCATTGTTTTATGGACTGGCATTTTAAAAATTGCAGAAGTAAGTGGCTTATTAGATAAATTTGCCAAACTTTTAAGTCCTTTATTACATAAATTATTTCCAACAGTTCCGAAAGACAATAAAGCTTTAGGTTATATCTCCTCAAATATTGCGGCGAATATGTTAGGCCTCGGTTCTGCAGCAACTCCCGCCGGATTAAAAGCCATGCAAGAACTTCAAAAGATAAATCAAAAAAAAGATACTGCCACTGAACCAATGATTACTTTTTTAATTTTAAATACAGCCGGCGTTACTTTAATTCCCACCACTATTTTAGCTTTAAGGGTAGCATATAAATCAGTAAATCCAAGTGAAATTATTTTGCCCGCTATTATTGCGACCCTTTGTTCATCTATTGCTGGTTTAACTCTAGATTATTTTATTAGAAAGAGAAAAAAGAAAAATGGAAATAATTTCTAAAATCATTTTACCTTTATTTGTCATTATCATTATCTTTTATGGGGTAAAAAAGAAAATAAATGTTTATGATACTTTTTTAGAGGGTGCGAAAGAAGGTTTAATTACAACCTTTAATATTTTTCCTGCCATTATTGCCATGATTTTTGCTATTAATATTTTTTTAGATAGCAATATTTTTACATTTATTTTGAAGTTATTGTCACCTCTTATAAGAACTAACAAAATCCCTTTAGAAATAATACCCATGGCTTTATTAAGACCAATATCCGGAACAGCTTCCTTAGCTATTTTAAATAATTTATTTATACAATATGGTCCTGATTCTTTTATTGGTAGATTATCTTCTATTTTACAGGGATGTACAGATACAACTATTTATGTTATTGCTCTTTATTTTGGGTCTGTTAAAGTAACTAAAATAAAACATGCTTTATGGGGTGGTTTGTTTGCTGATTTAGTAGGTATTATTATGGCTCTTGTACTGACTAATCTTTTCTTTTAAAAGAAATTTTGTTATACTTATTTTATTGGTGATACAGATGGAAAGATTACAAAAAGTTATAGCTAATTATGGGTACACATCAAGAAGAAAAGCCGAAGAATTAATATTAAAAGGAGAAGTTTCGGTAAATGGCCAAATTATTACTACTTTAGGAGCTAAAGTAGATAGTAAAGATGAAATAAAAATAAATGGGGAAATAATTAAGAAAAGTTTAAGAAAAGAATATTATATGTTAAATAAACCAAGAGAAGTCTTAAGTACTGTAAAAGATGAAAAAGGACGTAAAACGGTTTTGGATATTGTGAAAAGTGATGAAAGAATTTATCCCATTGGTAGACTAGATTATGATACAATAGGTTTAATATTATTAACTAATGATGGAAAACTTGCTAATATATTGATGCATCCATCTTCTAAAATATATAAAACTTATGTTGCCAAAATAAATGGTATTTTAAAGGAAGAGGATTTTTTAAAAATTAGAAAAGGTCCCCTAATTGAGAATAGAAAATTAATTGTTACACACATGAAAGTAAAGAATGTCGATAAATTAAAAAATACTAGTTTAGTAGAAATAACAATTCATGAAGGAAGAAATCATATTATTAGAAAATTATTTGCTTATTTAGGTTATGATGTTTTAAAATTATCACGTATAAAATATGCTAATTTATCTTTAGGTAATTTAAAAAGTGGGGAATATCGAAAACTTTCTTCTAATGAAGTTAAAGCTTTATATGAACTAAGTAATTTTAAAAAATAAAAAAACAGCTTAAGCTGCTTCTTCATCTTGACAACAACATTTTTTGTCTTTACAACAATCACAACCTTCTTTGGCCTCATCTTTTTCTTCAACCATACTAATTGCGTTTGTTGGACAACTAGCTATAGCGTTAGCAACTTCTTTGGTATCAATATTTTCTTCACTAATAACTTCAGATAGACCATCATCTCCAAAATCAAAGTGTGAATTATCGATGGCAACACAAGCTCCACATCCAATACAAGCTTCTTTATTAACATGTAATTTTTTCATAAGTCCTCCTTAATAAAATTATATAAAAAATAATTATTATTTGCAACTTTACTTTTGCAAAGTATTGTCAAAATATGTTGTTTAATCATTTTAAATTTAACTATATTATGTTATTATTATGATAGAGGTGTTAGCTATGAATTCCAGAATGAATAAATATTACGATGACAATAACGAATTAATGAATTCTAGAGTTAACAAAAATGCACGTTTATACCAAGAAATAGATAAAAATGAATTAGAAAATTTTGATGTAAAAAGTAACGCTGTTGTTTTAGGCGATAATAAAGATGAAATCGATATTGAAAAAATAAAGAAAATCTTAGATACTAAATATAATGAAGGGCCAAAAAGAAAATCGATTCGTTTAGAAGAAACAGAAGAAGAGCAAGAAGAAAAAGAAATCACGAAAGAATATGATATTAATGTGATTTTAGAAAAAGCTAAAGAACAAAAAACCGATAATTATGAAGAAGAAAGATTAAAAAAATTAAGAGATACCCAATTTGATATTTTAAAAAATTTAGATATTGATAATGAAGAAAAGAGCGAAAACGAATTAGAAAGCGCTGAAGAAAAATTAAAAGACCTTATTAATACAATTGCTATTAATGAAAAAAATATTAAAACTTCGCTAGATATTTTAAGTGATTTAAAGGGTAGTGATAATACCGAAGTTTTAGAAGGTCTTAAAGAAGAAGTAAATAATAATTTAGAAGATAGTTTAGAAAATAATTTAGCTAAAGAAATAAATAAAAATATTGTTTTAGAGAAAGAAGAAGAAGAAAATAAAAAAGAAGAAGATAATAAATTAATCAATTCTTTTTATACTTCATCTAATGCCTTAAAAGAAAAAGATTTTGAAGATATCGATGATTTTTCAAAAAGTATTGAATCTAATAATATATGGGTTAAAGTCATAGTTATATTAGTTATCTTAATTTTAATAGTAGGTGTCTTTTTACTGATAAAATCTCGTTATTTTTCATAAAATTAAATATGAAAAAATTAAAGCTTAGAAAAAATAAATTACGAAATACAATAATTACTTATTTTATTGTATTTTTTTGTCTTATTACATTAACTTTAATATTATTTAATAACTATGGAAAAAGAATAAATAATGATGTTATTGAGTTAACAAATCAAAAACTTAATACGATTATATACCGAATATTTAATGAACTGATTACAAAAGATATTTTAAATAATGAAAAAATAGATGATTTATTAGTTCTTAATAAGAATCGAGATGAAGAAATAATTTCAGTTAATTATAATTTAGAAAAAACTTATGCTCTTTTAAATAATATATCAAAAGTAATAATTAAAGGAATCGATGATTTAGAAAATGGGAAAATAGATATGGATTTTAAAGATGATTATTTAAAAAGTAAGAAAAATCATTTAATATTAGAAGTACCTCTTTTTCTAAATAGTAAAAATATTTTTGTAAATAGTATTGGACCTCGTTTTCCAGTAGTTATTAGTTTTAATGAAAGTGTTTTAACGAATATTAAAACAAAAGTAACCAATTATGGCTTTAATAATGCTCTTTTAGAAATTTATGTAACAGTGGAAATGCAAAAGTTAATTATTACCCCAGTAGCAAAAGATGAAGATAAATTTTATTATGATATTTTGATTGGTGCCATTGTTGTTAATGGTAGAGTACCATTTGTTTATGGTGATGAGTATATTGAATCGAGTGCTATTTTAGATATTCCCATGCCCAAAAGTTTATGATATAATTAAAGTAGGGTGAGAAGTGTGAAATCATTTTTTATTAATGATGCTTTAGACAAAGCTATAAAAGATTATTTAAGTAGCAAAAATAAGCCTGAAGGTCTTTTATATAATTCTTTTTTAGTTTGCGTTGTAAGAATGTTAATTAATATCTATGGTGAACTTGATATTATTAATCCTTATCAAATAAAAAATGAAAAAGCTTTTGACGATAATTTAATGAAGTATGGTGCTAAAAGAGAAGAAATCGATAATTTTAAAAGATTATTAGATGGTTATTATCTTATTGATAAGCGAAATAAAGACTCCATTGGTTGGGAAGAAAATAATTATTTTGTAGAAGTACAAAAATGTTTAATTGATTTTTTTACTTATAAAAGATTAAATTTTGGTTTAACCGAAGATGAAGCAAATACTTTTTTTGATTTATTATCAACCCCAGGTTCTTCAAACTTTTTACGAATTTCTGATAATTATTTAAATAGTCAAGATGACATTTATGCTGTAGCTAGATATTATCAAGAAAAGATGAAAGAAAAAAAGGAAGTAGTAGAAGCTAAAAAGAATATTTTAGGGTTTGACGTTTATAAATTATTTAATTTAAGTATCAGTGATATTAGTAAACTTAGTAAGAGTGAATTAGATAATATTAATAACCAAATTTATGAATCTTTTGATATTAATAAAAATGCTTTAAATAAAGAATTTTTATTAGAAGAAAAAATCAAAGAAATTCATAGACAAAATAATCCCATTACAACTGGTAATGGATATGTCGATATTTTATTAGTTATGAGTGTAGTTATTACTACTGTTATGGTTATAGTTATCTTTAGTACAATAGTATTTTAAAGGAGTAATATGCAAGTATTAATTAATAATAAAGAATATGAAGTAGTTGAAAATTATAAAGAAGCATTAAGTAGTGATTTAAATTTAGATGAAATTGTGACTGATTATTATGATAATTTTGATTATATAGTTGGGGATTTTGCTTATGGAAAAGTACGACTTAAAGGCTTTTATGAGGAAAATAATAAGTTAGTAAAATCTTATAATAATATAAAAGATGTTAAAGATTATATTAATAATAATTGTGCTTATGGTTGTAAGTATTTTATTTTAAAAAAGAAAGACATTGAAAAATAAAGAGACATTTGTTATAATTAATTAAGAATAAAGTAGTGAAGAGGGATTGATTTATGGGAAAGATAAAACTTAATTTAACTTCCGGTGCCGTAGTAGAAAAACCGCTTATTAGTGCTTTTGCTGCGAATAATAGTAATTATGTTGTTTTAGATAATGAACTAAATGGAGGAATGGGTTTACCCATTATTTTGGTATGTAAATTAGAAAATAATAAACTTGTTAAAATCATTGACCAAAATGAATGGCAAACGGTAAAAGAATGTTTAAAAAATATTATTGCGGGTGGTACGGTAACTTTTATAAAAGTAAATGAAACGATGAGTGCTGATGATATATATTATACTCAATTAACTTTACCAGTGCCTTCATTTGATGCTTTGAAAAATGCTTATAAAATAGAAGAGACTCCGGCGAGTGTTGAACCGGCTCCTAGTGTAGAAAATATTGCTCCAACTTCACCAGCAACACCAGAAGTGGCACAAGAAATACCAGTAGGAAGTCCTGTTGCAGCACCAAGTATGGAGGCTCCAAAAGTAGAAAATGTTACGCCAACTGATGTAAATGTTAATCCAGTTAATAATGTGGCAACGCCAACTCCATCTGTTAGTGAACCAATTAATATTGCTCCAGTTGAACCAGCTGCACCAGTATCTCCAACAAGTGGTTTAACACCAGAAGCAGTAATGCAAAATCCAACAGCTCCAGTGATTGATTTAGCAGTTGGTAATCCAAGTGGAGCAGATTTAAGTGCTACATCTCCATCTCCAACTATGAATATTGTTACCCCTTTAGAGGCAAATAATGCTAGTAATATAAATAATGTTAATCCAAGTTCAACTATTGATTTGCAAACACCAATGCCAAGTTTTGGTAGTGCAGCTCCAGTAAATAGTGAACCTATTTCTAATCCTGTACCAAATGTAAACAATATGGTTGAAAATCCTGATATAACTATTAATGATATAACAATGAATATGGCACCAAATCTAAATAATAATTCAATTATTAATGATAAAAATAGATTTGCTGACCAAAAAGAAGCTTTCATGCAAGCTTGTGAAAATATGTTTAATGCTTTAGTGCAAAAATTTGAAAAAGAACTAGAAAACAGAGATAAAGGAGAATAGAAGGATGTTTAAATAACATCTTTTTTTGTTGCAAAACTTGACTCCGGGGGGGGTATTATATAATAACAAATATAAAATAAAGGGAGAAAAAGTAATGCAAGTTATTAACAAAAAGATAATTGTTATTTTTATATGTTTAAGTATTACATGTGGATTATTTAAATTATTTAATAAACAAGAAATTAAATTAGATGATGTAGTATTAGATATTCAAAAACAAAACAATTCATTTGCTATATATGTAGAAGAAGGTAAGAATAATTATAATGAAAAAGAAATATTTCCTGAAGATGGTTATGTTTTGAATGAAGAAAAATCTCAATGTATGAGTATAGATGGTAATGTAATAGAAAATATATTAAGTTATGATTATGAAAATAACAAAGTAATAGTGGATACTACTGAAAGTATAAGTTGTTATTTATATTTTGATGAGAAAGAAAATATAAGTAAAGTATGTAATAAAAGTAATATGCAAGAATGTGTGAATAGTGAAGATAAAATGTCTCAATTAAAAACAATAGAAAATTTATCAAATAATATTGTTGGTGATATGTATCGATATCAAGGAACGGATAATGTCGCTAATTGGCTCTGCTTTGGAACCGAAGAAAATTGTAGTCAAAGTGAGACAAGTCTTGATAAATATATGTACCGAATTATCGGTTTAACAGAAAGGGGAGAATTAAAATTAATTAAAGAAACATTTGTTAAAGAAGGCGATGTTGCTACTTTTCAGTGGAATGATAAAAATTTGGCAATTGAAACTGAGTGTGGTTTAAATGGTGAAAAATGTACTTGGCCTGATAGTATGATTTTTAAAAGATTAAATGGTATAAGTGGTGGTAGTACTAAAGGG
>CANQIY010000035.1 GCA_947624125.1 uncultured Bacilli bacterium | reverse complement strand
AGTAATTTACAATTAATATCTTTTTTAGTATCATTCTTTTATGGTGTGTTTTTTTATCTTTTAACTATTCTTAACTTTAGATTATTAAAAGATGTTAAAGTTTATATAGAACATTTATTAACTTTTGTTTATGTTTTAGATATGACTATTATTTATATCTTAATATTTTATCATTTAAATAAAGGTTATTTTCATATCTATTTTATCTTAATGGTTTTTGTGGGCTTTTTTGTCATGATGTTTTTGCATCATAAATATGGCAAAAGAGTAAAAATGTTTTTCAAAAAAAGATTTACAAAATAAAGGGTAATGATTATAATATTCCTCTAGAAATGGGGATGTGTCATATGATAGGTGAAATGCCTAAAAATTTAGAAGAACAAGAATTAGCGGAATTATTTAAAAAATATGAAGAAGGAGATAAAAAAGCTCGGAAAATGATTATTGAACATAATCTTGGTTTAGTGTATCTTGTTCTAAAAAGAGTTATTCGTTATCCTTTTTTATATGACATGGAAGATGATGATTTATTTTCCGTTGGTTGTATTGGTTTAATTAAAGCTGTAGATACTTATCAAATGGGAAAAAATTATAAGTTTTCAACTTATGCAGTTAAAGTAATTTCAAATGAAATATTTCAAATGATAAGAGATAAAGTTAATCCTAAAAGATATACTAAATATATGGAAAGTTTATCGGAAGGAACGGAAGTAAATTTTGAAAATATTGGCAATGGGGAATTTGAAAATGACTTAGTAAATAGATTAATGAAAGATAATTACATGCAAAAATTACCTCTAGTATTAAATAAATTAAGCGAAAAAGAAAGAATTGTTATATGTCATTATTATGGAGTTTTAGGATATAAAAAAATGACTCAAAATGAGTTAAAAGAAGAATTAGAGCTAACGCAAGCAACAATTTCAAGAATTAAAACAAGAGCTTTAGTTAAAATAAAAAATGGTTTTAACCATCTTGATTAAATTTGACACTTAAAAAGTTATTTTTTTGTCAAATAAAGAGAGAATAATTGCATTTATTCTTTAGTTATGCTAGTATCAGAGTGATTAGGATTGATAATATGCATACTAAAAAGAGTAAAAAGGAGAAAAAAAGACTTTTTTTAATAACAATAATGGGTATTACATTGTTATCTCTTTTAATTGGAAGTGTTTATAAAGACTGGCAACAAATTTTAGAAAATCGTCGTTTAGAAGTCGAACTAACCAAAAAGTATGATGAATTATTAGATGATGAAGAAAGATTAAATGCCGAGATAGTTAAACTAGGTGATGATGAATATTTAGCTAGATGGGCAAAAGAAAAATACATGTTATCAAGTGATGGTGATATCATTATTAAATGGGATTAATTAATTATTTCATCAATTAAGCCATATTCTAAGGCTTCTTTTGGTTGCATAAAATTATCTCTTTCCGTATCTTTTTCAATTTCTTCAACATTTTTATTTGTAACTCTTGCTAAAATATTATTTAATTTATCTTTAATTTTTAATATACGTTCCGCAGCAATTTTAATATCTGTTGCTTGTCCTTCGGTTCCACCTAGAGGTTGATGTATCATTATTTCAGAATTAGGAAGACTACTTCTTTTGCCTTCGGTTCCATTTGCTAAAATAAAAGCACCCATCGAAGCAGCCAGCCCAATACATATTGTTCTTACATCACTTTTAACATAATTCATCGTATCATAGATAGCCATCCCACTTGTAATACTTCCACCCGGAGAATTAATATATAAATAAATATCATTATGATTAAGACTATCTAAATAAAGAAGTTCAGATACAATAATACTTGCCATACTATCATTTACTTCGCCATTTAAAAAGATAATGCGGTCATTAAGTAATCTTGAATACAAATCATAAGCATATTCTTTATTACTTTCTTTTTCAATTACTGTTGGAATTATGTTCATTTTCGTCACCTATAATTATAATATAAAAAATGCGAACTTTTTATTCAAAAAAAAGTTAATTTATGATAGAATATTTTATAGTAAAGGGTTGTCTATATGGAACGAGTAAAAATAACATATAATAATAAAAGTTTAGAATTTGCGAAAAATACTACGTATTATGAAATTGGCAAAGCTTTTTCAATTCCAAAAAATATGTTAGGTGTTAAAGTACATCATGAAGTTTTATCACTTAGTGATAATGCCGAAAATAGTGCTGAAATAACATTTATTGATGATAGCGATATTACTGGTAATAAAATGTATAAGTGTGGTTTAGAATTTATTTTTGAAGTAGCTTTAAAAGAATTATATCCCAAATTAGAAATCAATTATCAACATAGTGTACCTAAAGGTTTTTTAGGTGAAATAATTGGTGATAAAATATTAAATCAAGATGATATTTCCAAAATAAAAAATGTGATGGCAAGAATAATTAGTGAAGATAAAATATTTAAGAAATTAAATGTAAAGAAAAAAGATGCAATAGGTTTCTATCGGAAAACGAAAGATTTAGAAAAAGCTGAAAATATTGAAAATATATCCGATAAAGTTGTAACTTTATATGAATTAAATGGTTATTATAATTATTTTTATAGTGATATGCCTTATTCTACCGGAAGTATTACCAAATTTGATATTGTTTATTTAGGAAGAAATAGATTAATATTTGTTATTCCTACCGTTCATAGTAATGGTAATATGCCGGAATATGTCCATTATGATAATATAATTAATTCATTTTTAGTAGGTAAAGAATGGTTAGAGCAACTTAATATGCAATATGTTACCTCAATTAATAAAACAGTGGGAAATGGGGAAATTAAAGAATTTATTAAATCATGTGAATTAGTCTTTAATATGAATATAGCGAAAGTTGTTAATGAAATAAGTAATGATAAAAATATTAAATTTATTTTAATTGCAGGTCCTTCTTCAAGTGGAAAGACAACAACAACGAAAAGACTTGCTTCATACTTTCGAGCAGAGGGGTATAAACCAGTTTGTTTATCCATTGATGATTTCTTTTTAGAAAGAGAAGAAACGCCTAAAAATGAAAAGGGAGAATATGACTTTGAATGTTTAGAAGCTGTTGATTTAAAATTATTTAATAAAGTTTTAAAAGATTTACTTTATAATAAAGAAGTACATATTCCTACCTATAATTTTGTAACCGGAAAAAAAGAATTTGATGACAGAGTTATAAAATTAGATGAAAAAAGTATAATACTAATTGAAGGACTTCATGCGCTTAATGATGATTTATTACCTTTAATAGAAAATAAATATAAATATAAAATATATTTAAGTCCTTTTATCCCTTTAAATATCGATAAACATAATTATATATCAACAGTAGATTTACGATTATTAAGAAGAATTATTAGAGATAATCGAACGAGAAATTATGATGTTAATAAAACTATTCATGCTTGGCAAAATGTAAGAAATGGAGAAGAAAAATATATTTTTCCATATATTCATCAAGCCGATGTTATTATTAATACCGCTCTTCCTTATGAAGTGGGAGTATTAAAAGTATATGTTGAGCCTCTTTTACGAAGTATTAATGTCTTAAATGATTATTATGAAGAGGCAAGAAGACTTTTGAATTTTTTAAAGATGTTTTATTCGATTCCAGGAGAATATGTAAATAGCGATTCAATACTAAGAGAATTTATAGGAGGTTCTAATGATTAGAGTAGCGATTAATGGTTTTGGAAGAATTGGAAGGATAGCTTTTAGAGAAATGATTACTGGCATTGATTTTGATATTGTAGCTATCAATGATTTAGGAAATGCTGAAGAGTTATGTCATTTGTTAAAGTATGATACTGTTCATCGTAGTTTTCATGAAAATGAGATAGATTTTTCCGAAAATGAAATAATAGTAGCGGGTAAAAAAAGAATTAAAGTCTTTAGTGAAAAAGACCCTCATAATTTACCATGGAAAGATTTAAATATTGATTTAGTTTTAGAATGTAGTGGTGTTTTTACCAAATATGAAGATGCTCATATTCATATCGAATCGGGAGCTAAAAAGGTTTTAATATCAGCTCCAGCGAAAGGTAATGTTAAGACTGTTGTTTATGGAGTAAATGAAAATATTTTAGATGGAACGGAAGATGTAGTTTCAGCAGCTAGTTGTACGACTAATTGTCTTGCCCCTATATTAAAAGTAATAGATGATGCTTATACCATTGAAAAAGGTTTTATGAGTACTGTCCATGCGTTTACTAATGACCAAGAAACTTTAGATATTACTCATAAAAAGGGAATATATGCAAGAAGAGGAAGAAGTGCTAGTCAAAATATTATTCCGGCATCCACTGGGGCAGCATCAGCTATTGGTTTAGTTATTGCTTATCGTGTTCCGGTTCCTGATGGTTCACTTATAGATGTAACTTTAGAATTAAAACAAACACCAACAAAAGAAGAAATAAATAAAGTACTAGAAGAACATCAAAGTGAAGCTTTAAAAGTAACAATGGCTCCCTTAGTTTCTAGTGACGTTATTGGTAAGAGAGTCGGAGCTTTAGTCGATGGCCTTTTAACTAATGTTGTTAGTGTTGATGGTAAAAATTTATATAAAATTGTTGCTTGGTATGATAATGAATTAGGATATACTTCTCAAATGTTACGAGTAGCAAAATGTATGTTTAAATAAAAACTTCTTAATTGAAGTTTTTTTTATAATTTTTTTAAGTCAATTATCGCTTGTAGATAACTATCTAATTGTATTTTCTCTGTATCATTTAACTTCCGATAATTTTCAATAATCTTATTTTCTTTTTCGGTTAAAACAATGTTATTTGGAGTTGGATTATCAGTTAAACCTAATAAATAGTCAGTCGAAGTATTTAAAATCTTTGCCATTTTGATGATAGTAGTCATTTTTGGTTTAATTTTACCACTTATATACTGACTAATTGCTTCTTGCGAAATTTCTAATTCAACAGCTAAAGCCGTTAATGATTTATTTTGAGCCTTTACGATTTTTTTTAAATTAGTCATATCATTATCCATATTGTTATCCTCCAAATATAAGTTCTTAATAAAATTATATAATTTATACTTCAAAAATAATTGAAGCTATGATAAAATATATTTGAAGTAATAATTATAATTAAGGGAATGAATAGTAATGAAAAAGAAAATATTTGTAGGTGGATTATTGATTTTAGTTTTAAGTATTTTTTCGATGGTTAATTTAAATAAAAAGGAAAACGTTTTATACGAAAAAAAAGTGAAACATGATAAAAACTTTGCTATTATGGTCCAAAATGGTAATCAATATGAAGAATATCAAAATGAAGATAACAAATTTCCGAGCGACGATTATATTTTTAAAAAATCGGAGTGTTATGATAATAACCATACCTTAGTGAAAGACGCAATTAGTTTTGTAAGTGATGTTAATAGTATAACAGTTAAAACAAATAAAACTTTATATTGTTACCTTTATTTTGATAAATCAAATATTGGAATATTAAGAGAAAAAGACCCGGAAAACCATTTAACAAAAGAATTAATTGGCGATATTTATCGTTATCAGGGATTAAAAAGCGAAAATGTTAATAATTATATTTGTTTAGGTGACTATTGTTGTAATACAGAAGAATGTGGTGCTGATAGTAATGATAAAATGTATCGAATTATTGGAATAACTTCGAAAGGTGAATTAAGAGTTATAAAAAGGACAGCTTTAACTGTTCCTTATATGTGGCATACATCAAGATTAACTGATACTAAATGGCCTGATAGTGATTTATTTCATCAGTTAAATGATTATGAAGATGGAACTTATAAAGACAATTCTTTTTATGCTTTACTAGATGATAAGTTAAAAAACATAATTATTAAAAAAGATTGGCTTTATGGTGATTGCGATGATGTAAATGGTGGTGTTTATAATGCAAAAAATGTGCTCTTAATTGAAAGTGGAAAATTAAAAACAACACATACTGTTAAAAATAATGATGGTGTAATTAATGAAGAATATACTTGGGATGTAGATAATGATAAAGTAAATGCTTATGTTGGCATTTTATATATGCACGACTATGTAAATGCCTATCCAAATGGAATGGGAGGAAGGGATAACGTTGTAAATAGTTGGATACATATTCTTAATAATGAAAGTAAGCATCCTAGTGAACATCAAGAATTAGGGCAAGAAAGTTGGGAATTTTTAATAACTAGATACGGATATGGTTATAAATCTCAAAACCAATATAGCATTAGATATATTCACAGTAATGGTGCGATATATGAAGTAATTCCTGATTTTAGATGTGTAGTTAGACCTGTTTTTAATATTAATGCTGATATTAAATTAACTGGTGATGGGACATTAGAAAAACCTTTTACCATTACATCCTAAGTGACAAATCACTTCTTAATTAATTTACGAGTAAAAAGATAAATGATATAATAAATGAGGAGTGATAGTAAAAATGAAATACTTAAGTGAAACAACGATAAAAAAGAAGAAAATTTTGTTAAGATGTGATTTTAATGTACCGATTAAAGATGGTGTTATTACCGATGATACAAAAATAAAATTAAGTCTTAAAACAATTAATTATTTATTAAAAAATGATAATACTGTTATTATTTTAAGTCATTTTGGTCGAGTTAAAAAAGAAGAAGATAAAAATAATAATAGTTTAAAAGTAGTTTATGAATATTTAAAAAATATTATGGACATCGAATTTATTGAAGACCCTCTTCATTTAGAGGCAATAAATGATAATAGTAACAAATGTTACCTAGTTGAAAATACAAGATTTACTGATGTCCCTGTGAAAAGAGAAAGTAGTAATGATTTAAAACTTGCCAAATATTGGGCTCAGTTTGCATCTGTATTTGTAATTGATGCTTTTGCGTCTTTACATCGTCTTCATGCTTCAACTGCGGGTCTTGCTAATTATTTAGATACCTATTTAGGCTTTTTAGTTGAAGAAGAAATTAAAGGTTTAGAACCGTTAATAAAAAATAATACTCATCCATTCTTAGTAATCATGGGCGGAGCAAAAGTTGATGATAAAATAAAGATAATTGAAAGTTTAATAGAGAAATGCGATAAAATTATTATTACCGGAGGAATATTAAATACTTTCTTAAAAGTAAAAGGTTATAATGTTGGTAATAGTTTAGTTAGTAATGAAGAAGATGTTTTAGAAGTTGTGCATAAATTATTAACAGATTATAATGATAAAATATTTTATAGCAAAGATTTTGTTGTAGAAAGATTAGGAAAAAAGGAAGTAGTTTCTTTAGATGAAATAGAAAAAGACGATATTATATATGATAATTTAGTTAATTTTGATAATTTAATTAGTGATGCTGAAATTATTTTCTTTAATGGAACTTGTGGTAAGTATGAAAATGAATTATATCAACAGGGGACATTAAAATTATTAGAAAACTTACGTTCTAAGAAAGATAAAGTATATATCGGTGGTGGTGATACTGTTTCTGCTGTTCACAATTTAGGTTTTAGTAATGAGTTTGCTTATCTTTCAAGCGGGGGTGGAGCAACCCTAAGTTATGTTGCCGAAGGAAAATTAGATGTCTTAGAATATATTGAAAACCAAGCCAAAGATAATTAAAAAGGCTTTTTTTTTAAATTATTAAAATTATTTCGACATCATTCGACAACAGTTTACATATATAGACAAAACTTGTCAAAACTTCCTATGGATTTTTGTCAAATAATCTTTTATAATATATTTACAAGCAGTACGAAAAAAGAGGAGAGAAATGATGAAAAACAGTATTAAAGTTTTGGTCATTGATAATAATGAAACAATGACTAAAGACCTTGAGAAGTATTTTAGCAGTCATGAAGTAATCGAAGTAGTAGCTTGTAAAAATGATGGTGAAGAAGGACTAAGTTATATTTTAAATAACGAAGATAATATTGATATTATTGTTATGGATTTAGTTTTACCTCAACTTGATGGTTTATTTATTTTAGGTGAACTTAAGAAAAGAGGTATTAATAAGAATATTATTATTGAAACATCATTTAAAGATGATAATGTCTTAGAAGAAGCAAATGAATATGGTATTGATTATTATATGTTGAAACCAATAAGCTTTTTGAGTTTAGAAAAGAGATTATTAACAATTGATTTGAAAAATAAACAAAGACCAATGAAAATGTTTCAACAAGAAGCCGTTATTACAGATTTATTACATCAATTAGGTATTCCATCTCATATAAGAGGTTATCAATATATTAAAGAAGGAATTTTACTTGTCTATAGTAATACAAGTGGCATATCTTATATTACAAAAGATGTTTATCCGGTGATAGCTAAGAAATTTGATACAACACCAACAAGAGTAGAAAGAGCGATTAGACACGCCATTGAAATTAGTTGGAGTCGTGGTGACATTAATTTAATGGAAGAAATATTTGGTAATAGTGTTAATATTGATAGAGATAAACCAACTAATGCAGAATATTTAACGACTATTGCTGATAGAATAAGAATTAAAAATAATTTAGTATATAATTAGTTGCGAATATGCAACTTTTTTGTTAACTTTAAGTCTTGACTGAATTAAATTCAAAAAGCCCGGGTATATATACAAAACAATAATTTAAAGTTAAAAGCCCATATATTAAGGGAAAAATAGATGAAAATATTTGGATTTATGCGAAAATATATTAAAAAATTAATTTTAAATAAAATAGTTTTAAACAAAAAAAGTATATCGGATTAGTCATTTTTAAACTAAGAGCCCAATAATTTTATCACGGTCAATAAGTCTTTTAAACTTTTTGCTATGCCGAGAAAACTTATTGACATTTGG
>CANQIY010000034.1 GCA_947624125.1 uncultured Bacilli bacterium | reverse complement strand
TGTTAATAACTTGCATTACTTTTTCTCCCTTTATTTTATATTTGTTATTATATAATACCCCCCCCGGAGTCAAGTTTCGCCAACAAAAAAATGTAATTTTGTTACATTTTGTAATGGTATTTTTAATATCTGTCTAACTTGAGGGTTCAATTTGAAACTTCAAGTTCTTATTATTCTTCAGTTGTTAATTGAAAGTAAAAATCATTTGGAAATTTTTCAGAATTTCTCCTTACTGCTTCATTAATTCTTTTTGTTTCAACTTGATATAGTAAGGCTAAATCAGAGTTCAACATTATTTGTTTTCCTCTTACTTCATAAATCATGTTCTCAATTTTTTCTTCTTTAATTAATGTAGTTGTGTTCATACAATTCCCACTTCATACATAAATGCCTCACCGGTTATATCTTCGACCTCCATAATTATTATCTAAACTTGAGGTCGAAATTTTCGACCTCAAGATATTCCATTCACCATCGGACAATAACCAAGAAAATCTTTCTGGAAATTTTTGAGGATTATTTCTAACCGCTTCATTAATTCTTTTTGTCTCCACTCCATAAAGTTTTGCTAAATCAGAGTCTAGCATAACTTGTTTTCCTCTTATTTCATAAATCATGTTCCCAATTTTTTCTTCTTTAATTAATGTAGTTGTGTTCATACAAATTCCCCCCTTATTTTGTATATATCAGCAATATATCAAACAATTGTTTATGTGTCAATTATTTTTCGAAATATTTAATAAAATTCCAATACTTGCCATACTTACAAGTAAAGAAGAACCACCATAACTAAGGAAAGGAAGAGTTACACCTGTTACAGGAATTAAACCAACTACAACCATTAAATTTAAAGATGCTTGAATTATAAGTCCAAAAGATAAACCAAAAGCTAAATATTTACCAAATAAATCATTAGTTTTTAAAGCAATTGATATACCCCGATAAAAGATAATAATAAAAAGAGACGTTACAATAAGAACTCCTAAAAAGCCTAATTCTTCACTAATAATAGAAAAAATAAAATCAGTTTGTGGTTCAGGTAAATAAAAATATTTTTGCCGTGAATGAAGAAATCCCTGCCCAAGTAGTCCACCCGGACCAATAGCATACAAACTTTGTAATATTTGATAACCACTACCTAAAGGGTCACTCCATGGATTTAAAAAACTTACTATTCTCTTCATCCGATAAGGCGCGGCGATAATAATACCTATTATTCCCAGTAAACCAACTAAACCGATTTTTAAAAAGAAAGATATTTGCACCCCACTTATAAAAATTAAGACAACCAATGTTAAAACAATAACCATCGCCGTCCCAAAATCAGGTTCTAACATGATAAGTAGAAAGAAAAAACCAATAACTCCTAGAATGGGTAAAACACCCTTCACAATATTTTTCATCAAACGATTATTATTAGCTAAATATTTTGCTGTATAAATAATAAGTCCTATTTTAGCAAATTCACTAGGTTGAATACCAAATGAACCAATACCAAACCAACTTCGACTACCATTTCGAATACTCCCAATTCCCGGAATTAAAACTAAAACTAAAAAGACAGCACATATAAGGATAATTAAATTAGCATATTTATAATATATATGATAATCTATTTTTTTCAAAATAAAAATTAATCCTAAACCTATCACAAAGAAGAAAGCTTGTTGGATAACAAAATGATATTGATTATTAAATTTATACATCGACCAAATAGAACTAGCCGAATAAATCATGATAAGACCAAAAACCGTTATAATAATAACAGTTATTAATAACGGTAAATCCCCCTTTTTCAAAACCAATAACCCCCTTTTTATTTTATTTTATAACCAAACTCCATAAGTAATCGCCGCCATCGCTAATAATAAACCTACTACATAAAATAATTTAACAATATCATTTTCCACCCATTTAAGTTCTTCAAAATGATGATGTAATGGGGCTTTTAAAAATATTTTTCGATTAAATTTTCGAATACTTATAACTTGAATAAAACTACTTAATGTTTCAATAACAAAAACACCACCAATAATAGCTAAAGATAACTCATGTCTTGTTATAATCGCAATTGTAGCTAAGGCTCCTCCTAATGATAATGAACCTAAATCACCCATAAAAACCTTTGCTGGATGAGAATTAAAGACTAAAAAGCCTAGTAAAGCTCCGACAATTAAGAAGCAAAAAATAGCTATTTCTTGATAACCTTCTAACCAACCACAATTCCAAGAAATAATTCCATATGCAAGAAAGGCAATGGCTGAAAGTCCACCTGCAAGCCCATCAAGTCCATCCGTAATATTAACGGCATTTGTTGTTCCTACTAATAAGAAAAGAATAAAAATACCAAAGAACCAACCAAGCGGTAATGTTAAATTTAATGCTGTAAATTCAATGGTTGATGAGCCACCACCCCGCATAAAGAAATAAAAGAATATTAAAGCAATTATTGTTTGAATTAAAAATTTAGTTACTAAACTTAAACCAGCATTATTCTTATATTTAACTTTTAAAAAGTCATCTATACCCCCTAATATAGCATAAGCAATAAACACAAAAATAAGAATACAAATATTATAACTGATTTCTATACTTTTATTTAAATATAATAAAATTAAAGAAAGTAAAACAGGAACAATAAAAATTATTCCACCCATTGTTGGTGTTCCTTCTTTTTTTAAATGACGTTTGTTAATTTCTCTACTAACCGTTTGACCAAAATGTAATTTTTTTAAAAGGGGAATAAAAACTAACCCACTAACTATAGCTAATGTGAAGCCTAACATCATTGCCATCGCAGCTTTTGCTAAAATTAACATATAATCACCTCTCTCATTATTATACAACAATTAAAAACACTTTTAGGCTTATATAATTCTCATTTACATAAATTAGACAATTTATATCTATTTTATTTTATGTCTTTATGATAGTAAAAATACTTTAATTGAGTAAAAGGTTAATGGTCGTATCAACACTTTGAAAAGTATCTGCTTTAGGTGACATATAGACAACTTTATCCCCATTACCACTATATTTAACTTGAAAATCTTTTAAGGCTTTAGTAGCATCTTCCTTACTCATTCCCACTACATCAGGGACAATTAAATATTTGACATCTAAATAACTATATTCTTTTAACATTCCTCCACTTTTTTCTTCAATACCTAATGTTTCAATTGCTGATAACATAATATTTCTTGCTATCGGGGCACTAATTGTTCCTCCGTATTGGGTTACCCCTTTTGGATTATCGACAGCAATATAAACTATAACTTCGGGGTCGGATGCGGGTAAAAAACCAATAAATGATAAAATATAATTTCCAACTAAATATTTACCATTAGATACTTTTTGAGCAGTTCCTGTTTTACCACCTACCCGATAATTTTCAATATAAGCATTTTTACCCGTTCCATTAGCAACAACACTTTCTAAGACAAACCTAACCATTGTACTTGTTTCCTTACTTATGACTTCTCTTTTGATAATAGGTTTATTTTCAAAAATAATCGATTTACTGCTATCATCAATGATAGAATGAACAACATAAGGAGTAAGTAAATTCCCTCCGTTAATCGCAGCGCTTACAGCAGTTATTTGTTGAATGGGAGTAACACTTATTCCCTGTCCAAAAGCTGTCGTGGCAAGTTCAACTGGTCCCATATTTTCTTTTTTAAATAAAATTCCATTTCCTTCTCCATTTAAGTCAATACCTGTCTTTTTACCAAAGCCAAACTTTTCAATATAACCCATTAATTTGTCGACTCCTAACTTATTTCCTAACGATACAAATCCGGGATTACACGAATTTTCAGCAACTTCTAAATAAGTTTGCGTTCCATGCCCACCATGTTTCCAACAATGAAGAGTTGAACCATCAACATTAACTGAACCCGTATCAGTATAAGTATCTTTAAAGATATCGACTACTTCTTCTTCAATACTTGATGCTAAAGTAATAATTTTAAAAGTCGACCCTGGTTCAAATGTCATCCATATTGGTAAATTACGATTTATTATTTCTTCACTAAAATTTTGATAATTAACCGGGTCAAAAGAAGGTTTACTACCCATTGCTAAAATTTCTCCTGTTTTGGGGTTCATCACAATTCCTAAAGCAGCATTAGAATTATATTTATCCATTGCATTCTTAAGTTCATTATCTAAAGCTTTAATTAATTCAATATCAAGTGTTAATTCTAAAGTCATTCCTTTAGATGGGGCAACATAACTATCGGGTACTTCTAATTTATTCCCTTTTCCATCACTATAATATTTAAGTTCTCCATTAATGCCTTTCAAATATTCATCATATGTTAATTCTAAGCCGGATAATCCCTGATTATCACTTCCAACAAACCCAATGATATGGGCAAGACTATCACCATAAGGATAATAACGTTTTGAATCAACTACTAAATAAACTCCATCATAACCTAAATTATCTATTTGGGTAGCAATATCACTTGGTAAATCCATTCCTTTTCGAATAATTTCCATACTACTATTTTTGGATACATACTTATAAACATCATTATAATCACAATTTAAAATGGCCGCGATGTCCTTTGAAACTTTTTCTTTATCTTTTATTTGACTCGGCACAACATAGATTGTTGTTGTTACCACACTTGTTGCTAAAACATTCCCATTACGGTCAACTATATCCCCTCTTGGGGCATTAATTGTCATTTTTCGGCTCCATAAATCCTCAGTTATTTGGGAAAGTTTATTATAAGAAAAAAATTGAATATAAAAGACTTTTCCGATAACTAATAAAAGAATAATAATCATAACTAAAAATATAAAACGAATTCTTATGTGAATATCATTAAAAAACATATTATCACCATTTTAATAATATGTTTTAAGAATACTTTTTAGATATTAACTTTTTTAGCCACGACAACAAACCGCCCATTTTCCTTACTATACTCACAAGTTGATAACGTGATAATTTGTTCATGATATGAAACTTCTACTCCTGTATCATAAATGGATGCACTCTTAGCATTTTGTATATAACTATTAAATTCTTCTACATTATTAGCATTAACAAAATTATAATATCTAAATACATTTACTTCATCAGAATAATAGACTCGACTGTAAAAAACCGCTACAATTTCATAAGTACTTTCTTCTTCTAAAGTAGTAAGATAGATATAATGATGCTCATCATAAAAATCTTTTTTAGCATATTTAAGTAAGCTTTCAAACATTAAACCATATTTATTCCGATGACCATATATTTGATAATTATCACTTGGTTTAGTTAAAGAAACATCTTTATCAAAATAAATCGCTCCAGCTGAAGACTTTTCATTTTTATAATTATGAGTTAAATAAAAATCATTATCACTATACTGCATAACTGGATAATTGATATTAGTATCCGGAATTTCCAACCAAGCATAAACATTAGGATATTCATTGTGTATTTCCTTTAAGTTAGCTACTTTATCAACTTTTTCTTCGGGTTTATTTACTTCTTTTCTACTATGAAAAACTTCTTTAATTTCTTCATATTGCTTTTTATCCATATGAAAATTAAATAATTCTTTTATAATATAAGAAATTCCCCCAATAATAATAATTGATAAAAAAATAATCAAAAAATTTCTTATTCCTTTTTTTAATTTCATTTTAACCTCTTAAACAAAAAGAGTTAAGATTCCTTAACTCTCTCAAAGATTACTTATTAATCTCTTTTTAAAACTTTTACTAAACAGAATCCAGCAGTTAAAACTATGATACTAGCTAATCCGACATAACTTGGAACCCCAAGTGTTGGCGTATTATCTTTAGTAACATCGCCTAAAACTAGAACAAATGGTGATAATTCAGATACTTCTACTGTAACTGTACCATCTTCTACTTTACTTAAAATCTTTTCAATTGTACCATCAGCTTTTTGATGGAATACTGTTACATCTTTACCATCTAAAGAACTATCAACTGTAAATGTTAATTTTAATGAACCAGCATAATCACCAGTTACTTTAACTTCATAAGCACCGATAACTTTGTTATCTTTTACCAGTTCATTTAACTTAGCATATTTTTCATCAGTCGTAGTTATTTTAGCTACCGTTAAAGTTGCTTCATCTTCCATTGCACCACTTACACTTACTTTTGTTTCTTCATCACTTAAAGTGCTATCAGCATAAGCTAATGAAAATTTTAACATCAAATATTCAGTATTTTCTTTCTCACCATCAAATAATTCTGCAGCATCTTCGGTATAATAACGAATTAAATATTCACTTGTAAAAGTACTCTTAAGTGGCTTTTCACCACCTGCAAAACCAACACTCCAACTATTTTCACTTTCGTTATAACCTAGTAATACCGCACCTGTATCAATTACAAAATATTTACCATTTTCATCTTCTTTAATGTCTAAATCCTCTGGGTCTGTATTTAATGTCTTATGAAGTAAAAATAACATATGACCATCTAATTCATCACTTATTGGAACATATGATATATCATTTATTCCTTCTTTGAAATAAACTCTTACTTCTAATCCTATATCACCTGTTGTAATGTATGGTGCTAATTTTTCCCATACTTCAGTATCGCTTTCAGTTATTGTTTTTTTCGTTAAAAGAGCTTTATATAACTCATAATCTTTTACTGTTGCAACTATTTCATTATCTTTTAATTCAAATGTAAATAATTCTTCTTGTCCTTCTGCTAAATATTGAACAGAAACATTACCAGCTGTCTTTAATGCTGTTGTTCCTTTATAAACTGGATATATAATTTCGGCATCATAGTCATTATTTTCAGCCCATTTTGCATGTTCTTCTTCGAATTTAGCAAATGCCTCTAAAGCTTTAGCTTTATCAGTATAATATTCTGTCTTAAATGTTGCCGCCATTGCAAATGCCGGAATTAACATAATTACAGCTACTATACCAAAACATATTTTTTTACCTAAATTTTTCATTTCTTCACCTTCCGCTATTAAATAATATACTATTTCTTATCCAAAAAGTCAATAAAATTACCCAATGTTTCATTTTTTTATGGCACAAAAAAAGTATATTTTTAGCTATTAACTAAAAATATACTCAAAATAACTAATTCAATTAAATTTCTTTTCTAAGACTTCTAACTGCTAGTCCAAGACCTAGTAAACTAATTGTAGCTACTCCCACAAACATAACGATATTATCGCCAGTTTTAGGATTAATTGGTTCATAATAACCATATACAATTACAGTACTTGCAGGCATAACAAATTTACCATCTGTTACTTTAATTTCATTACCTTCAGCATCGTAAACTTCATACATCCATTCTTGGTCAGCTTCTTGTTTAACTGTTACAGTTACTTCTTCGCCTTCTTTAGCTTCTTTTTTATCAACTGTTACATGTTCTCCATCAGGTGCTGAAACAGTAATAGCATAAGTAACGTCTTTGCCTTCAGCAATAGTTACATTTGCACCTAATTCAGCCTTATTTTCAAGTTTTACATTACCATTAAATGTAATTTTATGACCTTCAGATGCACTAATTTTAACGCCAGCTGGAATAACAACATCATCTGTAACTGTAACATCATCATTAACTACGATATTAGTAATTGCTAAATCATCAGCATTTTCTAAAGCTTCTTCAAGTGTTTTAAAATAATAACCATCTTGTCCATTAGAAGCAACAATTGGGAATTCAATTTTATAATCTACTGCAACATAGTTATATGTTGGTGTAGAATCACCATCTTGTAATCTGTAAGCCCAAACATGAACCACATTTTCAGGCACACTGAAAATAAATTTTGTACCATAATCAGCTGCGGTAATTTCAGTATCAGAATCTAATAAATCTTTTAAATTTTCAGCAATAGTTGTACGACCATTTGATGGAGTTTCAACATCAGTCCAAACACCATCTTTGTTGTATTTAATTTGAACAGCTAAATCCCACATAGCATGATTTGTATCATATTGACTTTTTGCAGCAAAACCATCAGCTTTTGCTTTAGCATCAGCAATACCTTTTGTTAATGCAGTTGTTAATGCGTTATCAGCTGTACCTATTTCAACAACTTCTTTATTGATATGTTTACTACCAAATTCTAAATTTTTAGGTTCTAAGCCAAAATAAAACATACCTAAACTAGCTTTACTACTAGCATTACCTGGTGCTTGCGCTAAAATTGCAGCAATATTATTGTCATTAACTTTAACTGTTACATGAATTTGGTCAACTTTATCAGTTCCAATAGTTAATGCGTCGCCTTGAACAATTTCTAATGCTTGAGTTAAACTATTTGTGATTGTCCAATCAGTAACTTTTTCAGCATTTACACTTACTGTAGCTACTACCATTGCCATTATAGTAGCCATAAATAATTTCATTCTTTTCATAATATCCTCTTCCTTTCTTATTTTTAATTACGAAAACAAGCTCCTATATCCTCCTCTCTAATATAAATAATAACACGTCCAAATTTTGGAGTCAATACAAAAAACACATCATCTTGACGACAATGTGTATTTTTTAATTTTAATTAGTTATTTTCTTTTTTTAAGCTTCTTACAGCAACACCAAGACCAAGTAAACTAATACTTGCTAGTCCCATAAATGTTACTATATTATCGCCGGTTTTAGGATTTTCAACTTTTTCATCTAAATATGCTAGTGCATATGTTGAGAATTTATCTGATGCAAATGTTAAACTATTTCCATCTTCTGTTAAAGTTGCATCTAATTTTTCAACCTTACCTTCATGTTCTCTTAGAATATAGAATGTTCTCTTATATCCTTCTTTAACAGCTGGTAATTCTGGTAATTCTACTGTTAAAGTAATAGGTTTTCCTAATTCAGGTATTTCTTTTGTTTTATCAGCTACTCTTAATACTATTTTAGCATCAAAGTAATCAGTAACTGTAGCTCCTTCTATAACTGCTTCAAATTTTTCAACTACTTCTTTTTCTGGTTCTTCAATTTTAGCAGTTTCAAGTGTAACTGTTGAGTCATTTTGTTTTAATAAAGATTGTATTTCTTCATCTTCAACTGCATTAACTGCTTCTTTTAAAACTTCAGTATCATCTTCAGAAATAGTTACATCACCTGTAGGAGTAGTAACGTCAATATCATAAGTTATTAGTTCATAATTAACATATACTAAAACTGTATAATCTGGCATAATGAAACTACTATCTTCTTCATTAAATTCTACAACAGTGTTTTCATCACCTGTTTTTACAACTTTAATACTTGCAATACGATATCCTTCACTTGGAGTAGTTGTTAAAGTAATTTTTTCTCCTTTTTTAGCAGATGTTGCTGATAATTTAGCTGTACCTGTTTCTTTTCCTGTTTTTACAACAACGCCAGCACTATAAATTTTATCTCCCTTAACAGTTCCTTTGATATCCGTTTTACTACTATCATTAATATTCATATTTTTTTCTACTGTAGCTCCAGCTGCAATCGTTAGATAAGCATTTCTTTGAGAAATACCTGTTTTTACAGTACCGCCATTCATAGTAAAATTATTGAAATCGGCTAATTTTACACCATAGTCGCTATCACTTTCAACAGTACCACTAGTAATCGTAATTGTTACATTTTGTCCCATAGTACTACT
>CANQIY010000033.1 GCA_947624125.1 uncultured Bacilli bacterium | reverse complement strand
TATGGCTTGATAAAAATAAAACATCTAGTTATGAATTATATCAATATTTGATTAATACTAGTGATGAAATAGTTATTGACTATTTGAAACGTTTAACTTTCTTAAGTAAAGAAGAAATTGAAAACATTGCTTTAAGACATGAAAAAAATAAAGAAGCAAGAGAGGCTCAAAAGATATTAGCAAGAGAAATTATTACCTTTTTACATGGGGAAGAAGAATATAATAAAGCCGAACAAATGAGCCAAGCCTTATTTAGTGAAGAAATCATTAAGTTAAAAGCAGATGATATAATAAATAATTTTAAAGGTATTGAAACAATAAAAATAAAGGAAGAAATAAAATTAATCGATTTATTATTAATGGGAATATGTAGTAGTAAAAGAGAAGCAAGAGAACTTATTAATGGAAATGCCATAAGTATTAATAATAAGAAAATAAAAGATGAAAATTATCTTTTAACAAAGGGTAATGCTATTGAAGAAAAGATTTATTTAATTAAAAAAGGTAAGAAAAAATATTATTTAGTTCTTTTTGATTAAGCCTACACTAATCATTTTAAAAACTCTATATTATTAATAGGGTGGTAAAATGATTAGTTTTTATATTCATGCTAGTGTTTATATGCAAGTATTAATTGCAACATTAATGACTTGGGGAATAACTGCTTTAGGGGCCGCTGTTGTTTTCTTTTTTAAAAAAGTAAATGGAACAGTCTTAGATGCGATGTTAGGATTATCTGCTGGTGTTATGATAGCGGCTTCTTTTTGGTCTTTATTAGAGCCAGCCATTGATGGGGCTAATCGCTTAGGTATGACATCATGGCTTGTGGTATCGATTGGTTTTCTTTTAGGATGTATAATTCTTATTTTAGGAGATATCGTTTTTAAAAAATATTTACAAAGAAAAAAAATCAAAAATTTAGTTGGTATTAAACGCAGTTTAATGCTCATGTTTTCGATTACTTTACACAATATTCCGGAAGGTCTTGCTATTGGTGTTGCCTTTGGTTCAATTGCATCCGGCCTAGATGGAACAACATTATCATCAGCTTTCATGTTAGCAGTTGGAGTAGGTATTCAAAATTTCCCCGAAGGTTCTTCAGTTAGTTTACCCTTTCGAAGAGAAAAATATAGTCGTTTAAAATCATTTACTTATGGAGCCTTAAGTGGAATTGTTGAACCCATTGCTGGTCTGGCTGGGTGTATGCTTGTGATGTATGTCCAAAATATTTTACCACTATTTTTATCCTTTGCTGCCGGAGCGATGATATATGTTGCGGTATCAGAATTAATTCCGGAAAGTCAAAACAATAAATATAAAAATTTAATTAGTTTATTTACGATTTTAGGTTTTGTAATAATGATGATTTTAGATGTGTCATTTGGTTAAAATTATGTTTTATTGACATAATTTTTTTTAATTAGAAGTTAATTATTGAAAAAAGAGGATAAATAAGTTAAAATTAAAATAAGGTGGAATATGAAAAAGGGATTTACTTTAACAGAAATGATTGCGTCAATTTTGATATTAGGAATTGTAATGATGATTGCTGTTCCTGCTGTTACAACATTAACTAACGCAATTAGAAGAAGTCAAAGAGGTAATATTATTTCGAATATCGAAGTTGCGGCTTCTGAATATGCTTTTGATACAGGTAATACCATTGTTTTTGTTGATACATTAGTTAATGAAGGTTATTTAGATGGTTATGATGAAAATAATAAAGTAGAAGACCCAACCGATAATACATTACCATTAAATTGTTATTTAGTAAAAATGACAAGAGTTAGTGAACATTATGAAGCTGAGTTTATAGATGGTGCTTCTCATCCCCTTAATGATGGTTGTGATGATAGTAAACTAAGAGAAATGAATGAAGAAGTAACTATTCAAGTTTTAGCTAATAATAACAATGTAATTACGGATAATAATTCATGGGTCAGAGGTAGTGTTACTTTAAGAGGGTTAAGTAATAATAATTCCTTATTAATAGATTGTGATACAGGCGAATGTCTTTGGACAAGTAGTGGGGGCGCTAATAAATTAGGTAATAGTGAAATTACGGTTAATCCGGGTTCTGGTTATATTTTAACTTCTCGTTATAATTTTCAATATACGGTTGATGCTGGGGCAAATGACGTCACTCTTACTGGAAAAAGAAGACGTAGTGCTAGTGTTTATGTTAAAATCGATAATGAAAATCCAAAAATAATAAATTTTTCTTTAAGTAATCCTGGTAATGCAACATCAAGAACTGCTACCATTAGTGCTACTGATGGTTTTGGCTCTGGTATAGCGGGTTATTATTTTGATGTTTATACTCCTAATGTTCATTGCAATAGTCTATATGACCAAAAAAAGAGTGAATTTACAAATAAAATTAGTTATACAATTACGAAAAATGGTCAATATATATTATGTATAGTTGATAATGTAGGTAATATTTTAGAAAAAAATGATGCTGAAACTTATGTCAATAATTTACCATAAGTATAAGTTGTAAAATTAAATGTTTACAATTGACAATAATAAATAATTATTGTAAGATTATTTTAGAGAATAGAGGTGAAAGTTTTTATAATGAAAACTTTAGAAAATAAGAAAGGTTTTACTTTGATTGAGTTATTAGCAGTTATCGTTGTACTTGCTATTGTTATGATGTTAGCGGCTTCAACTATTTTACCTTTAATGAATAGAGCGACAAGAAATGCGTTTGCACTTGAAGGAGAAAGTGCTGTTGATGCAGCGACAAAAGTTATTACTCTTTTAGAGTTAGGTTTAAATGTTGATGGAATCGGGGCAGCAGGAACAGATAATTATCAAAGAGGTTCTAATGGTTCTTATTGTTTTACTTTAGAGGCTCTAGCTAAGTCAACTTATTTTACAAAAGATGCCAAAGCTGTTATTTCATCTACGGACAATGGTAATAAACCAGCATATGAAGGTAAAGTAGTTGTTAAAAAAGGTGCTGATGGTAATTATACTTATACAGTAACAATGCATAATGAAACGTTGAAATTACTTAATGCCTCAAGTAATCCAGATGGTGATAAAGATGTTATGGATTTCCCAACAAGTGAACAAGGGAATGATATGTATAAATGCAAATCTACTGATGTAGCTTAATAACTAAGTTTACTTAGTTATTTTTTTTTGTTATAATTTTTTAAGGAGTAGTGATGTATATGATAATTGGAAGTCATGTTCATTTTGGCAAAGACCAATTAGTAGGTAGTATCAAAGAAGCAATAAGCTATGGAGCTAATACATTTATGTTTTATACGGGAGCACCTCAAAATACTTTTCGAAGTAGTATTAGTTTAGAATACTTAGAAGAAGCAAAAAAATTAATGCAAGCAAATAATATCGATATAAATAATATTATTTGCCATGCACCTTATATCATTAATTTAGCTAATAAAGAAAAAGAAGAAGCTTGGAATTTTTCTATTAGTTTTTTAAAACAAGAAATTACTCGCTGTAATACTTTAGGAATTAAATATTTAGTTCTTCATCCCGGTAGTAGTGTGCATCATTCAAAGGATGAGGGAATTAATAACATTATCGAAGCCCTAAATTATGTTGTTAAAGATGATGGATGTATGATTTTACTTGAAACAATGGCTGGGAAAGGTAGTGAATGTGGCATAACTTTAGAAGAAATAAAAACGATTTTAGATGGTGTAAATAGTCAAAATATTGGGGTATGTCTTGATAGTTGTCACTTAAATGATGCTGGTTATGATATGACTAAATTTTCGGAATTTCTAGAACAATTTAAAAAATTAATTGGTTTAGAAAGAATAAAATGTGTGCATCTAAATGATAGCAAAAATCCATGTAATTCCCACAAAGACCGTCATGAAAACATTGGCTTTGGAACAATTGGTTTTAATGCTATCCTGAGTATTATTAATAATGAATTATTAAAAGATGTTCCTAAAATATTAGAAACACCTTATGTAAGTAATATAGATAATCCTAAAGAATTAATTTATCCTCCTTATAAATTTGAAATTGATATGTTAAAAAAAGGAGAATTTAATAGTCATTTATATGAAGATATAAGAGCTTATTATAAAAAAGATGAAAATCTTTGAAAATATTCTTGCCAAACTTTATTGATTTTTTCATAATTTTCTTCACTATAATTACTTTTATAACGTTCTAAATTAAATAATTTTGGATTACTAAGAATATTTTGATAATTACGTTTGAGAAAATCATAAGTAAAATCGAGTTCATGCTCACTTAAATCGATATTTTTACTATGGGCAAAATCTCTAACATCATCTTTTGTCATTTTCCCAATATATCTTGCAATTATATTATACATAAGTATCACCTAATATATATTATGTTAAATTTAGAAAATGAATACTAATCTTTTAATGTTCCATACTAATAAAGGTGGAGTCTATGAAGAAGTATTTTTTTTTATTTGTAATATTTATGGGATTAATATTAAGAATATTTTATTTAAATCAAAAAGAGCATACTAAATATTTAGAACTTCTTAATCAAAAAAGAATAAATTATGTTGTTGGAAGTAGTGCTCCAAGAGGAAGAATCTTAGATAGAAATGGAATTGTTTTAGTTGATAATATCGGAGTTAAGACTATTTATTATCAAAAATTAAAAGGAATTACTTTAAAAGATGAAATTGATATTGCAAATAAATTAGCAAGTATTATTGATATAGAAATAAATAACAATTCTTTAAAAAAATATTGGCTTATAACTCATGATAATGGTAATAGTTTAATAACAGAGGAAGAAAATAAATTATGGGAAATGCGAAAACTTAGTAATGATGACATTAAGTCCCTAAAAAATGAAAGAATTACAGAAGAGATGTTAAATGAATTAACGGAGTTAGAGAAAAAAAGCGCTACAATATATGATTTAATGAATAAGGGTTATTCATATGATAAAAAAATGATTAAAAAAGGAATGAGTGATACTCAATATAGTAAAATCATTGATGAAAATATTAAAGGTATTACAGTAGAGCTTACTTGGGATAGAATTTATAATTATGAAGGAGTTTTAGATGATATTTTAGGTAGAGTGGGAAGTATTCCAAAAGAAGAAAAAGAAGAATATTTAAAAAAAGGATATAATTTAAATGATATTGTTGGTTTAAGTTTTTTAGAAAAAGAATATGAAGATTATTTAAAGGGTGAAAAAACGCTTTATAAAATTAAAGAAGATAATACTTTAGAAGTATTAAAAGAAGGAAAAAAAGGCCATGATATTACTTTATCAATTGATATAAGAGTTCAATTAAAATTAGAAGAATTATTAAGAGAAAATATTTTAAAAGCCAAAAGATATAAAAATACTGATTATTTTACAGAAAGTTATAGTATTGTTGGTAATCCTTTAACTGGAGAGATTATTGCACTTGCTGGTCAAAAATTAACTGGTACTATAAATAATCCAACATTTAAAAATGTTAATACTAATTTATTTAGTTCTTCTTATACTGTTGGTTCAGTTGTCAAAATGGCGACGATTAGTACTGGTTATAAATATGGGGTTATTGATATTGGCACGGAAATGACAGATGGTTGTATTAAACTTTATCAAGTACCTATTAAATGTAGTTATAAAAGTTTAGGAAAAGTTAGTGATTTAACAGCAATTAGTAAAAGTAGTAATTATTATCAATTTAGAATAGCTCTAGGTATAGCTGGAGCAAGTTATTACTATAATATGAAGTTAAATACAGAAAAAGAAGATTTTGATAAATTTAGAAATACTTTTAAAGAGTATGGATTAGGTAATTTAACAGGAATTGATTTACCAAATGAAAAAATAGGTATTATTGGTTCTGGTACCTCTAGTGATTTACTTCTTAATTTAACAATTGGTCAATATGATACTTATACGCCAATGGAATTATTTCAATATGTTAATACAGTGGCATCAAGTGGTGAAAAAAGAAAACCGCAACTTATGAAATATATAAATAATAATGATAATATTATTAATAATCCTTACAATGTAGTAGGAGAAGTTAGTTTAGCTCCAAAATATTTAGCAAGATTAAAAGATGCGATGCATTTAGCTACCCAAAGTGGAACAGCTAGAAATTATATTTTAAGTAAATATAATCCTGCTGGTAAAACTGGAACTAGTGAAACTTTTATCGATACTAATAATGATGGAGTAATGGATACTAAAACAACTTCTATGGCTTTTGTAGGCTTTGCTCCTTATGATAATCCTCTTTACAGTGTCATAGTTTTAGCCCCGAATATTTATGTAGCGAAAGATTATAATTATAGTAAAATATATATAACAAGATATATTTCCCAGGGTATTACAAACTTTTTATTTGAAAATATGTAAAAGTTTGATATAATATGATGGTAATTAAGTGAGGAGGATTTTATATGGCTAAAAATGAAAATCGTAATTTTGTTAATATGAGATGTACTGAGTGTGGTACGGAATTACGTCCAACAAGTAAAAACAAAAAAAATAATCCTGAACGTTTAGAAATTAAAAAATATTGTCCTAAATGTCGTAAAAGTGTTATAGCAAAAGAAAAGAAATAAAGAAAAGAGGTGTAATAAATGAATATAAATATTAATGATATTAAAAATGGTATGACTGTCATTATTGATGGTAACTTATGTTTAATTCAAGAATTTCAACATGTTAAACCAGGAAAAGGACCAGCATTTGTTAGAATAAAATTAAAAAATTTAAAAACGGGTTCTATTGTGGAACAAACTTTTAATACTAATATTAAAATTACTAAAGCCCATATAGATAAAAATAAAGTTCAATATTTATATACAAGTGGTGACAATTTTGTCTTTATGAATAATGAAACTTATGAACAAATTGAAGTTCCTCGGCAAATCTTAGGGGATGATGCTTCTTTTGTTAAAGAGGGTATTGATATTTCCATTGATTTTTATGAAGGGGAAATTATTGGTATAACTTTACCAGAAAAAATTGAATATAAAGTTATTGAAACAGTTCCTGCTGTTAAAGGAAATACTGCTACTAATGCGCAAAAAGATGCAACAATTGAAACAGGTAAAGTTGTTAAAGTTCCTTTATTTATTGAAGAAGGAGAAAATATTTTAATTTCAACTAGTGATGGTAAATATGCCGGAAGAGCTTAAGCTTTTCTTTTTTTTATATAAAGATATTATTTACTTTTAAAAGAGAATATGTTAAACTTTTGATTAGTTTTTAAAGATTATTTTTAAGGAGGTATGAAAAAAATGACCATCTTAGAAATTGAAAAAGAAAAATTACAAAATGTTCAAAAGACGTACAAAGAACTTATCATTCTTTATGAAGAAAAAATGCAAAATGTCAGTAAATATTATAAAAATGACCCATTAATGCAAGAAAATTTATTAAATCAATTTGGAACAAAAGTAAGAATGCTTAATAAATATCTTAATAATCCTTACTTTGGTCGTATTGATTTTAAAAATGAAGATAATAAAAAAGATATTTGTTATATTGGTAAAGTAGGTATTTTAGATAGTAAAGAAAATCCAATAACTGTTGACTGGCGAGCACCTATCTCAAGTTTGTATTATGATTCTAATATTGGTGAATGCGAATATGAATCACCATCGGGTAAGATAAAAGGAACATTGGAATTAAAAAGACAATTTGAAATAAAGATGGGTGCTTTAATTAATTTTCAAGATGTAAATACTATATCGAATGATGAACTTTTAAAACCATATTTAAGCATTTCGGCTGATAAACGTCTTAAAAATATTGTAGCTACAATTCAAAGTGAACAAAATCATATTATAAGAAAAGAGCTAAGAGAGAATAATATTATTGAAGGAGCAGCTGGTTCTGGTAAAACTACCGTGGCTCTTCACCGAATTGCTTATCTTGTTTATAATGAACAAAAAAATTATCAAGAAAGTTCATTTTTAGTCATTGGTCCTAATGCTTATTTTATGGACTATATTTCATCTGTTTTACCGGATTTAGAAGTGAATTCTGTTTCTCAATATACTTTTTTAGATATTGTTAATAATTATTTAAAAGAAAAAATAAAAATAATTTCTCAAAATACCCAGTTAGAAAGTATTTTAAATAATAATTTAGATACTAAAATTATTAAATATAAATCAACTTTAAAATATCGGGACGCTATAGAAAAATATATTACTTATTTAGAAGAAAATATTATTCATGGACCTATCAAATATAAAGGAGTAGTATTATTTTCGGAAAAAGTTCTTAGAGATTATTTAAATAAAAAAGATTTAGCTATAAGTATAAGAATAAAATCATTCATTCAATATGGTAAAAGTTATATGAAAAAGTATGGGGATGATATTAAGTATAGTTATTGGTTAAAATATAAAGATGAATATTTAAATACATTAGATAAAAAGAGAAAAAAAGAAATATTAACTATAACTGAAGAATTTAATAAAGAAATAACAAATATTGAAAAAATAATTAAAGAATATTTTCATGATTATAATTTAAAAACTTTAGAAATATATAAAAATTTTATTAATAATTGTGAACAATATATAGATAATAATGATTGTGATATAAAATTACTTAAAGAAAGTACTATTGAAGATATCAATAAGAAAACATTGGGATATGAAGATTTACCAGCTTTAATCCATCTAAATTTAATCTTTCATGGTTATAAAGGTTATGATAAATATGTTCATGTAGTCTTAGATGAAGCTCAAGATTTAGGTTTATATCATTTTTATGTGATAAAGAAATTATTTAAAAATAGTACTTTCTCTATTTTTGGTGATTTAGCTCAATCTATTTATTCTTATCAAAGTATAGATGATTGGAAAGTGGTTATAAAAGAAATATTTAATAATTCTTGTAATTTAGAAAGGCTTGATAAAAGTTATCGAACAACTTGTGAAATCATGGATAAAGCTAATATTATTTCTAAATATTTTGGTTATGGCCATGCTAAAGCTGTTTTAAGACATGGTAATGATGTATTATTAGAAAAAGTTCTTGATATAAATAAAAGAGATTATTTAATTAATAAAATAAATTATTTTAAAGAAAATGGTTATTTAAGTATTGCTATAATTTGTAAAGATGAAATAGATAGTAATAATATTTATAATTTAATTAAAAATAATTTTGAAAGTGATTTAATTACGACGAAAAAGACAAAGTATAAAGGTGGAATATGTGTTTTACCAAGTTATTTAGCCAAAGGATTAGAATTTGATGCCGTTATTATTAATGATTTAGAAAAATATGATATAAATAATATATTAGATATGAAGTTATTATATGTATCTATGACAAGAGCTTTGCATGAACTTATTATTACGTATCAAAAAGAAATAAAATTAGGAAATGAATTAAGAAAATAGGGAAATTAAAAAAATTTTATAAAAAATGTGTTTCCAGATATTGACAAAAAATTTAATATATCATATAATAATATTGCTTAGTAAAATAACACAATTAGTAATCATATCTAGAAGTTATTATTAATAGTAGTAGCGTCGATATGTGTGAAAACTGTGTTTATAGTAAAATAAATTATATAAAAAAATAATCTTATCTACGCTAAGCAAAAACAATTGTTTATTGAGAAAGAAAACTCTAAAGATAAGCGATTCACAACAAATACTGATAATATTTGGATATGTTTAAAATTATGGAGAGTAATTTTAAATGATGTGATGAGTTATTAAAACTAGAAATAGCCGTTTTATCAGAATGGTTATTTTTTTTATTTATTTTTATTGTTATTAATCTTGACTAAATATAAGTGTTTGTAGTATTATTGTTTTATAAATAGAGAGTGTTATAGTATATGAATATTAATAAAGAGATTTTAAAATATTGTCCTAATTATTATAATATCGTTAATTTTGATTTTGATGATAGTGATGTTGTCAGTGAAAAATTAGTAGGAATTTATAAAAATTATATATTCTCTGTTGATATAAATAATAAAGAGGAGTTAGAAAAAGTTATTAATTTAGATAATGTTTTAGCTAATTATATACATGATTATCAATTTAGAACGGAATTACAACGAGAAATCGTAACTGTTCGAGTTAAAAATGATAATAATGTTATTAATAATTTAGTTGATATAATTTTAAATATTTTTGTTAGATATGAAGAATATACGACTAGAAAAATATATATAAGTAGATGGATTTAAGTAATGCTTAGGCATTATTTTTTTTTAAATTCTTGACTCCGGGGGGGGTATTATATAATAACAAATATAAAATAAAGGGAGAAAAAGTAATGCAAGTTATTAACAAAA
>CANQIY010000032.1 GCA_947624125.1 uncultured Bacilli bacterium | reverse complement strand
ATAAATAAAAGATATGAAAAAAATTCAACTATAATCACAACTAACAAACCATTTTCTAAATGGGGTGAACTATTTGGGGATTTAATGATTGCTAATGCCATATTAGATAGATTAATACATCATTCTCATATTATCAATATTACGGGTAAATCTTATCGTATGAAGGACGTTTTATGCGATACTGAATCTGATGATTAAGGCTCATTTAAAAATGTAGGATTTCCTACATAATTATATGGTCCAAATATTACATTTTTATATTGACTTTAACATATAACAATAAGTAGTAATAAAACAGTATATTGTACATTATATTTAGATAAGAGTATTGGATTAGAAATCATAGAAATGCAACCTAAACCAAAAGGATTAAATTTAGAAACAACCAGTAGTAGTGAAGACTGGACAGGGATGTATCGTTTTCAGGGACAACAGGAAGACGGAATAGAGAATTATATATGTTTTGGAACAAGTGATAGTAATGAATGTACAAGTAATCCTAGTAAATACATGTATCGAATAATAGGAATAGAAGAAAGTGGAAGAATAAAGGTAATAAAAAAGGAAGCTTTAGAAGAAAATGAACAATGGCATAAAAGTAATTTGGATAATATAACATGGCCTAATAGCATTCCGTTTAATTCTTTAAATGGAAATGACTTTTTAAAAAATACAGAATTAGTTCCACCCGAATGGATTGATAAAATAGACAATCATAATTGGTTGTTTGGTAGTATGAACCATTTGCATGAGGTATATGGTGCAAAACAAAGTGGGGTCGAAGTATATAAAATAGAAAGTGGTCAAAAAGAAGCTTTATGGAATGAAAAGGCAGAAAATGAAAATGAAGAATACAAAGGGGTGAAAGCTAAATCTTCTACAACAACATCTGGTGCAATAGTTTATTATATAGAACATAAAGAAAAATGGAGTGAAACTGAACTTCCTCATAATGTAGATGCTAAAGTAGGATTAATAAATTTAAGTGATTATTATTTATCAGTAAGTAATGAAGCAAATTGTAATTATGATAACAATACATATGAAAATATATGTAATACAGGTTGGATGCATATAACCCGAAACGATAATAATAGTAATAAAAATGAGTGGACTATGACACGTTTTGGTTTTTATAGTTCCAGTGGTGGTTTCCCTGCATATGTTGTTGGTGGTTCTGGTGGAACTGGTTTTTGGAATATGACTGAAACAGTGTCTGTTCGTCCTGTATTCTATATAAAATCTACTGAAGAATTATTAGATGGTATTGGAACAACAGATGAACCTTTTATTATCAAATTTTAAATTATAAAACTTGAATTGCTCTTTAACTTGTGTTAAACTAAACTTAATTAGTGAGGAATTTGTTAAAGAAAATTAGGAATTTTTTAAAGAGAATTAGTGGTTGGTGCAAACTAATAAATGAACTAATTTAGTATGGGCAAATGAGCTAAGTCGCAGATGTGCGTTATAACAAAAGTGTATGATTAATATCATAAATAAAGGTGGTACCGCGGGAATGCTCGTCCTTTTATTTATGATTTTTTTATTGGGGATGATTTTATAAAAGCGATAATATTTGATTTAGATAATACGTTAATACCATGGTTACCAAGTTATAAAGATAAGATAATTTCTTATATGCTTAAGTATAATTTAGATGAAAAAGTAACTACCCAAATATATGATTTAGTAGATAAATATGAAATAAGTCATGAGAAATTAGATAAAGAAGATTTGTTAAATTACATTAATAGAGAACTTAACTTAAATTTAGATATGAAAATAATAGATGGATATATAAAAGCTTTAAATACTTGTATATATAAAGAAGATGGTATAGAAGAAATTATTTGTTATTTAAAAGAAAAATATGACTTATATGTTGTTTCTAATTGGTTTACATCTTCCCAAAAAGAAAGACTTAAAAAAATAGGTATTGCTAAATATTTTAAGGATATTATCGGGGCTGATATAAATTATTTTAAACCCCATATTAAAAGTTTAGATATTATTTTAAAACACTATGAAAAAGAAAATTGTATTTTAATTGGTGACTCGTATGAAAAAGATATTATGCTTGCAAAAAAGCTTAATATAAGAGCTATATGGTTAACTGATGAAGAGATGGAAAACTGTGAAATAGTACATAAGCTTAGTGATTTAAGAAAGGTATTATAAAGAAGATGGATAGATATTTTGAAAAAATAAGTTTTAAACAATTTAAAAAAGCTCTTAAAGATGCTAAAAAATTATATGAAGAATATAATTTACCAGTTAGGAAAACGGAAAATAGTGCCGGTTATGATTTTTTAGCAATAGATGATATAATAATTGAACCCGGCGAAATAAAAAAAATACCAACTGGGTATAAAGCTAAAATGTTAAGTGATGAAGTATTACTTATTGTAATGCGTAGTAGTTTAGGTTTTAAATATAATGTAAGATTAACTAATCAATTAGGTATTATTGATAGTGATTACTACAATAATGAAGGTAATGAAGGACATATATTTGTTTCTTTACAAAATGAAGGAAAAGAAAGAGTATATATTCATAAAAATGATGCTTATGTCCAAGGCATATTTATTAAATATTTAACGTGTGGTGATACCATAAATGAAAAAAGAAAAAGTGGTATTGGTAGTACAAATAGAAAAGAGGAAAAATAAATGAATAAAAAATATTATATAACAACTCCAATTTATTATCCAAGTGCGGAATTTCATATTGGTCATTGTTATACAACAATTATTGCTGATGCAATTGCAAGATATAAAAGATTAGCAGGTTATGATGTATTTTTTCAAACCGGAACGGATGAACATGGTTTAAAAATTGAAACTAAAGCCGAAGAGGCCAATGTAACACCAAAAGAATATGTTGATAAGATTATTCTAAATGCTAAAGATTTATGGGCAAGTTTAGATATCTCTTATGACTATTTTATTAGAACAACTGATGAGCATCATTATACAAGAGTTCAAAAAATATTTAAAACTTTATATGATAAAGGGGATATATATAAAGGTGAATATAAAGGTCTTTATTGTGTTCCATGTGAATCGTTTTGGACAGAAAGTCAGTTAATTGATGGTAAATGTCCTGACTGTGGAAGAGAAGTTAATTTTGTCACTGAAGAAGCTTACTTTTTTAGACTAAGTAAATATCAAAAGAAATTAGAAGAATTATATGAGAGTGAACCGGAATTTATTTTACCTGTTTCGAGAAAAAATGAAATGTTAAATAATTTTATTAAACCGGGTTTAGAAGATTTATGTGTTTCAAGAACATCTTTTAAATGGGGTATTCCCGTAGATTTTGATGAAAAACATGTTATTTATGTTTGGATAGATGCCCTAACTAATTATATAACAAGTTTAGGTTATCCGGATGAAACACCGGAATTTAAAAAATATTGGCCAGCTGATTTGCATTTAGTTGGGAAAGAAATAGTTCGTTTTCATACCATTATTTGGCCTGCAATTTTAATGGCTTTAGATTTACCTCTACCTCATCAAGTCTTTGGTCATGGTTGGCTTGTTATTGATGGTGGTAAAATAAGTAAAAGTCTAGGTAATTATAAAGACCCAAGAGAATATATCAATACTTATGGCGTTGATGCTGTAAGGTATTTTGCTCTTCGGGAAGTTCCTTTTGGTAGTGATGGTAATTTTTCAGAAAGTGCCTTAATTACCAGAACTAATGCTGATTTATGTAATATTTTAGGTAATTTAGTTAGTAGAACAATACAAATGGCTATAAAATATTTTGGTGGTGTTATTGAAGATAAAAAATGTTATGAAGCTCTTGATGAAGATTTATTAGAAGCAACTAAAGATTTAAAAAATAAAGTTGATAAAAAAATGGATGAATTAAAAATAAATGAAGCTTTAGATATTATCTTTGACCTTCTTCGAAAATGTAATAAATATATTGATGATACAACACCATGGAGTATAGCCAAAGATGAAAGTAAATTAGATAGATTAGAAACAGTTTTATATAATTTAATGGAAGCAATTAGAGTTAGTGCTACCTTACTTCAAGCCTTTATTCCAAGTACAGCGAATAAAATCTTTGCTGGTTTAAAAATTGAAAATAATAATTTTGATAATATTTATCATAAAACACCAAAATATGTTTTAGGTGATGAAAAACCAGCTAATTTATTTGAAAGGATAAAAGAAAATTAATGTTTGTTGATAGTCATTGTCATTTATATAAAGAATATTATGAAGATATTAAAAAAGTTATTGATGACGCTACTAAAAAGGGTGTAAATTATTATATTACCAATGGGGTTGATACCAAAAGTAATAAAGAAGTATTAGAAACTATTTCTAAATATAAAGAAGTATATGGAGCTATAGGTATTCATCCTGAAAATATGGAAGGTTCTACAAATAAAGATATAGAGTTTATTGCTAATAATTTAAATAATAAAAAAATTGTTGCTATTGGGGAAATTGGTCTTGATTATCACTATACAAAAGATAATAAAGAGAGTCAAAAAGAATTATTTCAAACATTATTAAAATTAGCTGAAGAAAAACGTGTTCCGGTTATTATTCATAGTAGGGATGCCACAGAAGATACTTTAAATATTTTAAAAAATTATCATGTAACGGGTCTTATTCATTCTTTTTCAGGAAGTTTGGAAACTGCTATCCAATATATCAAAATGGGCTTTTTAATTGGTGTTAATGGTGTAATTACTTTTAAAAATGCCCACATTAAAGAGGTAATTGCCAAAATACCTTTAGAAAATATTGTGCTAGAAACAGATTCTCCTTTTTTAACCCCTCACCCTTATAGAGGTACCCAAAATAATCCCGGTTATATTAAAGAAATTGCAGAATTTGTTAGTGAGCTAAAAAATATTTCTTTAGAAGAATTAAGTAAAATTACTAATAATAATTTACAAAGAATATTTAATTTAAAAGGAAGAGAATAAGCTTCTTTTTTTGTAATGATTTTCACCATTCACCATAATATGGTATAATCTTTTTGGAAAGACGTGTTGGTTTATGACAAAACTTGATAAATTTTTAATTTTTCTAAGTATAATTATTTTAATTTTTACTAATTATTATTTTTTAGAAATACCTATTATTATTTATTTTTTGATAAGATTAATCTTATTTTTTGTGCATAAAAGAGAAGTAACAATTGTTACTAAGTATAGTAATAAAATTAGTAAAATAAATAGTAAAAAAGAAGAATTAAATTTTGCAGAAATTAAAAAAAATCATTATATTGCAGAAAGAGAATATTCAAGAAAAAGTCTTGATAGAGTAAGAATGGAAGATATATTATTTTATCATTTAGATAATAATACTAATGATTTACGGACAAATCTTGAGAATTCTCTTCAAAATAAAGAAAAGTTAGAAACACTAAAAAATTATATAGATAATTTAGAAGAAGAAACCTATGAAGATGCTTTAAAGAAAAGTGGGTTTAAGAAAGAAAAATTTTTAAAAATTGAGGGAGATATAATTGATAGCATTAAAAATAATCAAACATTATATGAAGTTAATGTTTATATTAGAGTTTATTATAATAATCCTTCTAATGGTGTAAATGAAGAAAAAACTAAATTTTTAACATATGAAGAATTAACCCAAAATTATCATAATTGGCAAAAAGGAAAAGAATATGCAGCGAATGCTAAATTAGAGCGAAAAATAATGAACGATGAGATTAGATATAATGTTTTAAAAAGAGATAATTATACTTGTCAAATATGTGGTGCTAAAGCTAGTGATGGAGTTAAATTACATGTTGACCATATTATCCCTATTACAAGAGGGGGTAAAACAGTTATGAGTAATTTGCAAACTTTATGTGAAAGATGTAATGTAGGTAAGAGTAATAAAATAGATAAAGATTTTGAAAATGATATGCTTTGTCCAAAATGTGGTGCTAAATTAGTTAAAAGAAAAAGTAAGTATGGTAGTTTTATTGGTTGTAGTGCTTATCCTAAATGTCATTATACGAGGGAAATTAAGAAGGAAAAATAACCTTTTTTTGACAAAAGATAGGAAAGTAGTTATAATTTAATATGTTAGAAGGTGAATAAATGATAAAAGCAATAAATTATGTTTTAAAAACTACTATCATGATATTTTTTATCATTATTTCATCTAATTATATTCATCCTATTCTAACTAAAACTTATACAGATAATGTTAATAAAACGGTTAATCTATCAACGATGGCTTTAAAAGTTGATGAATTTTTAGAAAGTGATATATATAGTGTTAAAGATACTTATACAGGTGACTTAACTGGTTATGTTTATAATTGTCCATTATGTAATGGTACACTTGGTTGTATGCCTTCTTATAATATTAGAGATGGTAAAAATACTTATATTGATAAAACTTATGGTGAAGTCTATATCGTGGCATCTAGCCCTAACTTACCATGTGGCTCAATTGTTAAATTCGATTCAAAAAGAATATCATCTAGTCCTGTTATTGCCATTGTCTTAGATAGAGGTGTTCCGGGTAAAGACTTAGATTTTTTAAGCCCTAATTTAGAATATGCCATTAAAAATGTGGGACGAAGTATTATAACATACGATGTCTTAAGAGAGGGATTTGGTGAATAAGTATTATGAAAGCCAAAAAAAGTTTAGGACAAAATTTTCTAATAAATGATTTAGTTATAAAAGAAATTAGTGATAGTATTAAAGTAAGTAATCACGATTTAATAATTGAAATAGGTCCCGGAAGAGGAGCTTTAACTAAAGAACTTATGAAGAAAAATTGTCTTCTTTTTTGTTATGAAATAGATACGGATTTAAAAGTTTATTTAGCTCAGTTAAATTCTTCTAACTTACATATTATTTATAAAGATATCTTAAGTAGTAATATAATTGACGATATAAAAAATTATCAATATGAAAATATTTATATTGTTGGTAATCTTCCTTATTATATAACAACCCCTATTATTAAACATTTAATTAATTTGGATTTACCTATAAAAGAAATGGTCTTTATGGTGCAAGAAGAAGTAGCTAATCGTTTTGCATCTCTTTATGGAACCAGTGATTATGGTAGTATTACTCTTTATTTAAAATATTACTATGATGTTTCTAAATTATTTAAAGTAAGTAAAGAATGTTTTAACCCAATTCCTAAAGTAGAAAGTGCCGTAATAAAATTTACAAAAAGAATAAATCCTCTCAATGTTAATAAAGATATTTATTTTAAATTAATAGATGATGCTTTTAAAATGAAAAGAAAAACTTTAAAAAATAATTTAAAAAATTATGATTTTAATAAAGTCAAAAAAGTATTAGATAAATATCATTTACCTGAAAATGTAAGAGCCGAAGAATTAAGTGAAGATGTCTTTATGGATATTGCAAATAATTTGAAAGGATGAGTTAATGTTTAATTATGATTTTACTAAAAATAAAGAGAAAGCTATTTATGAAGATAGAAGTGTTTTCCTAGATATCAACAACAAAGAATATAATTTAACAATGATTATTACAAATAAAAATATATTATTTTTTAATGATGCAAATAAAAACAATATATTAAAAGGAAGAGGTATAGCTATTCAACCGGATTATTTACTAGAATTATCTCTACCACTTAATAAAATTAATTATGTAATTGAAGAAAATAATACTTATATAAAGTATAAGGAAATAGAAGTAATAATATATAATTTAGATTTAACAAAAATTATTTAAAAAACTCTTTTTTGATATAGTGTGATAAATAGAAAAATAAGATTAATTATTAGAATGTTGTGAGGTATTTATGGATGCGGAAAAAATAGGAAAATTTATAAAATTATTAAGAGAAGAACAAAAACTAACACAAGAAGCTTTAGCTAACATGGTTCCAATTAGTAGACAAGCTATATCTAAATGGGAACGAGGCGTTGGTATTCCGGATAGTTTAACTCTGATAAGATTAAGTGAAATTTTTAAGGTATCAATAAATGAAATCTTATTAGGAAAAAGATTAAATAAAGATAATAATAATGAAGTTGATAAATTATCAATAAACTTATTAGATAAACTAAAAAAAAGGAAAAAAGTAAATATCGTTTTGTTTATTAGTATCATTATGTTATTATTTACCTTTTTAGTTTATTATTTTATTATTACTTATAAAAGTGTAAAAATTTATACAGTAACTGGCTCAACTTCTAATTTAAATATTTATGATGGCATGTTTATTAAAACAAAAGAAAAAGTTTATTTTACATTAGGAAATATAACTAATAATAGTGGAAAAGATATAACTTCATTAAGACTATATTACAAAGAAGATGGGCGTGATAAAGAAATATGTTATAATACAACCGATAATATGGTGTTTGTCGATTTTCCTAATTATAATGGATATTTAAATTTAGACAATATTGAGTATATTATGAAAAATATGTATTTAGATATTCAATTTATAGATAATACTATAGAGACATTAAATCTTAATTTTCAAGAAGATTATACTAACGATTATTTATTCTATTTTAAAAGGGATGAAAGTACTACTGACCAAAAAGCAAAAATAGAAAATAATATAACTTCTGAAGATATAAAAATAATGGCAAAAATAAGAGAAAAATATAAATATGAGGATGGTTCTTATCTTTATCAAGACGGGCTTTTTAATTATATTTTTTATGATGATTTGAAAATAATAGTTATTATTAAAATGGATGATGTAATAAGAGAAGAATGGCATTATCTTATGCAAGATAATTTTATAATTTATGATAATCATATTGACTCTTATCAATGTAATTCCTATAAAAAAGATATTTCATGTAATATGGATAATTGTAATATTTGTGAGGATAAAATAAATGAATTTTATGATTATTTGTTAGCAACTTTAGAATAAAGCAACGCATAGTTTCTTTCCAATTATAAAAAAGCATGATAAATTTTTATTAGCAATTTTAGAGGAAAGAAGTGATTATAATGGCATTTAAAGATTTATTAATGTTATATAAGAAAAATAGACAATTTAAACAAAGACAAATATTTTTTCTAATTATAATGGTTGTCATATTATTACTAAGTAGTATTATTATTTCTTTAAATGACAGTATTTTTAATTATATAAATAACTTAACTCGTAATAGTTTAGATGCTAGAACATTAAGTGTTTTTCCTGCTCCATCTGAAACTGATATAGAAAAATTAAAAGAAAATAAACATATTTTAAGTATTAACAAACAGTCAGTAACTTCTTTTCTAGTTCATAGTGACAAGTTTGAAGATATTATAATAAGACCTGCTAATTCTACCATGTTTAATAATTTAACAAATAATAGTTTAATATGTCCGAAGGAATTTGTACCTAAGTATAATATGAGTGAAATTACGAAAAAAGATATTATAAATGGAAAGGAAATAATAGATACCAATATAAAAATTTCTTTGTCTAAAAAAGCTAATGATATTTATAATAGTTATGAAAAAGAATTTAAAATAGTAGATACTTATGATAATTATAAATATATGTTAGATAATAATGTATGTTTAACTAGTTATGAAGATTTTAATGATATATATAATTTTTATTATCCGGATAGTAATAGTGAAACTTACCGTCTATTTGTAGATGATGTTAAAAACATAGATGAAGTATCTCATTTACTAGATGATTTTGGTTATGTTTCTTCTCCTTTATTAGAGGTAAATTATGCATCTATTATCTTTCTTTTAATAATTACAATTGTAATATTCATAATATTTACGATATTAATTTATATTTTAATTAAATTTAATATTAAAAAGGAACTTAATAAGAAAGAAGAAGAAATATTATTATATAAAAGTATGGGTTATGAAAAAAGAGATATTATTAAAATATATACTATTGAATATTTAGTTTTATGTTTAATAGCGTTAGGAATAACATATTTTTTAAGTATTATAATTTTAATTATTATTAACACTATTAAAAGTAATTATATGTCTTTTAAAATGTTTAGTATCAAATATGATTTTAAAGAAATAATAGTATTATTTGTTATAGGTATTATATATCCAAGTATTATCATAAAGCAAAAAATAAAGAAAATAATTGAAAAAAGAAAAATTATATTATAAGAGGTTAGATATGGAATTAAAAAAAGCGCAAAAATCATTTTGGAAAAATGGGAAAGAAATAAAAATATTAGATGATGTTAATATTTCATTTGAAAAAAATAAATTTTATTTAATAATTGGGGAAAGTGGTGCTGGGAAAAGTACTTTAATCAATATCTTAGGATTATTAGATAAATTAGACGCTGGTGATTTAATAATATCTTCTAAAAATGTTAATAATTTAAATGATAAAGAATTATCTTTAATGAGGTTAAAGGAAATAGGTTTAATTTTTCAAGATTATTATTTAAATCCCCGGTTAAATGCTAAAGATAATATATTAATTGCGACACTTATTAATAAAGATATAAAAGAACAAAGAGAAGAATTAATAGAAAAAAAGATGGCTTATTTACAAATTTTAGATAGAAAAAATCACTATCCCCATGAGTTATCCGGTGGTGAAAGACAAAGAGTATGCATTGCAAGAGCTCTGATTAATGAGCCAAACTATATTTTAGCGGATGAACCAACCGGTGCACTTGATGAAGTTAATGCGAAAAAAGTTATGGAAATATTAAAGAAATTAAGTGAAAATGGTAAAAGTGTTATAATGGTAACTCATGATTATCGTAATTGTATTTATGCAGATGAAATATATCGGTTAAATCATGGTAAATTAGTAAAGGAAAATAAAAATGATTTTCTTAAAAAGTATAGTTAGAAAAAAGAATTGGCTTGGCTTTTTAATAACATTCTTCTTCATAATTCTTTCTTTAATGGTCTTTAATTCTTTGTATACCAAATTAGTATTAGTTCAAAATGAAACATATCAAAATATTTTATATAGAACAATTTCTTTTGATGGTATTGTTAAGATTAATTTAAATGAAGATATCGAAAAAATACTGAATGAAGATGGGAAGACTATTGTAATAGTTAAAGAATATAATAAAGTAAAAGATGTTCTTAATAAAATAGACTCTCATGTTAATTATTCCATTAATGTACCTAATGAAAATAATACTATTTTATTTAGTTGTATAAAAATAGCTATTTATATTCTCTTTTTATTTATTACCGTTATTCTTTATCTTTATATAACTGATTTTATTAAAGAAGATGGAGAAATGTTTAAAATGTTGCGAGCACTCGGTTATAGGAAAATAACGATTATAAAAAAATATTTTCAAGCATTTATAGTTATATTATTAATGATATTTTTAAGTGC
>CANQIY010000031.1 GCA_947624125.1 uncultured Bacilli bacterium | reverse complement strand
GGGTTAATAGGTCGCCATAATGATGTACTAACAATAGAAAACAGTTACAATGAAGGGACAATTACTAATTCTTTAGGAAGTCATGCTGGTGGCTTATTAGGAATAGATAATGCTGCAGCAAACACAACAAAAATATTAAATTCATATAATAATGGGGAAGTAATAATAGATGGTAATGATAGAGAAACTTTTTCCGGAGGACTTGTAGGTAGATTACTTGGTAATGTTTATGTAAATAATAGTTATAATAATGGAGAGATAAATGTTAATATTGATGCTAATTTAGCAGTTGTTTCATCAGGTGGATTGATTGGTGCAAATTTAGGAAAAACAATAATAACCAATTCATATAATGATGCTAAATTGACAGGTGGTAATCGTGTTGGTGGACTTATAGGTCAATTAAATAGTGAAGCAAATATAGTAGTAATTGATAAATGTTACAATTTAGGAAACTTATTACCATCAAAGAATAGTAATTGGCAAAGTGGAGTTCATGTTGGAGGTATAACGTCACAGGTTTGGAAGGGAGCTAAATTATATATATTTAACTCATATAATACTGGTAATATGGAAGCAAATTTATTAGATAATGGATATGCTGGATTTATTTCAATAATAAATGGTGATACTATAAATAGTCAAAAAGTCAATATTGTAAATAGCTATAATATAGGAAATATAGCAAATAGTAATTTTGGTATAGGATTTAGTCGATTGAGTGGAGGGGCATTAAAATTAAACAATGTGTATAGTAATATGAATTTTGATAACGTAACAACAAAATATGGGATAGGACAATTTACTACGGGTCAAGAATATGACATAAAAAAAGCTTATTATAAAAATGCAGACAATATTACTGGAAGTAACATAACAAATAATGAAATTATAGGAAAAGATTTAAGTTACATGCAAAGTAATGACTTTGTAACAGAATTAAATAAGAATATAGATAGTATTAAATTAACCGATTACATAGATAATAGTTTATTAACAGAATTCAAAAATAAAACAGGTTATGAACTAACACTAAGTAAATGGACACTAAAAGATAACCATCCTGTATTAATTTATGAATAATAAAATTAAGAAAAGTAATATGAATTAATTACACCATTCATAGATATTTTCTTTTTTTCTTTGGGGAAGCATGTTATAATAGACATGTGATAGTTATGAATAATAAAGGTTTTACATTAATTGAAATTATTGCTGTAATTGCAATTTTAGGTGTTGTTGGAATAATTGCTACGATTAGTTTGCAAGATACTTTAAATGAAACAAAAAAAATGCATTGTGAAGAATTTTTAAAAGAAGTTGAAGAAGCTGCTTGTACTTATGCAAGTTTAACTGAACAAGAAGTAAAATGTACAAGAAATAGTTGTACTCCCCTTCCTTTAAAAGTTTTAATTGCAAGAGGTTTAGTAACGGCTGAAACCAATGAATGCAATGGTAAGAAAGTTAATGAAAATGATACAGTTACCGTTACATGGGATGCAAGTGGCAAAAAAACTTGTACTTTTAATGGTGATATAGGAACGTATCAAAGGGGAAGTTAATATGCAAGATGAGATTTTAAATATTTTAAATAAATATAATAAAGCCAAAAGTATTGAAGATATTGCTAATATCTTACATCTAAAAAGTGATAAAGATTTAGAAAATTTAAAAAAAGAATTAACTAAATTAGAACAAGATGGTGTTATTCATGAAACTCAAAAACATAAATATATATTAATGAAGTTTTGTAAATCACTTAGAGTAGGCAAATTAGATGTAACAAAAAGAAATGGTTTTGCTTTTTTAATTCAAAAAGATGTAGATAAAGATATATTTATTAGTAAAGATAATATAAATGGTGCTTTAGATGGTGATACTGTTTTAATTGATACTTTTATCCGTCATGATAAGTTAGAAGGTAAAGTTTTAAAAGTACTTAATAGAGGTTTAAAAAATATTATTGGTGAAATTTTATATGTCAATAATGAACCTACTTTAATTATTGATGATAAAAGTATTGATTTAGATATTGAACTTGAAAATCATTTTCAAAATTTAGTTGATGGGCATAAAGTTTTAGTAGAATTAAAAGAAGAAATAGGCCCCAAAAAATTTAGAGGAATAGTTAAAAGAATTATTGGGCATAAAAATGACCCAGACATTGATATTTTAAGTATTGCATCTAAACATAATATTGAATTAGAATTTAGTGAAGAAGTGCAAAAAGAACTTCTAAGTATTCCAAGTGAAGTTTTAGAAAAAGAAAAATTAGGGCGAGTTGATTTAACCAATGAAATGATTTTTACAATTGATGGAGATGATACAAAAGATATAGATGATGCAATTAGTATTAAGAAGAATAAAGATTATTATGAATTAGGTGTTCATATTGCTGATGTTACTCATTATGTAAGACCTAATACGCATCTTTATGAAGAAGCTTATTTAAGAGGAACATCATCTTATTTAGCCGATAGAGTATTACCAATGTTACCTCATGAATTATCAAATGGTATATGTTCACTTAATCCCGGAGTTGAAAGACTTGCTATAAGTGTTGTTATGAAAATAGATTATCAGGGTAAAATATTTGAGTATGATATTTTTCCATCAGTTATAAAAAGTCGTAAACAAATGACTTATAAATGTGTTAATAAAATCTTAGAAGAAAATATTGTTCCGGAAGGTTATGCTGAATATCAAGATGATTTATTAAAAATGGAAGAATTAGCTAAAATATTAAGAAAGAAAAAAATTCAAAATGGTTATATAGAATTTGAAATACCAGAGCCAAAAATCATTCAAGATGAAGAAGGCCATTGTATTGATATAGTAAAAAGAGTTCAAAGAGAAGGAGAAAATCTCATTGAAGATTTTATGATAGCGGCGAATGAAACAGTAGCAACGCATATTAGTAACATGGATTTACCTTTTATATATCGTGTTCATGGTAATCCCAAACCAGAGAAAATAACTGATTTTCTTAATTTATTAAAGATTTTAAATATTAATGTATCGACGAAAGGAATCGATTCTTCTAGTAAAGAAATGCAAAAAATTTTAGTATCATTAAAGGATTATAAAGAAGCCCCTATTTTAAATAGTATGTTATTAAGAAGCATGCAAAAAGCCATTTATAGCACAAATAATATTGGTCACTTTGGTTTAGCGCTTAAAAATTATACTCATTTTACTTCTCCAATTAGAAGATTTCCTGATACAACAGTTCATGAATTATTAAGAACTTATTTATTTAATAAACAAATTGATATGGAAACAATTAATTATTATACTAGCTATTTAAAAGAAGTAGCAGAACATTCTTCAGAAAGAGAAGAAGCATCCGTTTTAGCCGAAAGAGAAGTAGTTGATATGAAAATGGCTGAATATATGGAAAATCATTTAGAAGAAGAGTATGATGGTATTATAACAAGTGTTACTAACTTTGGCTTTTTTGTCGAATTACCTAATTTAGTAGAGGGTTTAGTACATATAAGTACCTTAAATGGTAATTATACTTATGTACCAGAGCAATTATCACTAGTTAATACGAGTAATAAAACAAGTTACCGGTTAGGTATGGAAGTAAGAATAAAAGTGGTTAATGCTAGTAAAGATACAGGTATGATAGATTTTGAGGTTGTAAGTCATGGAAATAATTAATAGAAAAGCTCGCTTCGATTACTTTATAGAAAGTGAAATAGAAGCCGGAATAGTTTTATTAGGAACAGAGATTAAATCATTAAGAAAAGGTAGTGCTGATTTAAAAGATACTTATGTTAGAATTAAAAATAGAGAAGCTTTTATTATAAATATGTATATTGCAAAATATGAAGAAGGAAATATCTTTAATCATGATGAAAGAAGAGAAAGAAAATTATTATTACATAAAAAAGAAATTAAAAAGTTAGAAGAATATATCCATCAAGATGGTTATACTTTAATACCTACTAGAGTTTATCTTAAGAAAAACCATGTTAAAATTGGAATAGGTATAGCACGGGGTAAGAAAAATTATGATAAGAGAGAAAGTATTAAAGAGAAAGATTTACGGAAATTAGAAAAATAACATATTATTAAATATTAATAATATATTTATATTAGGAGGAATAAAATGGAGAAGGCTATAGAGTTTATTGGTAATAATTATGCTTGGTTTTTAACAGTTTCAATTATTTTATTATTTGCCCTTATTGGGTATATTACGGACTCAAGACGAAGTAAAAATGATTTAATGAAGAAAAGCGAAGATGAAATCGATGAAGATGCATTAGCTAATTTAGTGGTACCGGAAGGTAAAAGTTTAGGGGATATGGTTTCTAAATCAAAAAATTTTAACAGGGAAACCCAAAGTGTTGAATTAGACGATAAAAGTATTTTAGGAACTGATAAAGAGGAAAAAGTAGTAACACCACCTATGGCGGGCGTTAATACTTCCCAACCGGAAACCTTAGATACAAATCCAAATAAATAATGAAGAAAGTCCATGAGGGACTTTTTATTTTCTAAAAAGTTTGTTATAATAAGAAAGCAAAGGTATAGGAGTGAAGAAATGGATTTATCGATGTTATGGTCTATTATTACGAAAATTATAGACATAGGGATAGTTTGGCTAGCCTTTTATTACATTTTAAAAAGTGTTAAAAATAATATAAAAATGGTTTTAATTGTTAAAGGTGTTGTTATAATACTTTTAATTAAAATATTAAGTGATATATTAAATTTATATACAGTAGGAGTATTACTAGAATATGTGGTAGCTTGGGGACCTTTAGCTATAATTGTTATCTTTCAACCAGAAATTAGAAGTGTTTTAGAGTCTCTTGGTAGAACACAACTTTTAGGAAGACATAAAATTTTAACAATAAGTGAAAGAGAAAAAGTTGTTTTTGAAATTATGCAAGCTATTGAATATTTTAAAAAGAACCGTATTGGAGCATTAATTGTTATTGAAAGAGAAATATCATTACAAGAATATATTAAAAATTCAACCAAAATATATGCTGATTTATCTAATGATTTATTAGAAACAATATTCTTTCCTAATTCACCAATGCATGATGGTGGGGTAATTATTCAGGGAGATAGAATTACTTGTGCGGGAGCTGTCTTTAAAACAAGTATGAACCCAAATGTTTCAAAAAGACTTGGAACACGCCATAGAGCAGCTTTAGGTGTAGCTGAAGAAAGTGATGCTTTAGCTTTAGTTGTCTCTGAAGAAAATGGTCGAATTTCCATTGCGTGCAATAATGAATTAAATTATAATCTATCTTTAGATGAATTTAGAATGAAATTAATTGAAGAATTAAGTCCTAAGACAGAAGTCTTCTTTGAAGCTGAAGATAATGAAAGTGGTGAAGATAATGAGTAAGTTTTTAAAAAAAATTGGGCGTGTTATCTTTACTATTGTGGAAGCAATATGGAAAGTAATTGATAAATTAATTGTTATGCCGATAAGTAGACTTGTATATAATATTTCTAAGTCTCTAGGAGGTAATAATAGTAATTTTAATAAATTATTAAATAGACCACAATTTTTGATAGTTATGTCTTTAATTTTTGCTGTTATTTGTTTCTTACTTATTGATAATAAAGTTATTAGTTTAGTTAATAATGAAGCGGAAATTATTCGTAATGTTCCTGTTAAATTAGTTTATAATGAAGAAGCTTTTGTAGTTGAAAATGTACCGGAGACAGTAGATATCATAATTGCTGGGAGAAAAACAGATATTTATCTTGCTAAACAATTAGGTGAATTTGAAGTTGAACTTAATTTATCTAAATATAATGAAGCAGGAACTTATCGGGTTTACTTTACTTATTCTAAATCAATTGACTCAGTAGAATATATTTTAGACCCATCTTATTTAAATGTCGAAATAGAAGATAAAGTAAGTGAAGTAAAAACAGTTACTTATGATTTAGTAGGTACTGATGAACTTAATCGTAAATTAAGTGTTTCTAATGTAACTTTAGATAGTAGTGAAGTTATAGTTAAAGGTAGTGAAAAAGCTATTGGTAATATTTCATCTATTAAAGCTTTAGTTGATGTTTCAAGTAGTGAATATAGTGAAGCTGGTTCTTATGAGTTAACGAGTATTCCTCTTGTAGCATATGATAGAAAAGGTCAGATAATAGATAATGTTGAAATAGTACCAAAGACTTTAACTGGTACATTAGTATTAAGTAGTTATAAAAATACAGTACCACTTTCAGTATTGACAACTGGTAGTCTTATAAATGGTAAAGCCATTGCGTCAATTACAGTTAATAATAATGCAACTCAGTCTGTTGATATTTATGGTGATGAAGAAGAAATCAAAGAAATAACTTCTGTTCCAGTAACAATTAATGTTGATGGTCTAGGAGCTGACCCAGTTAAAAATTATTCAGTTGTTATTAGTAGACCAGCTGGAGTTAGAGATATTAGTTTAAGAAACGCTACAATTACGGTAACTTTTGGAGATGAAGAACAAAAAACAGTTGAAGTTGGTGATATTGGATATAGATATCTTGCTGATGGTTATAGTGCTAATATTACTTCAACAGCTAAAACAGAAGTACAAGTAAAAGGTGTTTTATCTAATATTAATAAGATTAATGCTAGTGATATTAGAGCTTATGTTGATTTATCTGGACTTGGGGAAGGAACACATGAAGTACAAGTAAAAGTTGATAATAATAATCCACTTGTAAATTATGTTGTAACTAGTACAATAACAGTAAAAATTACTAAAGATTAAAAGAGTTTTTAACTCTTTTTTTCTTGCAAAACTTGACTCCGGGGGGGGTATTATATAATAACAAATATAAAATAAAGGGAGAAAAAGTAATGCAAGTTATTAACAAAAGAATAATTGTTATTTTTATATGTGTAAGTATTTTTATATTTGGTTTATTTAAATTGTTTAATAAAAAAGAAATAGAATTAGATAATGTTATATTAGATATAAATAATTCTAAAGATAGTTTAGCTATTTATATAGAAGAATATGATGCAGAAGGTAATGCATCTTATGTAGAAAGTAAATATAGTACATTTCCAATAGAAGACTATGTATATAATAAAACTTTAAGTGGATGTTTAGATAGTAATAGTAATGAAGTAGAAAATGCCTTAAATTATAATTATGTAGATAAAGAACTAAATTTAAGAGTAAATAAACCAGTCACATGTTATGTATATTATGATTATAAAGGAGATGGAACAGAGACAATACCATACAAAATAAGGAGTATTGAAGATTTATTAGATTTAAGTAAAGCTGTAAATTCAGGAGAAACATATACAGGTAAATATTTTGAATTAACAAGAGATTTAGATTTTAGTGATAAAAATTCTTATAATGATAGTGAAAGAACAGACTATGGTAATTTAAATGGGATAGAAGATAATAATACATTAATAAATGAAATGACAACTGGAACTGGATGGATACCTATTGGAAATTCAGGTGCAAATAATTTTCATGGAATATTTAATGGGACTAATAAAAAAATAAAAAATTTATATATAAATATTGAAACACAACAAGAACAATTAGGATTATTTGGATATACATCAAATTCGATTATAAAAAATTTGAATTTATATGGAAATATTAATACAAAATTAAAATCTGATACTGGGGCACTTATAGGTAGAGCTATTAATACAAATATTGAAAATGTAAATAATTATGTAAATATAACTAGTATGGTTGGTTCTTATGCTTTAGGAGGTATAATAGGTTCAGTTTTTAGTGGAAATGCAATAGTGAAAAATTGTGTTAATTATGGTAATATAACAAATGGTAATAATACTGGAGGTCTAGTTGGTTATAATGGAGGTTCTTTAACTATAGAAAATAGCCATAACGAAGGAATAGTTACAAATTCTCTAGTAGGAAAACATGCTGGGGGATTATTAGGAAGAGATAATGCTTCAACAAATACAACAACAATTTTAAACTCTTACAATAATGGAGAAGTAATAATAGATGGTAATGATAGAGAGGCTTTTTCAGGAGGACTTGTAGGAAAACTAAATGGTAATGTCTATATAAATAATAGTTATAATAAAGGAAAAATAAATGCTAATATAGATGCTAGTGTATTAGTTGTTTATTCAGGAGGATTAATAGGCTGTTGTAGTGGAAAAACAATAATGACTAATTCACATAATAATGCTAATGTAACAGGTGGAAATAGGATAGGAGGACTTGTTGGCCTTATTGGCTATAGTTATAATACTGGCAATTTATCACCATCAAAAAATAGTAATAATTCAAGTGAAATTTATGTTGGAGGGATATCGTCACAAGCTTGGAATGGAGCGCAAATATATGCATTTAATTCATATAATACCGGTGATGTAGAAACAAATTCATTACTGAAAAAAGGATATGGTGGAGGAGTTATTTCGTTAATGGCTGGTAATACCAAAAAGAATCAAAAAGTAAGTATAGTAAATAGTTATAATATAGGTAATATCTTAAATGGTAATACTGGTGTAGGATTTAGTCTATTGGATACAGGGACAATGAAATTAGATAATGTATATAATTTAGGTGATTTTAAAGATGTAACGACAAAATATGGAATAAGTAAATTTACCGGCCAAGATTATGATGTAAAAAACGCATATTACAGAAATAAAGCCGAAGATGGAAGCGCTATTACAGGAAGTAATATAACAAGTGAAGAAATCATAGGTAAAGATTTAAGTTACATGCAAAGTGAAGCATTTGTAACTGAATTAAACAATAATTTAAGTAGTATAAATATTTCTGATTATATAGATAATGACTTATTAACAGAATTTGAAACTACAACTGGTTATAAATTAACATTAAGTAAATGGCTCCTAAAAGATGGTCATCCAGTGTTAGCTGATTTGGAAGGTATGTAACAATACCTTTTTTGTATTCACTAACAATAAGCTTGTCAAAACTTGACTCCGGGGGGGGGTATTATATAATAAGCATATAAAATAAAGGGAGAAAAAGTAATGCAAGTTATTAACAAAAAGATAATTGTTATTTTTATATGTTTAATTATTTTTATATTTGGATTATTTAAATTATTTAATAAAAAAGAAATTGAATTAGATAGTGTTAAATTAGATATTCAAAAACAAGATAATACTTTTGCTATATATGTAGAAGAAAGTAAAGCTCATTATGAAGAAAAAGATTTAATTCCAATAGATGGTTATATATTTAATGAAGAGAAATCCCAATGTATGAATATAGATGGTAACATAATAAATGATATACTAAGTTATGATTATGAAAATAAAAAATTAATTGTAGATACCACTGAAAGTATAAATTGTTATTTATATTTTGATAAAGGAGCAGGCTTAGAAATAATTGGAAAGGAGCCTAAACCTAATGGTTTAAATTTAGATATAAAAAATGGTGATGCCAACTGGACAGGGATGTATCGTTTTCAGGGGCAACAAAGTGAAGGAATAGAAAATTATATATGCTTTGGAACAAGTGATAGTAATGTATGTACAAAAAATCCTAGCAAATACATGTATCGGATAATAGGAATAGAAGAAAGCGGAAGAGTCAAAGTAATAAAAAAAGAGGCTTTAGAAGAACTAGACCAATGGTGGACAAATGACAATACAAGTAAACGTTGGCATGAGTCATTAATTTTTGAACACATAAATAATGAAACATTTTTAAACAATACAGAATTAGTTCCAGAAGGATGGGAAGATAAAATAGATAATAATAATTGGTTATTTGGTAGTATGAATACTAATACACAATATGGTGTAAATCAAAGTGGTGTTGAAGTATACAAAATAGAAAGTGGTCAAAAGGAAGCAATATGGGATGAAAAAGCAAATGAAGGAGAAATGTATAAAGAAGTGAAAGCCCAGTCTTCTACAACTTCTTCAGGTAAACAATTTTATTACATAAGACATCAAGAAAAATGGAACGAAACAGAGCTTCCACATGAAAAAAATGCTAAAATAGGTTTAATGTATGTTAGTGACTATTATTTATCAGCAAGTAATGATGCAAATTGCTTAATTGATAACCAAAATTATGTTAATGTATGTAACACTAGTTGGATACATTTTTCCCAAAATAATGATGTTAATTCTTTTTTAGCTGAATATACAATGACTAGTAGAAGTTGGCATGTAACTCAAGGATATTTTTTAGCATATATAGCCCATAACGATGGATATGTTGTTAATTGGGGTATGTCCCGTTTTTTATCAGTAAGACCTGTTTTCTATCTAAAAAGTAATCTAAAATTAAAAGAAGGTAGTGGAACAATTACCACTCCCTATCTTTTAGATATATAAAAAAGAATCTCTTTTAATAGTGAGATTCAAAGTTAATTATTTATCTTTGGCTTCAAAATGATTAAAGAATATGCCAATATTAATTAATCCACAAATTCCAACAATGGCATAAACAATTTTGGGTATAATGGTTTCAGCCCCGAATAATGAGTCAACTAAGTTAAACTCAAAAAATCCGATTAGACCCCAGTTTATAGCACCAATAACTGTAAATATCAATGTTGCTTTTTGAAATGTTTCCATCTACTCACTCACCTTTATTAGTAGTATGAGAAAAAATTTATTAAATATACATGAATATTTATATAATTAAAAAATATATTTAATTAGAAGGAAAGTGGTAATTTGAAAAAATTGGCAGTATTATTTATGGTTGTTTGTTTATTATGTGGATGTGGAAAAGAAACGAAAGAAAATATCGTTAAAGACTTTACTGATAAGGTAAAAAATACGAAATCTTATAAAATAACAGGTAATATGGAAATAAGTAATGATGAAGAAACGTTTACGTATAGTTTAGAAAGTTATTATTTAAAAGATGAATATTATAAAGTAATACTTGTAAATCAAACTAATAATCATGAACAAATAATATTAAAAAATAAAGAAGATATCTATGTAATTACACCAGCTTTAAATAAAAGTTTTAAATTCCAAAGTGATTGGCCTAATAATTCTAGTCAAGCTTATTTATTAGGAAGTATTGTAAAAGATATTGAAAATGATAGTCAAAGTGAAGTAACAGAAAAAGATGATGGTTATATTATTAAAACGAAAGTAAACTATCCAAATAATGAAGAATTAACTTATCAAAAAATATATTTAAATGATAAGAAAGATATTGAAAAGGTTGAAGTATATAATGAGAGTGATATAGTTAAAATAAAGGTTAATTTTACAAAAGTTGATTTAAAAGCTGGTTTAAAACAAGATGAATTTAATTTAGAAGATTATATTAAAGAAGAAGAACCAGATAGTACCGAAAATCAAGAAACTTGTGCAAATGATACTAGCTGTGATAACCAAAAACCAAATGAAACAGGAGAAAAGACAGAGAAAACAACCAATATCGAAAATATTATCTATCCATTATATATTCCAAGTAATACATATTTAACTAGTTCTGAAAAAGTAGAAACCAATACAGGTAATAGAGTTATATTAACTTTTAGTGGTGATAAAAATTTCGTTTTAATTGAAGAAGTAGCAATGAAAGGTAGTAGCATGGAAATTGTTCCAGTTTATGGTGAACCTCTTTTATTAAGTGAGTCTATCGGGGCTTTAAGTGCTAATAGTTTAAGTTGGTATAAAGATGGATTATCATATTATTTAGCTAGTACGGAGTTATCTGTTGCGGAAATGCAACTCATTGCCAATTCATTAGGTAACGCAACACTTGTTGCTAATACTAAATAGAGAATAGAAAAATCATATAGATTAATGAAGAAAGAAGGCTATATGATTTTTTTTAAGGGAATAATGTTAATTTTGACTGAATTAAATTCAAAAAGCCCGGGTATATATACAAAACAATAATTTAAAGTTAAAAGCCCATATATTAAGGG
>CANQIY010000030.1 GCA_947624125.1 uncultured Bacilli bacterium | reverse complement strand
CCATAAAGCGTTTCAACATTATTGCCATGGTCAATTTTAACATAGTTACCATAGCCACCTCCACAATCGCCCTGTAAATTACTAGAACCAGAGTCTGGACAAGAATCATTAACTTCGATAACTGTTCCACTTTGGGCTGCGATAACAACAGTTTGTCCTAAAATACCACTTATATCAATACCTTTATGATTAGATGGGCCCGTTTCTAACTCCCGCCAACCAAAGGTTGAAGTTATAGTTGTTGAAGTTGGGGCTCCGCCATAAATACCACTAGATGTTTCCGTACTACTACCAACAGGCCACCAAAAATTACTATTACTTGTTAAATTTTGATAAGAACAATACATTGCTAAATCATAAACAGCATAACTACCACTTGGAATAACGGTTCCCCCACCTGATGGATTAGGGTTTTCACTAGGAATACTACTACTTCCACCACTACTTCCTCCGGTACTACCACCACTAGATGCAACTAAATTTCTACTAATAATACTATAAATATTACGATAGTCACTATAACTATAATGAAGTCCTTCACCATCATAACTTGTAATAGAACTTTGAGTATAATTTAGGTTAATATATCTTAAATTACTAAGACCACTTCGATTAATTAAACTTTCCATTTGGTTATTAAAAGTATTAATTCCATCATTCTTAGCATATTTCGATTTACTATCATCAACTGGTCCCACTGAGACGATATAAAGAGTATGCATTGACCACTCACCCCGGGCAAGTCTTGCATATTCATTAAAGTATGTGGATGCATTTCGATAAGAATAATCATTAACCCCAAGCCAAATAACAATATTATATGAACCACCATTACTTAATTTCGCATTAATTCCGGCAATACCACCACTTGTGGAATTGGTATTACTTGCTGAAAAACTACCATTACCAATAAACCAGTTATAACCATAACCTGAACCATAAACAGTATTACTACTACTTATAACACCACTATTTAATAAGCCTAAAGTTCTTGAATCACCTAAAAATAAAGTTTGCCCACTCGCATAAGCTAGTGCTTGAGCATTACTTGTCATGCTAAAAACATTATTATTCGTATTATAAATATCATTTAAAATATCACTATAACTATTTTTATTACTTTTTTTTATTTGACTTACAATTTGGTCATTAAAAGTTAAAGAATTAGTATTACTTAATTCATTAATTGTAGTAGTATAATTATCACTTAAATATAAATAATTTTCAATTTCACTATAAATACTTTCTAAATTACTTGTATTAGCATTTACAATACTTTCATATTGAACATTACAGTCATCTAAGGTAATTGATTTACCAATATTTTCATAATTACCATTACTTAAAGCATTAGTTTTTAAAATAATCATTAAGGCTTTTATTTGTTCATTAGTCATACTACTATCTTTAGTATAAGCATAAGTAGAACCTAAAACATAATCTTTAATACTTATTGTCTTCGTATCATTCATATTACATGAAGAAAGTTGGACACTTGTTTCATTATAATTACAAGCTGAATCAAAATAACCTTCTTTTTCTTCGTTACTAGCAATACCACCAAACATAATGATTAAAAGAAAGATAATTAAAGCCACTGCTAATAAAATAACCACTACTAAAGGATGGGCCGCAATAAAAGTAATAATAGCTTTAAAACCTGATTTAATTCCCTGTCCAATAGCTTTACCAGCCTTTTTGCCGGCTTGTTTAGCCATTTCTTTTCCTTTTTCTTTCGCAGTTTCTTTTAAAGCTTCCCCCGGGTGTTCAGCTTTATAAACATTTGATTTAAAATTATTAACTTTATTTTGTAAACGATTAAATTTAGCTTTTTGTAAATTAAATTTATCTTTAGTTTGGTCAAAAACATTCTTCTTTTTATCAACTAATACTTTATTACCATTATCGTCTTTAACAGTCTTTTTTTTGGTTTCTTTATTTTTTTCTTGTTCGGCATCGTTTACTTTTTGGTCTAATTCTTTCCCTTTATTAGCATAATAATTCTTATCATAATGTCCTTTATCATCTCTCGCAGCATTATATTCTTTTTCCCCAAAACTTTGTTTTTTGGGCATCACTTCATTATTATTATCTAAATATTCAATATCATCTATATTATTAACATTATCACTAATATCATTATTAATATTATTATCTTTTTCACTAAGCATTCTATCTAATGTTTCATCTAGTTCTTCTAAATCAGAAACACCAACTTGAGAGGCAATAAATTTTAAATTCTCAAGTGTATTTGAAGAATGTCCTGGGTCAAGACCTAATTGTTTTGCTTTTTCAATAATTTGTTCTGCTTGCAAAGAAACCACCTACTCCATTATTTTAGCATAAAATAGCAAGAAAAGAAACAAAACTACTTATCATTACTCTTTTTTTTAATTCTTAAAATTTGTACTAAATTAGCATCATCTTTATGACTTTCATAAAACTCTGGATTAAGCCAAATATTTTTAAAATTATGCCATGTATTTTTTTCTAAATTTATAACAATATCTTTCTTTATTTCTCTTTTTTCTTTCTTAACTAATACTTCTTTTATATAACTAATTAAAGTTAAAACTTCCAAAATAATAGTAGGTATTAAAATAATTAAATATAATTTATCTCCTAATAAATTACTACTACTTAAATAATAAATTAAAACACTACTTATTGCTAAAAACCATACTTTAATTTTACCTAATATATTTGATTTAACATTATATTTATTTTTATATTTATATAATAAAATTAAAAAAATTAATATTTCTAAAACAATAGGAATAAGGGCATAGGGAGTAATTAGATATAATAAAATAAAATTCATGAGCGTAAATGTCTTGTCCGCAAAACCATCAAATAGAGCTCCGAAAAAAGTGGAAGCATGATAAAAACGCGCTAAAAAGCCATCAATTATATCTGTGATATAACAAAGTAAGACAATACTTCCTACAACTAACCCACCATATTTTAAATAAAGAGGAATTAAAATAATGGTGCCAATAATTCTTATTAAAGTAATTAAATTAATGATAACTAATTTCATAATTCACCTATTTAATATATTTTTGTTTACCATTTAAATAATTTTTGATATTCATTTCTTTTTTACCACTCGGTTTTACAATATCAAAATAGATAATACCATCTAAACAACCAATACCTAAACTATTTTTATTAACATATACCTTACCTACTATAGACTCTTTTTCTTCATAATGAGCTTCCTTTATTTTTATTTCTTCAGCAAATACTTTTGTTTTAACAAGAGGATAAGGGCTAAAAGCTCTAATTTTATTATAAACACTTCGAACTGGTGCCTTAAAATCTAATTCTTCCATCTCGCTTGTTATCATTTTGGTATAAGTAGCTAACTTTTCATCTTGTTTTGTTCTTGTTATTTTATTTTCAATAATTTTAGGTAAATTTTTTCTTAATATATTTTCACCAATTAAAGATAATTTATCATGAATAATACCTAAATTATCTTTTTCATTAATTGGACATTTTATAATATCAATAATATCACCTGTATCCATAAATTCATCCATGTACATAAGTGTAATACCTGTTTCTTTTTCCCCATTCATGATGGCATATTGCATAGGAGATGAACCTCTATATTTAGGTAATATGGAAGCATGAATATTTAGACATCCATATTTAGGATAATCGATTAATTCTTTTGGAATAATTTTACCATAAGCACAAGTAATAATTATATCCGGTTTACTATCAATAATTTTTCCATAATATTTCTTTATAGAGCCGGGTGTATAAACGGGTATATTATGAGCTAAAGCTAATTTTTTAACAGGTGATGGCACTAATTCCTTTTTTCTTCCTACAACGGCATCTTTTTTAGTTACAACTAAAACAACATTGGTATTATCAATTAAATATTGTAAAGGTAAAAGGGAAAACTCAGGTGTTCCCATAAATACAACTCTTAAATTCTTCATTCTATCTCCTTAGTAACTTCATTTATTATATCTTATTTAATATTTTTATGCAATAAAGAAGCCTCTTAAACGAGGCCTATCTAACTAATGTTTTTTCTTTTCTTTTTGAGTAGTATTCTTTTAAATCATACTCTTCCATTCCTGGTAAACTATCAATTAAATTTAAATATATTTCTTTTTTTCTATCTGAGAATGATTTTACCAAAGTAAAATAATCATAAAGATATTTTAAAATATTAACTTCATAATCTTTTTGCTCTAATTTAATAAGCATTTCTTTTACACTTTGAAAAGATAAATCATTCTCTCCAATGGCTAATTTAATTAAATTAATGATAAAACCATCACAATTTAATCTATCTATTTTAATTAAATATTTTCTTATTAGATTATAAGCTACTTCTAACTTTCCATCTTGTAAATATTTAATAATATAATATATTTCTTCTCTTTCTTCTTCATTTAAAGTTTCTTTTTCTTCTATTAAAGACTTAGGAATATTACTAATATAATAAGCTAAATCATAATTACTATCTAAACATAAACGAACTAAGTCAGCTTCTTCTTTAGCCTCTTTGGCTACTTTACATGTAAGAATAAAATCATTCAAATCAAAAATTCCTGATTCAATAATTTTTCGAAATAAAAGATAAGCTTTAGCATAATCTTTTTGTTCATATTTTTCTTTAGCATAAGTATAGATAAGGTCTAAAGTATATTCTTTTTCTCTATTCATATAATCTCCTTAATATAATTATACATAATCATTATTTTAAGTCAAGAAAAAAGAAATCTTAACCGATTTCTAATTTTTCTTAATAGTTACATAAACATTTAGACCATTAACATTGATTTCTTCTTCAGCATTCTTATCTTCTAATAGAACCGTTGCTAGAGTTTCACCCTTAATATAATCTTCATATTTTAAAATAACTTTCTTAAAGTCTTCACCATTATATAAAATAGTTATTCTATCACTGATATCAAAATTAAGATTTTTACGCATATTTTGAATTTTTGATACAAATTCTCGCGCATGACCTTCTAAAATCAAATCTTCAGTTAAATTAGTATTTAGTATAATAAATAAATTATCAAGTACGCCAACATCATAACCTTCTTTCGAAGATATTTTTACTTCATACATTTCTTTTTCAATTACAGTATCTAAGAATTTTACTTGTTTATTACTTAATTCATCTAAAGTAGTTGTCTCTAAGAATTTTTCATAATCTTTAATTTTACTACCAAATATTTTTCCCACTACTTTATAATTAGGTTTTAAAGTAATATTCATATACTTATGTAAATCTTCTTCCGCTATAACTTCTTTAACATTTAATTCTTCTAAAATAAGAGGTACTAAATCATTAATTTTTTCATATACTTTGGCATCAATAATAGCCATTTTTAATGGAGTTCTAACTTTAATTTTGGCATCTTCTCTTACCCATCTACCTAAAGAAATCAAATTACGTACATAATCCATTTTTTCTTCTAAAGGATAATTGATATAAGCCGAATTTACTTTTGGAAAGTCTTCTAAATGCACAGAATAATTACCTGTTAGTTTCGTATATATTTCTTCACTTATAAAAGGAACAATTGGTGCAATAATCTTCGTAAGTCCTTCTAAAACTTCATAAGTTGTGATATAAACTGCTTTTTTACTTTTAGAAAGAGTACTACCCCAGAAACGATTACGACAACGTCTTATATACCAATTAGATAAATCTTCTGAAACAAAGTTAGTAATATTTCTTACTACTTTATTTAAATCATATTCTTCATAACCTTCTGTAACAACTTTTAATAAAGAATTATATTTAGATAATAACCATTTATCGATATCTTCTCTCTCTTCATAGGGAACATGACACTTTTCGATGTCAATTTTATCTGTTGTTGCATACATACTAAAGAAATTATAAGTATTTTTTAAAGGATTAAAGAATTTTGAATATACTTCTTTTAAACCATCTTCATCAAATTTAAGAGGAGTCCATACAGGAGATACATAAGGAAGATACCATCTTACAGTATCAGCTCCATATTTTTCCATGATAGTAAATGGTTCAATAGCATTTCCTTTCGATTTATGCATTTTTTGGCCATTTTTATCCAATAATAATTCATTAACTAAAACATTTTTATAAGGTGATACTCCTTTTACAAATGTCGATATTACTAAAAGAGAATAAAACCAACCTCTTGTTTGGTCAATTCCTTCACAGATGAAATCAGCTGGAAATTGACTTTCCCATAATTCTTTATTTTCAAATGGATAATGATATTGAGCAAAAGGCATCGCACCAGAGTCAAACCAACAGTCGATTACATCTTTTACTCTTGTCATTTCTTTTCCACATTTTGGACATTTAATATGTATATCATCAACATATGGACGGTGTAAATCAATAGATTCATCAATTTTTTCAATAGCTTTTTCGACTAATTCTTTTCTACTACCAATCATTTCATCATGACCACAACTACAACGCCATAAAGGAAGTGGACATCCCCAATAACGACTTCTTGAAATAGCCCAGTCATTTAAGTTTAAAAGCCAATTTTCAAACCGTTTTTCCCCTACATAAGAAGGTACCCAATTAACGGTTTTATTATTTTTAATAATTTGGTCTTTTAACTTTGTGATTTCTAAATAAAATGATGGTTTTGAATAATATATTAGAGGGGATTTACAACGCCAACAATGAGGATAATTATGAACCATTTTTTGTTTTTTAAATAATTTATCATTTTCTTTTAAATAATTAATTACTTCTTTATCAGCATCAAAAACAAGCATGCCTTTCCATGGACCTTCTTTATAACAGCCATCTTCTCCAACAGGATTTAAGTATGGTAAATCATAATTCTTACCAACATTAGCATCATCAGCACCGAAAGATGGAGCAATATGAACAATACCGGTTCCATCTTCCATTGTTACATAATTATCACATGTAACATAGAAAGCTTTTTTATTAACTTTTAAGAATGGTAATAATTGTTCATATTCCATATACTCTAAATCTTTACCTTTATAAGTTTTTAAAATTTGATAATCATCTTTTAAAACTTTGGGAGCTAAAGATGCTCCTAAAATAAATTTATAACCTTTACTTTCGACTAAAACATAGTCAGCATCCGGATTAACACAAATAGCAACATTAGCTAAAAGAGTCCATGGAGTTGTCGTCCACACTAAAAAGTAGACATCTTCCCCCTTTTTCTTCATTGGTACAATAACTGTTTCAACAGATACTTCTTTATACCCTTGGGCTACTTCATGGGAAGCAAGACCTGTTCCACATCTTGGACAATAAGGAAGAATTTTACTACCTTCATAAAATAAGCCTTCATCAAAGAATTTTTTTAAAATCCACCATTCGGTTTCAATATAATTATTATCATAAGTAATATACCGATTTTCCAAATCGATAAATTGACCCATTTTGTTAGTTAAATCACAAAAAGATTTTTCATTTTCCCAAACTGTTTTCCGACATTCTTCATTAAATTCTTTAATTCCATATTTTTCAATATCGTTTTTATTTAAGAAACCTAATTTTTTCTCAACCTGAACTTCAACTGGTAAACCATGGGTATCCCATCCTACTTTTCTTAATACTTTATAACCCTGCATTGTTTTATATTTACAAAAACTATCTTTTAAAAACTTAGCTACCATATGATGAAGACCGGGCATCCCATTTGCCGTTGCAGGTCCATCATAAAAGACAAAGTAATCATGGTCTTTTCTATTTTGAATACACTTATCTAAGATGTCATCTTTCATCCATCTTTCTAAAATCTTACCTTCTACTTTACTAACTTCATCATTATCTAAACTCTCAAACTTTTTCATCTAAATTCTCCTTTTCTATAAAAAAAATTCATAACCTAAGGGCGAATAACCGCGGTACCACCTTAATTTATGAATTTATTCATCTTCTTTTGATAACGCTTAAATAAGCGGACTAAAAAGTCAACTAACAAGTGATATAGCTTATTTTTCTTTTGTTAGTTTACACCAAAATACTAACTCTCTTTAAAAAGATAAAATAAGTACGTGTCTTGTCTTCGTTTTTATATGAATTAATTATAGGCATTAAACTTTAAAAAGTCAATCATTTTTTCTTACTAACTATATTGCGAATTTGGTCGATTTTTTGACATTTTAATAAAAAAATACTATTTATATTTTCATAAATAGTATTCGCCAAATATCCAAGTCTATCTTATAAATAGACAAATTAAGTGTATCATATTTCTTTTTAATTGTACAGATATAAATTTTAAATTTATGCAAATTTCAAAACAAATAATTATTTTTAGCATCTTATATAAAAGTCTTTTTTTTTTCCATAAAATATGATAGAATTTAATTTAAGAATAGGAAGGTTTTTATGAAAGATAAAATTTTTAGAGAGTATGATATTAGAGGTAAATATCCAAGTGATATTAATGATAAAATAGCTTATCAAATTGGTTTAGGTTATGGTTCTTTTTTACAAGAATTTTTAGCGCAAAAAGCTTGTGTCGTATCCCATGATAATCGCCCTTCTTCTGAAAGCTTACATGTTAATTTAATTAATGGCCTTCTTGAAAGTGGTATTAACGTGATTGATTATGGTCTTACGACAACTCCAATGCATTATTATGCCCGCTACAAAAATAAATTATTTGGGATTATGATTACGGCATCCCATAATCCTAGTGATGAAAATGGTTTTAAATTCTCTTTTGATGAATACGCTAATGCAAGAGGAATTATGGTCAAAGATTTAAAAACCTATATTGAAAAAGGAAAATTTATAAAAGGTAAAGGGAAATTAACTCATGAAAATATAAAAGATGATTATATTGATTATATTACAAGTCATCTTAAATTTGGGAAGAAAAAATTAAAAGTTGTTCTTGACCTAGCTAATGGGGTCACAACTTTAGTAGCAAGAGATATTTTTTCTAAGTTTAATATCGATTTAACTATTTTAAATGAAACCTCTGATGGCACTTTTCCTAATCATCCCGCTGACCCTTCCGTTGAAAATAATTTAAAAGATTTAAAAAAGAAAGTTTTAGAGCTTAAAGCTGATGTGGGTATTGGTTTTGATGGTGATGGCGATAGAATAGGTATTATTGATGAAAAAGGAAAAAGAGTTTCAATTGAAAATTATGGTATTTTAATTGTTCGCAATATTATTGATAAAGTTGAAAATAAAAGTTTCTTATATGATGCTAAATGTAGTGATATCTTTAAAGATGAAGTTCTTAAACTAGGTGGTTCGCCCGTTATTTGTCGAACAGGTTCAAGTTATACCCAAGAAAAAGTTTTAAAAGAAAATATTCCTTTTGGTATTCAATATGTTGGTCATATTTCTATAAATGACCGTTTATTTAGTACCGAAAGTGCAATGTATGCTGCTTTAAGATTATTAGAAATTTTAAGCAAAACTAATCAAAGTTTAAGTGAGTTAGATGAAACAATTCCTAGATATTTTGCAACACCTGAATTAAAATTTCCATCTAAAGATGAAACAAAATATGAAGTCATTGCTAATATTAAAAAATATTGTGATGAAAAAGGTTATAAATATTTAGAAATAGATGGTTTAAAAGTTTTATTTAAAGATAGTTGGGCTTATGTTCGAGCAAGTAATACAGGACCTAATATAACATTTAGATGTGAATCAAAAACAAAAGAAAATATGTTAAATTTAGAGAAATTATTTAAAACTCTTATTGAAATATATAATCATTAAAAAAGAATTGACTTACTTTCAATTCTTTTTTCTTTTTCTTTTCTTTTCTTCTCTTAAAATATTATAATCGGTATTATCATTAACAATATCTATTTCTTCTTCTTTTCTTTCTTTAATTTCTTTTACTTCTTTTTTATTTTTCTCTTCAATATTTTGTTCTCTTTCTTTTATTTTTCTAATAACTTTCTTCTTACTACAACTTACACTAATTAAACAAATAATTAATAAAAATAAACAAACTCCAAAAGCAATAATAACATAAACATATATTTTATTTTCTTCTTTTAAATTATCAATTAATTCTGTATCATACAGACTGAAAGTCTTACTAACCGTATCATAACTATAAAAATTCTTTTCCCCCGTTTCAACATTTACCCCATATACAATATAAGTTTTAGATTTATCACTTACTTTATAAACATTATATTCTTTACCATCTATTTTTTCTTTAGAGGCCTTTAAATTATCGATTTCTTTATCATAATCTAAAATAATGATATTTAAACTTGTTCCTACTATTTCTTGATATTTACGATATTTACCATTTTCATAAATATAATTTTCTAAACTTCCATCACTTCTTTTTAACCCTACTAAAGTATATTTTATTTTATCATTATAACAAGTTGGAATTGTAAATTCACCAATTGTTGTTTCACTTTCTAAAAAAAGATTAGGACACTTATAATTATCTCTTAATTTAATAACAGTAAAATCTTCGCCATCAATTTGCACATTTATAGGATTTTCATCTATTACATTAACAATAATAGTATATACTTTTTCACTACCATTTTCAGCTCTAACAACTAATTTTATGGTATTAGTTCCTTCACTTACGGAAATATCACCATCCCCACTTAAACTAGCTTTACTATCATTTACACTAGCACTAACATGAACACTAGTAGTACCTTCTGGAACAGTTACACTATACTCAACATTATCTTTATTAAATTCTGGCGTTAATTCATAACCATCAACAGCTAAACTTTTTAAATTATTATCTTTAGAATAACTAGCCTCAAGTTCTTGTTGCGTAATAATTCTTATTTGTTTACTCCCTGCACTTAATGATATTTCTTCCATGTTACTAAAAGCATAAGCTTCATAACCACCCATGGAAAGAGTTGTTGTACCATTCTTTAACGCTTGGAAAGTAAAAGTATATTTTTTAGATTTAATTCCAGAAGTACTAGACCCAACCATGAAATTACCTCCACCTTCAGCTGAAGAATTAGTAAGTTTTAAATAATTTTTATCATAATTAAGTTGCATACTCCAACTACCAATATCATTACCACTTAAAGTAACAGTAACCGTTACTTTATTACCAACAACTATTGTATTAGCACTAGAAATAGAAATACTACCGGATGCTGCATAAGTAAGTAGTGGTCCTAGAACAAAACATAGAATAAAACTTAATATTAATTTTACTTTTTTCATTTTTTAAAACTCCTTTTTAACTAATTGTATAACTACCTATAATATTTTTTTGAACTTGTAATAAATCTAGCGCATTAATTGAGCCATCATGAGAAGTATCACCCGCTGCATAATATTCTTCATTTAAACTATAAATACCTAAAATATTTTTTTGAACTTGTAATAAATCAAGAGCATTAATAATACCATCTCCAGAAGTATCACCCGTTACAATAGCTTTTAGGCTTTCACTTGTTTTAGCATTTTTAATTTCAACTGTAAAACCAGTACCAATTAAACCATCTGTTACTAAAGTTCCTTCATGATTTTTAATAATAACACTACCTCTTCCGGCAATACTTTCTAAAGTATTTTTAATTGTAGCTACATTCGTATTTTGTTTAATACCTCCTATTTTACCACTGCTATATTGATAATTACTACTTACAACAATAGTACTAATATCTAAACTAGATAAATTATTTTCATCATCCGGAGTCTCTATTGCTCCATGACTTTCCGTATAATCAGAGTTATCCATATTATTGTAAACGGGAATATAAAAGACAAAGACATTATCAAGTAAATTAGCATTTTTATAAGTATTATAAGAAGTTTTGGCTTCACTAGATGGAGCCGCTACATTCGTCATATATTGATGACCATAAAGTTTACTACTATCGGTTGGCACAACATTAAATTTTTGTAAATAAGTCGTATATTGTCCTTTATCGATATAAGAACTAGCTATTTGACTAGCTCCTCCTTTAATTGCTTCAGTTAAACCATACCAATTTTTACTTTTAGCATAATCAAGACCACATATTGTTGTTCCTTTACT
>CANQIY010000029.1 GCA_947624125.1 uncultured Bacilli bacterium | reverse complement strand
GTAGCTTATCTTTCTCATTCAGCATATGGAATAGGAACAGAAATAAGAATAAATAACAATGAAACATACATGACAGGCTATTCAGCAGCACCAAATACCGACCAAAGTAGCTATCATGGAACATTCGGAACAGGCGATACAGTAACCCAACCATATAATACACCAACCGGCTCCTTAGCTAGTACAACGGGAAATATAACAGGAATATATGATATGAGTGGTGGTTCACATGAATTAATGGCCGCATATAGCAAAAATGATAGTACAAAAAGTGGTTTTAGTGATGATGAACTTAACAAATATAAAGGTTATTTTGATAAATATTCAGAAAATAGTACTACTACCTCTTATAATAATAGAATATTAGGAGATGCGACAGGAGAAATGGGCCCATTTTATAATTATTATGAAAAAAATGGAGTGCTATATTATCATAATGGTTGGTATGCTGACCTTTCAGAGTTACGTGACCTTACAAGTTTATGGTTCCATCGTGGAGGTACCTTTGCTGATGGAGTATTAACTGGTCAGTTCTACTTTCGCACGGTTACCGGTGAATGTGGCGAATTCATTTCCTCACGTCTTGTTCTAAGTCCTACAAATTAACAAATAATATTTTATATATTAATGTTAATAATTGCAATGTTATTAACATTTTTTCTTGTTCTTAATTTAAATTTATGTTACATTGAAAATAAGATGGTGATAGGATGTCTAGATATTATATAGCTAGTTTTTTTCTATTTTTAGGTATTGTCTTAACTTTAATAATTCTTTTTATAATTGGCAAACTTTGGAGTAAATTTTTAAAATATTTAATTCGTAAATGGCAAGAAAAACATCCTTCCTCACATGAATAAGCTTGGTTGTCAAAATAGTAATTTTATGTTAATCTTATATTAAGATAAGCGAGGCGATAAAATGTACCATAACCGTAATATTGACGATATTTTAAAAGAGTTAGATACAACAATTGATGGTTTAACAACTATTGAAGTTGATAAAAGAAAAGCAGAATATGGTTTAAATACATTACCATCTAAGAAAAATAAATCGCTATTATTATTTTTTTGGGAAGAATTAAAAGAACCTATTGTTATATTATTAATGGTAACAGTATTAGTTTCCTTATTGGTAGGAGAATTCATAGATGCTTTAGCAATTTTATTTATTATTTTAATAGATGTTTGTATGGGAACATGGCAAGAATATAAAGCTAATAATACAGCTTTGCAATTATCTAAATTAGTAAGTTTGAAATCAAAAGTAAAAAGAAATGGTAAAATTATTAAAATTGATTCAAGTGAATTAACACTAGGTGATATAGTAATTTTAGAGTCAGGTGATAAAATAAATGCTGATTTAAGAATAATTGATGCTCAAAATTTATTAGTTGATGAATCGATTTTAACTGGTGAAAGTGTTAATATTACTAAAAATAAAGATATAATTTTAGAAGAAAATATTTCCATAGCGGAACAAAGTAATATGTTATTTGCAGGAACTAATGTGGTAAGAGGACGCGCTCTTGCGGTAGTAGTAAAAATAGGAATGAAAACAGAAATAGGTAAAATTCAAGAAACATTGAATAAAACAGAAGATGAATTATCACCACTAACGATTCGAATTACTAAATTTTCAAAACAAATAAGTTTTCTTCTTATTATTGTTGCAATTATTTTAACAGTTTTGTTAATTGTTAAAAATGTGCCTTATAAAGAAATATTTTTATCTGTAATTGCGTTATCTGTTTCCGCGATGCCAGAAGGATTACCTCTAGCACTTACAATGGCTCTTACTATTGCGTCAAATAAAATGGCTAAAAAAAATGTAATAGTGCGCAAATTAAATTCAGTTGAATCCCTAGGAAGTGTAACTGTTATAGCTTCAGATAAAACGGGAACGCTAACTGTTAATGAACAAATGGCACGAATTATTCTTTTTCCTAATAATGAATCTTGTAATATTACTGGTGTTGGTTACAATTTAGAAGGAAGTATACAGGGAAATAATTTAGAAGAAGCTAAGAAAATAGGCTTTTTAGGTTTAATTAATAATGAAGCTAACTTCGTAAATAAAAAATATGTTGGTGATTCGATTGATATAGCTTTTTTAGTTTTAGCCCAAAAATTACAGATAGATAACAATGCTAAAATAATTTACCGAATTCCTTATGAATCAGAAAATAAATATTCAGCGGTTTTTTATGAATGGAATGATAAAATTTATTGTACGGTAAAAGGTTCATTAGAAGTAATTAAAAATTTTTGTACGAAAATTAATTTAACTAATGCTAAAATTAATTCAGACTATTTAGATAATCAAAATGAAAAATTAGCCCAAGATGGGTACCGCGTTATAGCTATTGCTAATGGTGAAGTGGAAAAAAAGAAAACATATACCGAAGAAGACATAAAAAAATTAGTTTTTATGGGAATGGTTGGTTTTATTGACCCCATAAGAAAAGATGTAATCACTGCCATTGAAAGTTGTCATGAAGCGGGAATAAAAGTTTTAATGATAACTGGTGACCATCCCTTAACTTCATTGTCAATTGCAAAAGAACTCGGACTTGCTAAAAGTTATGAAGATGTAACAACAGGAAAAGAATTAGAAGAATACATTAAAAAAGGCGAAAAAGAATTTAATAAATTTATTAAAAATAAAAAAATATTTGCAAGAGTTACCCCTATTCAAAAGTTAAATATCATTAATGCATTAAAAGAAAATGAGGAGTTTGTTGCCGTAACTGGTGATGGGGTTAATGATGCTCCCGCTCTTAAAAGCGCTAATATTGGTATTGCAATGGGAAGTGGAACTGATATCGCAAGAGATGCTTCTGATATGATTATTATGGATGATAATTTTAAATCAATTGTATCAGGAATATATGAGGGAAGATGCGCTTATGCTAATATAAGAAAAATAATCTATTTCTTAATATCTTGTGGTTTAGCAGAAGTATTATTTTTTACATTATCAATTTTATTTGATTTACCAATGCCTCTTGTTGCTATTCAACTTTTATGGCTTAATGTTGTAACTGATGGTATTCAAGATTTTGCTCTCTCTTTTGAGAAAGGTGATAATAAAATAATGCAAGAAAAACCAATTAATCCAAAAGAACCTCTTTTTGATAAAAGATTATTTCGAGAAATAATTGCTAGTGGTTTATTTATTGGATTAGTAATTTTTATTATTTGGATTTATTTACTTCATTTTTTACAAATGGCTCTATCTCTTGCTAGAGGTTATATCATGGCTTTAATGGTCTTTATTCAAAATATTCATGCTTTTAATTGCCGGAGTGAAAAAGAATCAGTTTTAAATATTCCGATTAAAAGAAATCCCCTTATCTTTTATGGTGTCGCGGCATCAATTTTATTACAAATAATTGTTATGGAAATACCTCTTTTAGCGCAATTTTTGCAAACTAGTTCTATCCCTTTTTCGCATTTATTAATTTTATTTATTATAAGCCTTGCCATATTATTATTTGGAGAAATTTATAAAAAAATAACTTATAAGGAGTAGTATGAAAAGAAGTAAAAGAAAAATAAAAAGAACATTTTTAAGTTTAATCGTAGTTTTATTATTATGTTTATATTATCATTTTGAGGATGATATTAAGAATTTTATTTATAGTTATGCTAATCCCATTCCTAATTATAATTTAGAAGAAATTCCGGAATATGATGGGCATCCCTATGTTATTATTAATAATAATGAGCCAGAATTTTCGGTGACAGATTTAATTGTTAAGTCTTATGAAACATATAGTAGTCTTGATTTTTTAGGTCGGTGTGGAAGAGCTGAAGCTTTAATTGGTAAAGATTTAATGCCAAAAGAAGAAAGAGGAGATATTAGTAATGTTACGCCATCGGGTTTCATCCAAGCGACATATTCTGAAGTTCCGGGTAAATATCTTTATAATCGTTGTCATTTAATTGGGTTTCAACTAACGGGTGAGAATGATAATAAACAGAATTTAATTACATGTACAAGACAAATGAATACTTTAATGGAAGAAGAATTTGAAAGTAAAGTAGCAAGTTACATTAAAGAAACAAATAATCATGTTTTATATCGCGTAACACCTCTTTTTGATGGCCAAAATCTTTTAGCTAGTGGTGTGCAAATGGAAGCTTTATCAGTAGAAGATAATGGTAAAGGAATAAAATTTAATGTTTATTTATACAACGTCCAAGATAATATTACAATTGATTACAAAACAGGAGAAAGTTATAGCTAATTAAATTGTTTAATGTTAAAATAGGAAAAAAGAGATGAGTTTATGCGTCAGCTAAAATTTTCGCAAGATTTTAAAACTATTTTAGATTATCCAAAAATTTGGACTAAAGAAGAAATTCCAGACGAAGTTCGAGCATTTATTAAAAATAAAAGTGCCCAAAATATTATTAGTGATGAAAAAGAGAACTATTATTGTTCTAAATGTTTACATGTTTTAGATGAAAATTTATTTTGCCCTAATTGTGAAATAAAATATGAATTTAATAAATATAAGGATAATTTAATTTACCTAGGTGTTCCAGTAGATTTTGAAAATTTTTATTATGAAAATCTATATTTTGTTTATGATTTAAATGATAATGATTTAATTTTTTATGTTATTAAAGAAGAAGTATCTTATTATCATGAACTGATTTATTTTCCCCTAAAAATGAGTGATGTAAGTATCCTAAGGGCTTTTTATATTAAGAAAGATAAATTAATTGATGTAACTAACCATAAAGAATATACTTATGAATATTTAAAAAAAACCCGTAAAGTAGAAGATTTAGATTTTGTATTAATTAACGATTATTATCAAGGATTCCTTTATACAGCTAATTTGGAATTATTAAAAAAGACGGTGTATAAATATAGTAAGCTTTGGCTTGCCCAAAAATATTTAGAAGAAAAAACCATTTTAGCGTCTTTCCTATTGTATTATGCTCTTTGGGAGCCATCATTTGAATATTTAATAAATAACGAATTATATAGTTTAGCTTTTGATGATGTCTATAATTTAGAATATGATGATAAGATGAAGTCACTACTTAATAAAAGTTGTGAATATTTTAATTTTATAAAAAATGAAGAATTAAATGCCCGGGAGCTAGAAGCATTAAAATTATGTTTAAAGTGTGATATAGATTTAATTAAATTTTTAGGTCATAATATCTATGCTCTTGAAGATTTAGTAAATATTACAAAAATTAATTTTGCTAAATTATATAAGTATTTTAAAGAAAATAATTTAGGAGATGATGCAATGTATGAATATTATGATTATTTAAAAATTGCCAAAAGATTAGGTTATAATATGAAAGATAAGACTATTTTATATCCTTTAAATTTAAAGGAAGCTCATGATAAAGTAACAAGTGATTATAAAAAAGTTTACATGCCCAAAATAGATAAAAACATAAAGAAGTTGAGTCAAAAATTAAAAGTGAACAAATATGAAGAAGAAAAATATATTATCTATCCTGCTCCTTCTTTAAATAGTTTAGTAGAAGAAAGTAAAATGCAATGTAATTGTGTTAGAACCTACGCTGATGATTATAGTCAAAATAATTGTCAAATTTATTTTTTAAGAGATAAAAAAAATATTAAAAAATCTTTAGTAACAATTGAAGTTCGAAAAGGAAAAGTAGTGCAAATGAGAAGTAAATATAATGAAATGCCAAGTAGAGAATTAACTACTATTATTAAAAATTGGGAAAAAAGAATAGTTATTATTTAATATTTATTTATTGACAATAGTTATCTTTCAATGATAAACTTATAGTGGAGTGCAAATAGAAGTAGCAATAGTACTACAGGAAAGAAAAAAGTTCTAATAAACGTAAATTTATTAGAACTCATGAAAATCCCTCGTTTAAAAGAATTTTCCTTTTTAGTATAGCATAAATTTGCCAAAAGGTAAATTCTAATCTTATTCTATTTAAATCCTAGAAAGGAGTTTATATGCTATATTATGTTAATGCAAATGCTCAAATAAAAACCGGGGCACATAAAATTCATTTAGATAAATGTCCTTATTATAAAGTAACAGCCAAAAGCATTTGTTTAGGTGAATTTTTTAAAAATCAAGCTGCTTTGCATGAAGCTAGTAAATATTTTGCTTGCGTTAGTGGTTGCAAGTATTGCTGCAAAGATATCTATGTAAAATAATTAAAAAGGAGGGAAGAGGTAATGAAATTAGAAGAAGTCGCGGAAGTTATCAATGGCGTTTTATTAACAAGAGAAATGAATTCTAACGGGAACTTTTATTATAAATTGTTTGATTGGAAAAAATATACGGGTGAAGAACCTAAAACCATTTATTTTACTAGTAATAAAATCTTTTTAAAGCAACTTACGCATAAAAATGATTTAGTTTTTCGCTTAGTATACCCAAATAAAATTGCTTTTATTGATGATGATGAAGAATTTCTTATTTCTTCCCAAATTTGTATTATTCGTCCAAATCTTAAATTAATTGACCCTATATTTTTAAAATGGTTCTTAGAAAGTGAAGAAGGAAAAGAAGAACTTCTTTTAAATATTACTGGTTCAACAATTCAAAAATTAACGGTTAATTCCCTAAGAAAATTAATAATTCCTAAAATAAATCTTGAAACCCAAAAAAAAATCCATGATTTAATTGTTTTATGGGAAAAGGAAAAAGAAAATATGCAAACCATAATGCTTAAGAAAACGAACCTTTATAATAGTATTATAGAAGAAATAATTGAAGAAAAGATGAGTAAAAATGAGTAAAGACATAGAAATGGAATTATTAAAATTATTAGAGGAAATCCAAAATATTTTTAAAAAGAAAACAAGTTTAAAAAATAATAATGTGGAATATATTTCAGCACTTGTTTATTTAAAATATTATGATGAACAAATTTTTGACGCTATTTATAATGAAAGAAAAAATTATTATGTAGCAAATATAATTGATGAAAATTTAAAAAATTTACGGTTAGAGTTACTAGATAAAGATTTATTTATTAATGTCAAATTTTCAGAAATAAATTTTTTTCGAGATATTGGAGAAGATAATATATTAAGTATTATTATTGAAGAATTATATAAAATTGAAAATAAATTTAAAATATCTCTCTCTGATAGTAAAGAACTAATGGCAAATTCTTACGAAGAATTTATAGATAGTTATTATAAAAAATGTGAATTTATAAAAGATGAAGAAACCATATATACACCTAAATGTATTACAAATTTATTAGCAGATTTAATAGTTAAAAATAATAGTACTATTTTTAATCCTTTTTCTAATTGTGGTAATTTTATATTAAGTGTTAGTAAATACATTCCTAAAAATATTATTGGTTTTGAAAATGAGCAAAATCTTTATAATATATGTAAAACTAATCTCTTTCTTCATGATATCAATAATTATTCATTATATAATAGTGAAGATATTTATTATAAGGATGATAAGTATGATATTATTTTAGCTAATCCTCCTTTTTCCCAAAAAAATTGGCAAGATAAAATTCCTAAGAAAAACATGCAATTTATTAATAATTTTCATTTAATACCAACAGCTTTTGGAGATTATGCCTATACTTTGAGTATGTTTTCTGACCTTAAACAAGATGGAAAAATGGCTGTTATTTTACCACATGGAGTGTTATTTCGCCAAAATGAAGAGGAAGTTCGAAAAAGATTAGTTGATAGTAATTATATTGACGCTATTATTTCACTTCCGGAAAATTTATTTTATGATAATAGAATGGCTGTCATTATTTTAATTTTAGCTAAAAATAAAAAAGAAGAAGATATATTATTTATTGATGCAAGTAAAAATTATGATAGTGAAAGAAATAATAATGTTTTAGCTAATGAACAGCAAAAGGAAATAGTTGATACTTATAAAAAGAGAGAAGAAAGAGAATATTTTTCTAAAAAAGTTGATAGAGAAAGTGTCAAAGAAAATAATTATAATTTAACAATAAAAAGATATATTAAAAGTGATATAGCTGAAAAAGTTAAAATTAAAAAAATGAGTGTTTTAGAAGAATTAAAAAATTTGGAAAAAGAAAGTGTTATTTTAGAAGATAATATTAATGATGTTTTAGAATCTTTAGGACTTTCACAATTGTTTATTAAAAATAAAAAAGAAATCAGTAAATGTAGGGGAAGTATTGATTACAATGTTATTGGTCAAAATATTAAATTAGAAAGAAAAAAGAAAGGATATACTATAGAAGAATTATCTTCTTTAGCTGGGGTTAGTTATGACTTTTTAAGAAGAGTTGAGTTTTCTAAATGTAGTGTTTCTCTTTTAACTTTAACAAAAATATGTGATGCTTTACAAATTAAAATAGATGACCTTTTTAAGGAAAATTAAAAGTTATTAAAATAGAACCGCTTTAATTTATTTTATCAATATTTTTGTTTCATTCAATATATTTTTTAAAATCAAATTATAGGAAAACGAGCCTAAATATTGTATAATATAAATCAAATAGTTATCTTTACAAAGAATAGGAGTTAAAAAAATGATTTATTTAAAAAATTTTACTTTATTAGATGAATTACAAGAACACGATATAGTTTGTTATGAAGAAACGAGAAGAATATTTAATAATTATTATCCATTACATTTGTTCTCAAGTAAATCTTTTAAAAATATTGAGTTTGATAGAATTATAATTTTTTATGGTGGTAATGGTTCAGGGAAAACAACATTAATAAATATTATTTCAGAAAAATTAAATGCTTCAAGAAAATCGTCAATTGATAAAGGTTCATACTTTGACTTATATGTTAAGCATTGTAATTATGAAATGTCTTTTAATGAACCAACTCAAATAAAATTAATAACAAGTGATGATGTATTTGATTATCTTTTAGATATACGGTCAATTAATGCTAATGTTAATAGACAAAAAGAAAAATTAAGTAAAGATTATTTAGATTATAAGTTTAATAAAGATGGAAATTCATTTGACAATTATGATGAGCTGAAAACAAGTTATGAAGCAAAAAGAAAATCTATGTCAAAGTTTGTTAGAGAACGTTTAGGAAATAATAATATTATAGAGTGGTCAAATGGTGAATCCGCTCTTATGTTTTGGGAAAGAGAAATAAAAGAAGATAGTATTTATATTTTAGATGAACCAGAAAATAGTTTATCTGCAGAAAATCAATTAAAATTAAAGAAATTTATAGAAGATTCAGTTAGATTTTATAATTGTCAATTTATAATTTCTACACACTCTCCATTTTTGTTGAAACTTATGGATGCAAAAATTTATGATTTAGACCAAATTCCTGTGACTACTAAAAGTTGGACAGAATTATCTAACGTTTTAGTATATTATAATTTTTTTAAAGAATATGAAGATGAATTTAATAAAAAAACTGAATAATGTCTGCAGTAGTGGTTTCTATTTTAACAAATCTTAAGAGGCTAATATTAATTATGACGATTAAATAGTAATACTTCAAAGGATTAACCCATACATTGTGAATTTAAAAAGACAATATAAATCATAATGACTTAAAATTTTCTTTTTCTTTGTGGTGGGAGTAACAAGCACGTTGCTTCTTATGAAAAAATTAAACATAATCTCCTCACATAATTTTTTCAGTAATCATACCAAAGATATATCACATGTTTTCATTGTAATAACAAAAAAATCAACTTGCGTTGATTTAATCATTAACATCGCTTGGTGCGACGATTTTACTTTTCGAAGCGATTGTGGAAAATATTTACAACTTTCAATAAAAGATACCTCATTTTGATTTTCTATAAATTTGACGGCTTTATATTTTGGAAAACATGCATAAAGTAATGATGTATTTAATACTGCATCTTGGAGTTTGTGATAGTTTGAGTTTATCAAACTTTATTTAAAATGTAAAAAAAGATATAATTGAATCATGAAAGGAGAAATTAATGGCAAGAAGATATGAAATAAATGGAATTGATTACTACTTCGATTATCAAAGATTTAATGAATTATTTACTAAAGATAAAGGCAAAAAATTAATTGGTGACTTGGAGCAAGAACTTGCAGATTCAATACAGGTCTCGAAAGATGCTGTGCATAGTTGGAGAAACCGAGTTCAAAGTCCAAATGATTTAGATATTATAAAAAATATTGCTAATTATTATAAATTAAGAGATTTCAAGTATTTATTAATTATTAAAGAAGAAAAGAAAAGAATGAATAATTTTAATGAACTACAAATAAACTCAATAAAAAGAATTTATGATTCAATTATAGAACATTTAGATTATTTTGAAAAAACAGATGGATATAATGATTTGTGGTTAGATTTCATAGATAAAGGAATTGAACCTGAATGTATTGAAGATAAATTGTATGAAGTTGCTGAAAAAGAACTTAATAAAGTTATACTTTGTTATAAAAAAGAAAAAATATTACTTAAAAATACAAAAGTATATGAAGAAACCGGAGATTTTATTTACAATGATTTATATGATATATTTGACGGTAAATTGAAATATGCATATAGATTTGAAGCGATTTCTGATGAAAATCCAACTACTGATGATGATTATAATAAAGCTATGAATAAATTCAATTCTATTATTGATAAATATATTTAAAGTTTAGAATAAGCCAAATTTCATTTTATTTTTTCTTTGGCAAAATAATTAACCCCTAGGAATTTTGACGAGTTTATCAAAATATTCTGTGGGGATTTTTTATTTTAATAAAAATCATCTCTAAGAGATGAAATATATTTAAATGTCCGAGTGTTTCGAACAAATTAGTTAATGGAGCGATTGTGGAAGATATCTACAACTTTCACTCACAACGATTTGATATATAAAATATCAATCTCTATTAATATTTTAACACAAATTTTTTTATATGTATCGGAAAAACTTCTATTTTATGATAAAATATTACTATAAATGTAAATTTTTAATTAATGAGTGTAGGTGCATTATGATTATTAGTAAAATAAAAGTTTAAAATTACAAATTGTTTAAAGAAAAAATTATTAATTTTAATGATGGTATAAATATATTAGTTGGCAATAATGATTCTGGAAAAAGTACTATATTGGAGTTAATTAGTATAGTTGCAACAGGAAAGTTAAATGGAATAAATATTGAAAAACTTATTAATTCATCATTTTTTAATAATGAAATAAGAAATGAATATATAAAGTCTATAGAATCACAAAATTATATTGCTCCTCCTGAGATTATAATAGAAGCATATTGTAAAGAAGATAATTTGAATAGTTGTCATAAGGGTACTAATAATACTTTGGGTGAAGATTGTTGTGGTATAACCTTTTCTTTCGAATTTGATAATTTACAGTTTGCGTCAATTTATAAAGAACAACTATTAAATGGAGAAATTAAAGATATACCTATCGAATATTATAAAATAAATTTTAAATCTTTTAATGGGGATAATTTAAATTTGAGAGATTTTCCCTTTAATCTTTTGATGATTGACACTTCTAAAAAAGATTATTCAAATTTAGTGAGTGGTTTCATACATAATAATATTAGTGAATTTTACCAGAAGAAGATGAAGCAGGAAATATTATTGATAATGAAAATTTTGATAGTTTTGGATATGTAAAAGTTACATGAAGCAGGTGATATTTCTACTAGAGGAATATTAGTAAATGTTACAGCTTTTGAACAAATAGGTGTCAAAAGTGCTAAAGAATTGTATGAAATATTAAATGAAAAAACCGATTGGAATCAAAGTGGAATGTATAAAGTTGGTATTGATATAGAAGCAGGTCGTTATATTTTAGAAAGTTTAGGCAGTGGTTATTATGCAGTTTTAACAGGACCAGTTGGAAATAACGATATCGTTGATAATGATAATTTTAATGGAAAAGCTACAGTAACTATAAAAAATGGACAATATTTACAATTAAGTAGAGCAAAATTTTCTGAATAAATAATAAAAGATGATATACAAAGTATTAATACTCAATATCATCTTTTTTATTTTCATTTAAAACTTTTTCTACTTCATTAATTAATTGTTCCTTATCAGGAATATAGTAAGTATAAGTAGAAGCAAAAATATTATTGGATAAGCCACCTAAAGCAAACTCTAACATTATATTATCTTTTTC
>CANQIY010000028.1 GCA_947624125.1 uncultured Bacilli bacterium | reverse complement strand
GGTGGACCTCGTAGGACTCGAACCTACGACCGCCCGGTTATGAGCCGGATGCTCTAACCAACTGAGCTAGAGGTCCGTAAACAACATAATTAGTATATCATAAGGAAAAAACAAAGTAAATGAATTTTAAAAAAATTTTTAAAAATTACATAAAATATAACCATTTTATACTATTTCAAAAGCTCAATATATACATATTTTTTTAAAGGTTTTAACCAATACTAAACTGTCACATACTCGTCTTTATTAATATTATTTATTACCATAATGAATTTATTTTTCATTTAATTTATAACGTAAATTTATATTTTTTACTCTTCCATTGTCCATATCACATTTTTTTTGTATTAATGTTTTATCTTTGATTTCAAAGCATATATCCACTTTTCCTGCGTTTTCTATTTTTTCTGATGAAAAATAACCACTTACAGATTCAATATCCATTATTTTAGCAAGTGTTGTATGCAAATAAAATGTTTTTGTGCATCCACTATCTTCTAAATTTGTTATTGCAAATTCTTTTGGACTATTAAACCCACAAGAGCCAAAAATAGATGATTCATTTTCTAAATTATCTTTATTTATATTAATTTGTGTTTTTAGTTTATATTCTATTTCTCCTACACCTGGTATTTCCATAACATTCTCATATTTCTCATCAACTAATTGCCATTCACCATAATATTTAGATTTCTCATAATTTTCTTGAATGTTAGGTATAACAACGGAAAATAAATAACTTAATACCATAGATAATATTAAACATGTCAAAACTAAAATAAGAATTATTGTTATAACCTTCTTTGTTGTCATTTGTTTTGCTTCTTTATATACATATCCACAATGAGGACAAGAATTAACTGAATCACTAATTTCTTTCCCACATTCTTTGCATTTAATTAAAGCCATATTTTTCACATCCTTTTAAATAATAAAAAAACAGAACACTATACAAGTCGCTTCGATACTGCTTATGTTACTTTACGAAACAATTACCGCAATGTAGAACTTTACCACTGCTATTTATTCACAAACCCCAAAATTTTTTCAATATTAGATACTACACTTATCGACAAATTAATTGTACCATACCAAAAAATTAAAAGCAAACAACTTGCAAGTACTTATAACCTTTAAAAAACAAAAAAGACAAACAATTAATGTTTGTCATCTTGTAACATATTAAGTAAATCAATTTTAAACATATCTTTTGAAGCATTTGCTTTGGATATCATAATACCTTTATAAGTAGTTAATTCAGACATATGACCTTCTAATAATATTTTAGATGGTGTAATTTCTTCTAACATAACTACTTCATCTTTATAATGAACTGTATATATTAATTTAACTTCGCCATGAATTTGGGTAAACATTTTATCACTAGGTAATCTAAGTTCATATTTTTCGGTATTATTCTTTTTATCAGTTGCAACTTTTTCTCCTAAAAATTTCCCATTTCTTAAAGCTGGATAAAAATCAAAATTTAATTTTTTAAATGCTAACATGTTGTATTTCTTTAAGGCTCTTTCTAATTTCTTAAATTCATTCTCGTTTACGTAATCTAAAACGTATCCTTTCATAATTGCCATACCCCCTAAATACGATATAAGTATAACACATTATAATAAAAATGTCAACTATTTGTATATTCAATAACAAATCATTGGCATTTTTTCAAAAAATTTGATAAAATTATACTTACACTTTTGACAATTACTTTAAATAGATTACTGTCTCCCCAACATTCCAATTATTTAAATGAAAATTTTTAACTAATTTATTCTCTTTTAGAACTTCATGGACTTCTTTCGTTAGAATATTGGTACTTTTTCCATGAATAACGGCAATTTCTTTGTTGCCCATTTTAAAGTTATCATTTATAAATTCATTCACTAAAGCATATACTAAGGCTTTTTCTTCGCCATGTAAATCTAGCCGAGGTGTTTTAGACGTTAACATTTCCATTAACCCCATCAGCTTGTGGATTTTCATTCATACTCATATTTAAAGCTCCATTACTAGGCTCTGGCATCGAAGGACTAGGATTTCCCGCTTGGGCTTGTTGCACCGTATTATTAGCACTTGCTTCATTTACAACTGGATTACTACTTGGATTAGGATTTGCTTGTCCCTCTACTAAATGTTGCGGATTATTTTGTGGGCCAAATTTACTATCATAATAAGTTGAAACTTCATTAATGGAAGGAATAGACATTCTTGATGTCAATTTAGTCGTACTTAATGAAGCCGCGATGGTTCCATAACAAATTGCTTTTTCTAAACCAAAATTACGACCCATCGCATACACAAAACCACCCATATAAATATCTCCAGCCCCATTTGGGTCAACTAAATTAACTTTAACTGGTGGCATTATTTTTACTTGACCATTAATAGAATAAACTGAACCTCTTTCTCCTAACGTAATAACTATTTCCGCTTTATTAAATTTTTGTTTTAATTTATTATATACATTAACAACAGTTGAACTATTATTATAATCGATTTTTATTCCGGCATAACTTTCACTAGTTTCTTTATTAAAAACTAAATAATTAACATACTTACATAATTCTAAAACTTCATTATTTGTATTTCTAACCATTAGAAAGCTTTTAGCTTTCGGATATTTATCACAAGCCGTAACGGTGGCATTAAATTCATAACCATCTGCTACAATAATATCCGGTTCCGTGTTATAGGCATATTTTTTTAAATGAGCATTACTCATTATTTCAATGATTGTATCATTTTTAGTTGTAGTATTTACTAAAACAACCGTCTGACTTGTTGGTTTATCATAACTTGTTTCAATTAAATCGGTTTTAACTCCAATTGCTTCGAATTCTTTTTTGATTTTACTCGCAAAATCATCGGCACCCATCATACTAGCAATATATGTTTCTACTCCCCATTTGCCTAATAAATAAGCGACATTACCAGCATGTCCAGCTCCACATTGTTCTGTTCCATCAAAATGCATAACCGTATTTTCTCGGACTGGTTCATTAATTTGACATGTTATTTCTAAAAGTGAACTTCCTATACATAATACTTTCATTTAAATCTACCATACTTTCTTCTTTTATTATACACTAAAATATTATAATTTAAAAGAGTGACTTAAAAATATCTGTTATTATTTCCATTCCACTTGCTACCATTTTTTCTACCCCACTTGTTAAATTATCACCCATTCTTGACCATTTACTACTGTAATCAACTCTATCTTTATTTAAAAAAGCTGTTATATCGATTTCTTCTCCCTTTTCAATACTTTCTTCAAACTCTTGCATTTCTTTTTCGGTCATTGTTACTTTTTCCCTAATTTTACTTTCATAATAACCACTTTTACTAGCAATAAAAAGGGCAATAAAAACGACAAATAAACCCATTAACAATTTAATAAATGGATGAATTTTTTTACCCTTACTCATTTTTATTTTCCTTTATAAATTCAGCAAGTAAATGAGCTAAAACTTGTAAAGTATTATTAACTTCACTAATCGTATTATTTTGTCCTCCTACTTCAATAAGCATTGTTTTTTCACTAAAATCTTGATTATATACACCATTTACCCCTTTTCCACTTTTTTTCATTATGCCTCGAAAAAGACTTGGATTCCATCCTTCAATATATGTTTTTATCTTTTCAGCCATCTTTAAATTTGGTTCATAATTTTTATTATCTAGACCTACAACTAGCAATAACTTAGCATAACTTTCCCCATCAATTACCGAAGTAGTACTATCATGAGTTCCCGCATCTCGATGTAAATCAATAAAATATTCTAACGTTTGATTATTTTTTTTAGCATTAGTCATAAATTCTCTTGATACTTTATAACTACCATTATAATTAAGGCCTAGTTCTCTTAACCTTTGGGTTACATTACTCTCTTCCACTAAAGCTATTATTCCCTCTTCTTTTAAATATTCTTTAAGCATTCTTGCAGCAAGTAACACATCAGGAGAAATATTATAATTTTCAATTGAACTAGAGGCATACTTTTCTTCTTGATGAGTATTATAAATATATACAATTGGACTATCATCTAAAATATTGTTTTCTTCTACTTCTTCCTTCTCCACTTCTATATCACCACTATTTAAAAGCAAATCTTTTCCTTCTAAAACAAATTTATTATTATCTAATTCCATATTCAAAGCATATTTTAAAAGAAAATCGACATCATTTATAGTATGTTTAAAATTACCTAAATTATCACTAATTAAATGTTTAACAATTGTATTATTATTAATTAAATTTTGGTCATATAAATATTTTATTGTTAAAGATATTGTTATTAAAAAAATACCTACATAAATAATGCCATTCTTAAATCTTTTTTTCGTTTTAAATTTTTTCATTTATTATCACCGTCTTTATTATAATTAATTATATGAAAATATTATGTCAAATTCTGACGGGTCCCTCTATTTTTTATCTTTTCATTAAAAATAACTATAATTGCTTGCACACTTGCATATTTTTTGATAAAATGAATATGAATTTTTAAGGAGGGATTTTATGCCTAATATCAAAAGTTCTAAAAAAGCTGTTAAAGTTACCATTAAAAAGACAGAAGAAAATCATGAACTAATTAGGAAAGTTAAAAATTTAATTAAATCTTGTGAAAAAGCTATTGCTAGTGGTGATGTTAAAGAAGCTAGTAGTATATTCAAAGATTTCCAAAAGAATATTGATAAAGCTTTACAAAAAGGATTAATTAAAGAAAATAAAGTCAATCGGGAAAAACAAAGATTGAATGCGAAAATTAAAAATATGAAGTAGTTTACTACTTTCTTTTTTTTTGCTAAAATATAATAGTGATGGAAATGAAAAGATATATTATTCCTTTAATTTGTTATACTTTGATTTTTTTAATATTATTAAATATAAATGAATTATCTGATTTTTTTGCCCAGATAATTTCTAATACCCCCGTTTTAAATATTGAGCCCGGTAATGAATATACCAAAGATTATGATTTCTTATATGTTCAAAATAGTGATGACTTTATTCCCTATTCTTATAATGATTTACTTAATATTATTTTTAGTGCTGTTAATAGAAGATGGGAACAATTTACTTTTTATTGTCCTAAAGAATATGATAATTGTCTAAAAGATATAACTAAGATTACCAATGATGAATATACACTAACGCATATTAATAATTTTATTCATCCTTTTAATTGTTTTGATACTTTAATGGCATCGATTACCGAAAATGGGGAAATAACTTTAAATATTAAATATTTATATAATGAAAATGATATTAAAGCCGTTAATGAATATGTTGATATTATTATGAATGATTTATATGATGAAGAAAAAAGTACTTATGATAATTTAAAAAATATTCATGATTATATTATTAATAATACAAAATATGATATTGAAAGAAATGATACAGGAACAAGTCCTTATAAATCGCAAATTGCTTATGGACCTGCTATTCAGGGGTATGCAACATGTAATGGTTATGCTGATTTAATGGCGATTATTCTAAGTCGTTTAGGAATTGCCAATTTTAAGGTAGCCTCGACTAAAGATGAAATAAGTTATGAATCGAATGGTCATGTTTGGAATGCTTTAAAATATGATAATAAATGGGTTCATTTAGACTTAACTTGGGATGACCCGGTTGGTTCTGATGGTAGAAATTATTTATATCATAAATATTTCTTAGTTACCACAGAAGAAATGGCGACAGCTGACCATGGTAATGTTAATGTTGAAGAACATAATTTTAATAAAGCTATTTATAAAGAATTTTTTGATAATTAAAGTTCATAAAAAAAATAAGATTTTGTTTTTATAAATCTTATTTTTTTCTTATTGAGCATTATCAAAATATAAATAACAATAATTCGTTTTATTAGTATTAACTGTAGCAGTTTTAGAACCCTCATCATAAATAAGAACATCATCTAATTTACTACCATATATGTCCATACAACCAGATTTTTCTTTATTATAGGTATAATTACTTTCCGGAAAACCATTATCACTCCGTTCATAAACACCTTCTTCACCCGATTTTTCTAACATAATGGCAAATGAACTACTCTCTTCTTTAATATTGTTTATTTTTACATCATCAAGAACCGTTTCTTCTTTATGAATATTCATACTCACTAATGCACATGTTAAGGCAATAAATAAACTTACAACTACTTTTTTCATTTCACACACCTTTTCTATTATTAACAATAAAATTATAATAAATAATCAAATGGTAGTCAATAATTTACTTTATTTACATTTTTATATTTGCAAATATTTACATACTTCATTATAAGTATTAGTAAAATTATCATAATCTGTCATAAACCATTTGACATCCATTTTATTATTAAACCATGTATATTGTCTTTTAGCATAATGACGAGAATTTTTTTGAATAAGACTAACCATTTCTTCATAAGTTATTTCTTTATTTAAATACTTAATTACTTCTTTATAACCAATTGCACTTTTTAAAATTCTTGCATCTTTATATTTTGCATATAATTCTTTAACTTCTTCTAACAAACCATCATTAAACATCTTTATAACCCGGTCATTAATTCGTTTATATAAGTCTTCTCTCTTTGTTGTTAAACCAATAAACTTTACATCATATAAAAGATGGGCATCTTGCCTATTTTCTTTGCAATTTAAAAAGTTTTCTAATCTTCTTCGATTATTAACATGAATATCACTATCCGGAGCTATTTTTTTAACCATTTTATATAAATCTTCGTTTTGATAAGCACTATAATCTTTTTTGGTTATTTCCTTAAATTGATAATCATAAAAACCTGCTGTCATATAAAGACCTGTGCCACCAACAACGATAATATTTTGCTCCTTATATTTAGTAAGAATTTCGCGTAAATCTTTTTGATAATGGGAAACACTATATTCTTCATTAGGCTTTTTAATATCAAACAAAAGATGTTTTATCCCTTCTTTTTCTTCTTCTTTTATTTTCGCTGTTCCGATATTTAATTCTTTATAAATTTGACAAGCATCACCATTAACAATAATAGCATTTAATTTTTTAGCTAACATCACACTTAATTTAGTTTTACCGACACCAGTTGGGCCAACAATACATACTATCACAAACATCACCTAAAAGTATTATATATTAAGTTATTCTATCTCGCAAGATAACTTAAAAACTAAAAAAGAGAATTGCTTCTCTTTAGTAACCTTTAGCTTTATAATATTCATATAATTCTTTAAAACGATTAAAATGAACAACTTCTCTTTGTCTTAAGAATAAAAGTGGTGCTAAAACATCTTCATCATCTGTTAAATCAATTAAATTTTCATATACAGCTCTTGCTTTTTGTTCAGCTGCCATATCTTCCATTAAATCCGCAATTGGGTCAGCAGTTACAGCAAAATAAGTCGCCGTAAAAGGTACACCGGATGCATCAACGGGATAAATCCCTTTATTATGGTCAGCATAATATGATGCTAAACCAGCTTCTTCTAATTCTTTAACTGTTGCATTTTTAGTTAATTCATGAACCATCGTACAAATCATTTCACAATGACCAAGTTCTTCAGTTGAGATATCATTTAATAGAGCTCTTCCTTTATCATCAGGCATTGTAAATTTTTGACTAAAATACCGCATCGCCGCGGCAAGTTCCCCATTTGCAGCGCCAAATTGAGTAAGAAGATATTTAGCCATTCTTAAATCTTTTTTCTTTATATTAATCGGATAATTAGTGTGTTTTACATACTTAAACATACATACTACCTCCTAAATCTTCCCATGGCCATGGACTATCTAGCCAAGTAAATTTATCCCCTTTAGTTTTATTAACAGTAAGTGGACCATATGTTTTCATGTACTCTTCTTTAGCTTTATGTTCTTCTTTAATTAATTCTTCTAAAAAATAAAGGGCACTAGTATCATCAGGATGGGTATCTAAATATAAATTCATATCATTAATGGCAAAGGAAAAAGACATGACATTAAACAATTTAGCTTCCCTATCATTTTTTGGCTTTATATCGATATATGTTAAATTTTTATAAGGTTTATATTCATTTTTAAACATATTACCTCGTAAAAATCCTTCTTTAGCTGTTAAAAAATTACTATTCATATTAGGCTTCGTATTTGGACTATTATTTATTTTATTATTTGTAGTAAGACCAACTAAATTTAAAAAGGGAAAATCTAATTCAAAATCGTTATTCTCAAATAACATAAAAAATTACCTCCTACATTAATGTATGAGATAATTCAAATGTCTTAAGGGCGATTACCTATTTAATTAATTCAAAATCATAATTATTTAATAATTGTTCAAAATCTTTGGCTTGTAATAAAGTATTATTATTTCCATCTAAAACATCTACAATTTGACCTTCATTAACATAAATTATCGCCGGAATATTATTTATATTATCAACTTTTAAAGATGAGGCAACATCACTTAAATAATTAGAATTATTTTCTTTCATTTCTGTTAAATCAAGATAATAAAATGAATCATTAATCTTATATTTATCAATTATTTTTTTTAGAGAAACTTCTAAATTATAGACATCTTCATCATTTGTATAACCTAAATATATAAAGTAAGACGAAGGTGCTTCTTGAGTAATTTGTTCAAGAGAATTAATATCTTTTATTGACGACTCAATTGTTCTTGTACTAATAAGATAACTCTCCATTAATTTTTCACTTTTTTTCACATTATACCAAGAAAAAATATAAAGCACTACTAAAATAATACCAACAAAAACTAAAACAGCATAAATATAATTCTTGGGTTCAATATAATCATTACTTTTTCTTTTCTTAGTTATTTTGGCATCCATTTTTCATCTATCCTCTCTCTATCATTTTATCATATTTTCATTTTCTTTGTAAACTCTTACTCTTGGTCATCTTCCATTTTAACAAGAACTTCGCGCGGTTTACTACCATTTTGAGGACCAACTATTCCTCTTGATTCCAATAAATCTATCATTCTCGCGGCCCGGTTAAAACCAAAACGGAATTTTCTTTGAATTAATGATGCACTAATTTTACCAGTTAAAATAGCAAATTCCACCACTTCATTATACATTGGGTCATCATAACCATCTTCCCCATTTCCACTACCAGAGGATGTATTAGCATTTGCTGTGACAATTTCTTCATCATATTTAGCACTCATTTGTTTTGAACAATAATTTATTAACCGATTAATTTCTTCATCGGAAATATAACAGCCTTGGATACGTTCGGGAGTATTTTCACCCATTGGTAAATATAACATATCACCACGCCCTAATAATTTTTCAGCTCCACTCATATCAAGTGCCGTTCTTGAATCGATTTGACTTGCTACGGCGAAACAAATTCTAGAAGGAATATTAGCTTTAACAACACCGGTAATAACATCAGTTGATGGTCTTTGAGTTGCCACAATTAAATGAATACCAGCTGCTCTTGCCATTTGGGTAATTCGCATGATAGAGTCTTCAACTTCTTTGGATGCTACAAGCATTAAATCAGCAAGTTCATCGATGATGACAACCATAAATGGCATTTTATTTAAAGTAATTTCCGGATTTTTCTTATTTTCTTTTTCAATATAAGCATTATATTCACTTATTTTTTTTACTCCTTTTTCGGCAAAAATATCATAACGTTTTTCCATTTCTCTAACAACATTTTGAAGCATCAAAGAAGCTTTTTTAGGGTCATTTACAACAGGACATAATAAATGTGGTGTTCCATTATAATTTGATAATTCAACCTTTTTGGGGTCAACCATAATTAATTTAACATCATTTGGACTATAATTCATCAATATAGAGCAAATAATGGAATTAATACAAACAGATTTACCAGAACCAGTAGAACCCGCTACTAAAAGATGGGGCATTTTAGCCATATCTGCAACAATTGGTTTACCCATTAAATTTTTTCCCAGTGTTATCATTATATCGTATTTATCGCGATTACTTAGATTTTGCTCTAATATTTCTCTAAACGAAACAGCACTTATACTTTGATTAGGTATTTCAATTCCAATTGTACTTTTACCAGGAATCGGAGCCTGAATTCTAACATCTTTCGCCGCTAAAGCTAAAGCTAATTCTTTATTAATTGATAAAATACGACTAACTTTCGTCCCAGCTGGAACAACTATTTCATATTGTGTAACAGCAGGACCAACATGAATATCCACTACTTTACCGGTAATTTGAAAATCTTTTAGAGCTTTCTCCAATATATCTTTATTATTTAAAGTATAGCTATCATTACCATCTTTTTTCACATTTTTAATTTGATTTAAAATACTTAAAGGAGGCAATTTATAAGAACTATTACTAGTTACTTCTTCACTAATAAGTTCCGGTATTTCTTTTAATTCTACTGCTTCTTCACTTACAACTGGTTTATTTTTTACTTCATCTAAACTCGAAATAACAATTTTATCATCAACTGGTAATGATTTTACTTCTTCTCTTACTTCTTCTGCTACATTAACTAATGGCTCTTCTTTCAAATCTTCATGAGCATTTTCATCATCCTCTTTATTATGTCTAATGAATGATTTAATTTTATCAATTACATCTGTTAAAGTTATATCAAACATCATTATTAAACCAACAAGCCCCATTACTACTAAAACAACAATAGTTCCTGTTTTAGCAAAAAGAAAATATAAAGCACTAATACATAAACTACCAAATAAGCCTCCCCCAATAGCTATTGTTGTATTTCCGGTATTTAAAATGGAATTAGATACATCAATTGTCCCAATTCTTTCCATATAAGAATCAAAAGTTACTTTTAAAATATCTTTCCCATCCCCAATTTTATCTAAAAAAGTAAAATGACTTGCTACTAAAATAACTAATAAAATTAAATAAAAACCAATTAATCGGCTCGAAAAAAAGCGAGGCATTTTTCTTTTAAATAACATAAATAAACCAATTAATAAAATATAAATAACAAATACTATCCACCAAGAACCCAGTAAAAACATAGCAAATTCTTTAATAAGTGTTCCAATATGGCCAAAGCCAAAACCAATAATACCAATTAAAACAAGAATTAAACCAGTTAATTCAATACTCATCCCTTGTGTGCTACTCTCTTTTGTTTTTTTTCTCTTTGCCATATTACCACCATTATCATTATAAACTAAATCTTCAACTTTGACAATTAATTTGATATTTTATATAATAATTTATTAGGTGATGATGCATGCTTAATGTTGTTTTATTTGAACCAGAAATTCCAACTAATACAGGGAATATTATGCGAACTTGTATTGCTACAAATACTCATTTGCATTTAATTAAACCCCTAGGCTTTAGTTTAGATAGCAAATATGTAAGACGAAGTGGTGTCAATTATATTGATAAATGTCAATATACTGTCTATGAAAATATTGACGAATTTTTTAGTAAAAATAAAGGAGAATATTACTTTTTAACTAGATATGGTCATAAACCTCATACTTCTTTTGATTACTCTGATACTTCTAAAAATATTTATTTCTTTTTTGGCAAAGAATCGACAGGTATTCCTCCTAAAATATTAAAACCTTACATTGATAGATGTCTTCGAATTCCAATGACTAGTGATGTAAGAGCCTTAAATTTATCTAATACTGTTGCTATTGTTATTTATGAAGCATTAAGACAACAAAATTATAAAGACTTATTATTTGATGAACCTCATAAATCAAAAAATTTTATTGAAGAAAGTTAATGAAAAAAGCATACTCGATTAAGAATATGCTTTTATTATTCAATTATAAAAGGTTCATCTATTGTTCCTTTACCATCTATTAATTTTAATTCATTTTTTAGGAAGAAAACAGGACGAAGCAATATCTGAGACGCCAAATTAGTACGACCGCTAGCTCCTGATACACTATTTATATAAAGCTCCCAAAATGTTGCATCGCCAAGTCCCAAACCATATCTTGTGATAGTTAATTCACTTAATTTTTGAATCGCTGTATCATTTTGATATAAATTCATCCAACTTACATCACATATATTTTCATATGTATGGTTGTCATATTGGCAATTTGCCGTATTACTTATGGATAAATAATAATCACTTACATACATTAATCCTATTTTAGCATTT
>CANQIY010000027.1 GCA_947624125.1 uncultured Bacilli bacterium | reverse complement strand
ATAATAATAGGAAGATAAAATAAAATATCTTCTTTTTTACAACTTTTAATTTATTAATTAAAAAACGTATGTTATAATATAAATAATAATATAAGGAGTTAGTGTGATGAAAAAGTTTTTGGCAATTTTATTAGCTATTATTTTCTTTTGGCCATCTATCAATTATGCTAAACAAATTACATGTACTAATAGTCGTGATTTTGAGGCCATAATAGAAATAGATAAAGATATCATTAATCTAAATGAAGAAGCTTTGATTTCAGTAAAAGGCAAAAACGATGTTAATATTTTAGAAGTAAAATATGATACTAGAAACAAAGATTTAATAAACATTAGTGACTTAGGCATAGTTAAAGGTATAAAAGAAGGAAATGCCCAAATAGAAACAACCGTTTATTTTGAAGATGAAAGTAGTTGTAGTGTTTATATTCCTTTAGAAATAGTGTCGAATGATGCTTCCTTAAAAACCTTAACTTTAGAAGAATTAGATTTAAGTACTATTTTTAAAGAAGATGTCTATGAATATGAACTTAATTTACCTTACCGATATGAAAAGGTAAATATTATAGCTGAAGCTAATAATGCTAAAGCTGAAGTTAAAGGAACAGGAAGAAAATATTTAAGTGATGGATTAAATGAATTTGAAATTGTCGTTGTTGTTCCGGATGGAACGAGTAAAACATATAAATTAAAAATCACAAGACAAGAAGCAAGTAACGATAATACTTTAAAAAATTTAATAATTGAAGGTTATATTTTAACCCCTAAATTTAAAAGTGACGTTTACAATTATTCTTTAAATGTTAGTAAAGAAGTGGAAAGTATTACTATAAATGCTGAGCCAAATTTTGGGGGTGCCACTGTAAAAGGAGTTGGAACCTTTACACTAGCAACAGGTAAAAGTTATTATCATGTAACTGTCATTGCTGAAAATGGAGATGAACTTCGATATACAATTGAAGTAAACCGGAACAATGGAAGTAGTAAATTAAATGGCATTGAAATTGAAGGCTTTGCTTTAGATAAATCTTTCCAAAGTGACATATATACTTATAATTTAACTGTGGGTAGTGATGTTACTTCTTTAAAAATCAATCCTTTAACTGATGAAAATGACCAAGTTGAAATATTAGGTAATGAAAATTTAAAAGAAGGAGAAAATGAAATCATTTTAAGAGTTATTGGGGAAGATAAGACAACAACAACCTATAAATTAATCGTTAATAAATTAAGTCAAACTGAAGAAAATGATATAGCTAAAAATAGCATATTTCGAACAGTGTTATTAATTATATTTATAATAGCGATTATCGTAATGTTTACATTTATCTATATATTTATAAATAGAAATATGAAAAAAGGTTATCGTATTAATTTAAAAAAGAAAAACAAAAAGGAAAAGAAAAAATAGTAGGTGATAATATGTTTGGAAAAATACTTTTTATAAGTGATAATATTGCTCATGTCGAAAATAAGATGAGTCGTGATGTCGTTGCAGATTTAATGAATATTCATGTTATATTTGAAGCCCCTAATCAAAGAATATTAGGAGAAGTTATTGAACTTAACGATGATGTCATTAAAATAAGATTTTTAGGAGAATATCAAGGTAAAAGATATTTAAATGGTGTTTTAAGAAAACCTCTTCTTAATTCAAATATTAGAATTATAAATGGGGAAGAATTAATGGAATTAGTAGGAATTGAATCAGATAAATCTTTTGTTTTAGGTGATTCAGCGATTTATAAAAACTTTAAAGTTTGCCCTAATATAAATGATTTATTTTCAAATCATTTAGCCATTTTTGGTAACTCTGGTAGTGGTAAATCATGTGGAGTAGCGAGAATTGTTCAAAATGTATTTAATAATAAAAGCATGAACCCTATTAATGCCAATTTATTTATCTTTGATGCTTATGGTGAATATAAAAATGCTTTTCATGCTTTAAATCAAATCAATCCTCAATATAATTATAAATTTATTACAACTAATCCTAGTGATGAAGATGACTTTTTATTAGATATACCGGTTCATTTACTTAATTTAGATGACTGGGCTTTGTTATTGCAGGCAAGTAATCACTCACAATTACCAATTATCGAAAATACAATTAAACTAGCCAAGATATTTTCGCAAGAAAACGAAGAATCACGGCGTTTAAAAAACCATTTAATTGCCAAAGCACTTTTAGCTATCCTATTTAGTAGTGAAACAACAGCTAATAAGAAAAATGAAATTTTTACGATTATTGAAGTATGTAATACACCGGAATTTAATTTTAATAGTGTTATTCCAGGAGTAGGTTATACAAGAGTATTTAGTGAATGTTTCGAAATCGATGCCCATGGTAATTTCGGTGAAAATGTTTTAATTACAGATTATATTTTAAAACATATCTTAGATGATTCCGTTGTTTTTAATGAACCTGAGGGTGCTTATTATACTTTACAAGACTTTAATAAAGCCATGGAATTTACTTTAATCAGTGAAGGATTTCAACATAATGAAAACCTATATAGTGATTCCATCATTTTGAAAGTTCGGCTTAATACTATAATGTCTAGTAAAGTTGGTTCGTATTTTACCGGTACTAAATATATACCTGTAGAAGATTATATAAAGGGATTAATTCAAAAGAATGATACAAAAGCGCAAATTATAAACATTAACTTAGAAGATATTGACGATGTTTATGCTAAAGTTATTGTTAAAATTTTCTGTCGTTTAATGTTTGAATATTCAAAAGGCTTAGAAAAAAGAGCTAGTATACCATTCCATTTATTCTTAGAAGAAGCCCATCGTTATATTCAAAAAGATACTGATACTTTCCTAATTGGTTATAATATATTCGATAGAATTGCCAAAGAAGGGCGTAAATATGGAGTTATCTTAGACATTATCAGTCAAAGACCAGTTGAAATTAGTGATACAGTTATAGCGCAATGTTCCAACTTCTTAATTTTTAAAATGACCCACCCATTAGATATAAAATATATTGAAGAAATGCTTCCTAATATATCATCCGATATCGTTGAAAAGCAAAAAGTTCTTCAACCGGGTACTTGCGTTGGTTTTGGAGGAGCCTTTAAAATACCAATGATTGTTAAATTAGAGATGCCAAATCCAATGCCTTATTCTTCAAACTGTGATGTTTCAACTTGTTGGAAATAAATGTCAAATTATGTCATTTATATAGTATAAAATATATTAGTTATGTTATAATATAAATACCTAGTAAGGTTAGTTATTCATATAAAACCGACTATATTGATAATAAGGGGAACTAATTATCTTGTTGTGTTGAATGCCTGTTACATTGTAATGGGAATCCTAATGCTTGATATGTGTTCTACCACCTGCGAGAGAGCGGGATTTTATCAAAGTAACTACCTCTAGGTTTTTTAATGGTTTTTAATGTAGGTGAATTAAAATGTATGAAAGATTAATTAATTTAATAGGGGAAAACAATTTTCAAAAAATTCAAAGTAAAAAAATCCTTTTAGTTGGTGTTGGTGGAGTAGGAAGCTTTGCTTTTACATCTCTTATTAGAAGTGGTTTTTTAGATATTACAATTATTGATTATGATAAAGTGGAAATGAGTAATTTAAATCGGCAATTAGTGGCAAGTCTTGAAACAGTCAGCAAAGATAAAGTAGAAGTAGCTACCAATATGGCAAGTATTATTAATAAAGATATTAAAATTACATCTTTAAATATCTTTTTAAATGAAAATAATATGGATATGTTAGCAAGAGATTATGATTATATTATTGATGCGTGTGATAGCTTAAAAACCAAATATTTTTTAATAAAATATGCCCAAGATAATCATATTAAAATCATTTCTTCAATGGGTGTTGGAAATAGGCTTGATGCTAGTAAAGTAAAAGTCACCAAATTAAATAAGACATCTAATGACCCTTTAGCGAAAAAATTAAGAAAATTATTAAAAGACAATAATTTAAATTTAAATATTCCGGTTGTTTGGAGTGAAGAAGTACCAATCAAAAAAGGTAAAGTTGATTCGATAATCACTTCACCTGGTATTGCTGGTATATTAATGGTTAATTATATTATTAATGATATCATTCATAATTAATTATTTTTTCATATCATTATGAACTTTATTTAAGTTATTTTCAATTGTATTATTTTTAGGATGGTAATAAATTTTACCTTTTAATGTTTCAGGTAGATATTCTTGATAAACCCAGTCGTTTTTATAATTATGGGGATATTTATAATCAGGACTACCATTTTTTATATGCTTAGGAATACTTCCTGCTAATCCTTTATGAATATCATTTAAAGCTTCATCAATACCTAAAATAGCACTATTACTTTTAGGAGATAAAGCCATTTCAATAGCAATTTCCGAAAGTGGAATGCGAGCTTCAGGTAACCCAACTCGCTCCGCTGCATTTATCGCTGCATCTAATCTTGGTCCAATTCCGGGATTAGCTAACCCAATATCTTCATAAGCAATAACTGACATCCGTCGATAAAGACTATCTAAATCCTCAGCTTCAATTAAACGGGCAACATAGTGAAGAGTAGCATCAACATCACTGCCTCGAATCGATTTTTGTAAAGCACTTAAAACATCGTAATGGCCATCTTCGTTTTTATCATGAAAAAAGACTGGTTGAGAATTAATATTTTTAATTATATCAATTGTAATTTCATGATTACTAGTTGAATAATATGCCATTTCTAATAAATTAAGGGCATTTCTAACATCCCCACTCGAAAGAGTAGCAATGTACTCAGTTACATCATCAGTTATTTTAATATCTTCTAAAGACAAATAAGCCTTATTTAATATTTTTATAATATCTTTGGTTGTTAGTTCATGTAATTCAAATATTTGAACTCTACTTCTAATCGCCGGATTTATCTTATGATAAGGATTACTAGTTGTAAGACCTAAAAGAATAATTGTTCCATTTTCAATATATGGTAAAAGAATATCTTGTTTATCTTTATTCATCCGATGAATTTCATCAACAACAAGTAATATATCACCATAAAATTTCGCTTCTTCAATAACATTATCAAAATCTTCTTTTTTATTAACTGTTGCATTTAAAAATTTAGTTCTAATTCCTAATTCTTTACTTAAGGCATAAGCAATGGAAGTTTTACCAATTCCGGGTTTACCATACAAAATTATCGAAAACATTTTTTTATTTTTGACTAAATTAGTTAATATTTTACCTTCACCTATTAAATGGTCTTGACCAATTATGTCTTCTAATTTATTAGGTCTTATAATATCAGCTAAAATTTTCATAAAATCTCCTTTAATTTATCAATCATATCTTGAACATTAGCACAGCTCATAAAACAGATAATACTATCTCTTTCATTTTGTAATTTATCCATTGTTGTAAGTGAAATCTTCTCACTACCATTAATTTTATCGATAAGCATTTGCGACGTTATATTTGGGTAATCTTCTTGCTTTTCCCTATCAGAGTAGATATCAGTAATATATACTTTATCGGCCTTTTTTAAAGAATGCACAAAATCATCAGTAAAATGGAGAAAACGCGAATAAGTATTAGGTTTAAAAACCACAACTAATCTTTTATTTGGATATTTTCGCTTAATACCATCAATTGTCGAAGATATTTCTGTAGGATGATGAGCATAATCATCAATAATTAACGTTCCCTTAATCATACTTTCTGCACAACGTCTAGCAGCATTATGAAAAGTAGTTAAACTTTCTTTTATTTTAGCAATTGGTATATTATAGTTAAGACTCATAATAATTGCCCCGGTTGCATTTAAAACCATATGTTTACCAATTAAGGGTAGGGTAAAAGTAGCTAAAAATTCTTCGTTATGATACAAATCAAAATATTCTAAATTATCCTTAAGATAATTATTTTTAATAATATATTCATTATTGTCATTAAAACCATAATAAATGATTTTTTTATTGACTTTTAATTGTAAATTTCCGTCATTATCACCACAAGCTACAATATGATGTGTCGTTTTATTAGCAACTTCTATGAAACTTGCAATTATATCATCTAAATCTTTATAGCATTCTAAATGTTCAGCTTCAATATTAGTAATTATTAAACTACGAGGATGATATGCTAAAAAATGTTTATTAAATTCATCGGCTTCCATTACAAATGTTTTATAATTTTTATTTATATACCCATCACCAGCCCCGATAAAATAATTACAACCACCATTATCTTCTAAAATATGTTTAAGCATTGATGAAGTAGTTGTTTTACCATGCGTTCCGGATACACATATGGTATCAAACATTTTCGTTATTTCCCCAATTATTTCGTTATATTTTTTGATAGTTAAGCCCATTTCTCTCGCTCTTTTAATCTCCGGATGATTACTATCTACCGCCACAGAATAAGTTACTATCATATCTTTAGTGAGATTCATCTGATTGTCATGATATATTTTTATACCTCTTTTATCTAATTCTTTTTGCGTAAATTTATAATTAACAACATCATCATAACCATAAACTTCATTTCCTAAATCATATAAAATTTGGGCTAGAGAAGACATTCCTGTTCCTTTGATTCCAATACAATAATACTTCATAAAAATCACCTATTTTATATATTTTTCATTACTAAATATATAAATATATTCTACTATTCTTAAAGAAAAATGTAAATAAAAAAAATTAAAATTGTTGATAAGTAATTTAAATGATATAATTAAAGAAGATGAGGATATATGAAAGAAGAAATTATATTAAGTAGGGAAGTAGAAGAATATTTAGATTATCTTAAATTTGAAAGAAAATTATCACAAAATACTTATAATTCATATCGTTATAATTTAATGCAAGTAACTGATTATTTTAAGAAAAATATTTTAAATTTAACAGAGGATGATATAAGAAATTTTTTGTATAATAAAGATAATACAAGTAAAACAAGAGCTCATTATTTAACAGTTTTAAATTCATTCTATAATTATATGCTTGATTTCGGACATATTACGAATAATCCCTGTGCGAATATTAAAAGTCCTAAAATAGAGAAGAGATTACCTAATTATTTAACGGAAGAAGAAGTAGATAGATTATTAGACATTTCTTTAACAAAACCTATTGATTACCGGAATAAAGCTATGTTGGAGTTATTATATGCCACGGGAATAAGAGTTTCCGAATTGCTTAATTTAACTCTTGCTAATTACAATGAAGAAGGGGAGTTTATTAAAATAATGGGGAAGGGAAGTAAAGAGAGAATTATTCCAATTAGTGATATCACTGTTAAATATTTAAATTTATATATAAATGAATATCGTAATTTTCTATTAAAAGTCCCATCGTCATATATATTCATTAATTATAATGGGCAAAAAATGTCACGCCAAGGTTTTTTCAAGATTTTAAAATCTCTTTGTCAAGAAAGAAATATCGAAAAAGAAATATCACCTCATACTTTAAGACATTCTTTTGCCACTCATCTTCTTAATAATGGCGCCGATTTAAGAGTTATTCAAGAATTACTCGGTCATGAAAACATTAAAACTACTCAAATATATTCCCATGTTTCGAATAAAAAAATAGAGGATGACTATAAAAATCACCCTCATTTCCAAAAATAAAGGAAGAATAAATCATCTTCCTTTTTAAATTATTAACGACTTTCTTTATTGTTATTACGAGTTCTGTTATTTGAGCTACTACTATTTGAATTTCTACTACTAGATTGATTATTATTACGAGCTCTATTATTACTTCTTGAATTATTACTACTGCTGTTATTACTATTTCTACTCATATTAATCTTACCTCCTGCTATTATTATGGCTCTAAATTTCTTATTAATACTTAATAATTATTGGAAAAATATGGCCATGATTTACCATTTTTTAGCAAATAAAAATTATATTTACATACAATTAATAGGGGATGGCTATGAGTACAATTTATGCTTTTTTAATATCAACTATCGCGGGTCTTTCAACACTATTAGGTGGAGTAGTAATCTTTTTTAAAATAAAAGCAAATGCTATTAATAAATTTATTACTTTTTGTTTATCTTTTTCCATTGCTATTATGATAGGAATAAGTATTACCGATTTAATTCCAACGTCCTTTTTTAATATAATGTTAAGTAATAGTTTTGGGAAAGGCATAACAATGATTTTACTAGCATTTTTAGCAGGGATTATCAGTATTTTTATTATTGATAAATTAACTATTAATGAAAAAAGTTTATATAAATTAGGTATTCTTAGTATGATAGCTTTAATACTTCATAATTTTCCAGAAGGAATTGCCACCTTTATGGGAAGTGTCCAAAATCCTAAATTGGGAATTAAATTAGGCATTGCCATTATGTTACATAATATTCCGGAAGGTATATCAATTGCTGTTCCTATATATTATGCCACTAATTCGAAGCAAAAAGCATTGATAACGACATTAATTTCGGGACTTGCTGAACCAGCTGGAGCCATTCTTGCTTATTTATTTTTAAAACCATTTATTACCGAAATAATGATTAGTATCGTTTTATTATTTGTAGCAGGAATAATGATAACACTAGCTATTGAAGAGATGCTTCCAAAAGCTATATCATACAAACAATATAAATATATTTATATAGGTTTAATTAGTGGTTTAATAATTATAATGATAAATCATTTTATTTAAATAATTAAATATTAAAAGAATTAATAAATATATGAATAAAAGAGTAGAAGGAATATAGATAATCGTATCTTCATTTTGTTTTCTCAAGCTTTGGTTTACATAATATACATTATGTAAAATCTATAATAATTTAAAATACCCAGTATTTTAGGCTTATTTTAACGAACTTCAATTCATTTTTTTACCATACTATGCTTATAAATTTATTTAAAAACAATTTAAATATTTAAAATTCATAAAATAATAATTTAATAATTAATTTAGTAATTAAAAATTTAGTTAATAATTATAACCTTATTTATATTTATTAAAAGGATATACGCGTATATTAACCTTATTTAAATATATTAATAAGGTTATATATATAATACTAATAATAGTGAGAAAAAAACATCCAAAAAGAGGGGATGTTAATTTTTTAAATCAATTGCTTCTGTACTAACCCAGTAGTAGGAGCCATCTTCAGCTTTAGCATATGTATGTTTAAATTGTGTACCATATTTTTGTAAGAAACGATAATTAACTTTTTTATTATTGGTATATTCCTTTGTACATGGAACATTTTCTGTATTTGTAATATAAGTCTTATAACAAGTATTACCAGTTACTTTAACAAAATAATCATATATTTCAATATTGCTCCCCTTCTCCACTGCTTTTTCAATAATTCGGTAAACAGATGATTCATTACCAATTGTATAAGTTAATATCTCTGATAAGCCACAATAATATTCATCTTCATGAAGGAAACAAATATGAAAATTATCTATTTTAAATTCTTGATTATTTTCAATATCTTTACCAAAAAGCTTTTTATAAGCACTATCAATGTCATCTTTCTTTATTTTTTGAACTTGGCATTGAGTTGTATTTTCTTCAACTCTAAAAGTCATTCCATCTACTTGGCATAATTCTTCATTCGTTGCGTCATAACTTACTTTCTCATCACTAGTTATATCAGCTTTATGATATGCTAAACATAACTTATTTTCCATATCCGTATTATCATAATTAACTGTTCCATCACCATAGTTAAATAAACCATTACAATTGCCTAAATCATCGGTACTAAAATAATTATGTAAATCAGCTACAAGTGGGTCATTAATATCCATATTATTACCATTTAATAATTTGACAACAATCAAAACTACAGCAATTAATGATAAAATAACAATTAATATTATTAAAATCTTATCATTTTCCTTATTATTCTCTTTTATTTTTTCTTTTTTAGCCATTTTACTGCCAACCTCTTTCTATACTTTTCTTGACTGTATTTCTGCAATTTTTGCAAACACTTCTGATGCATTACCTTCATTTATTTCATTAAAGCCAAGCTCTCTTAAAGCTTGAATTTTTATCGTATTTAATTGTTCTGTCCGGCTTAATTTTTCTTCCTTCTTCTCTTCTATTTCTTGAACAAATCTCTTATGACTTTCTAATACTTTACTTTTGCTAGCTCCCCCATTATTATAAAGATTTAAAGCCGAATATAATATACTTTCAAAAATAAATTGTTTATCTTCATTAAAAGCATATTCATCGGGACTAATAAAACCATTTGTTTTAGCCATATAAGCTAAAATATATTTAATTTCTGGGACATTATCCATTGATTGCAAAGAATTATATAAATATTTAATTGCCGAATAATCATTATTTTTATTTTCTTCTAATTTTTCTTTTAAAAGAAAAGCTATATCATTTAATAAAATTCTACTTTCTTTATCTAATCCCTTTAAATCTAAGAAATTTTCTAAATCACTACCACTTTTAACACCAATACTTAATCTTTTTTCGACATTCATTAAATATTCTGTATCTACTTTGATAGATTCTAATTCTTCTTTAGTTCCCTCTTTTAAATCCAATAATTGTAATAATAATAATTTCTTCTCTTTTGGCCATTTTTCTAGACTATCTAATACTAAATAATTATAAACCATTTGTCTTGATACCCCTAGATACTTTGAAAGTCTTACTTTGGAAACCCCTAATTCTTGTAATAAATCATTTAACTTATCCATTCCGTTCACTACTTTCTATCATTTACAATTATAATTATATATAACTTAACATTTAATTGTCAAGTAAAAGTCAAAAAAATTATAAAAAAAAGAAATGACTATTTTAATTCATTTCTCTTCACAAAATATAACTTTTTCTTTTTATAAAAACAATAAAATATATCTTCAATTTGTAAATTTTGTTGATTTAAAACTTCTTCTAACCATACTTCATTTTTATGAATATATTTTAAAGCTTTCTTTTGTAATACTCCATCTAATATTAAAGGCATGGGATAATATGATGGAATTTTAAGGAAATTGTATTTGAAAATGGAAAGTTTACCATTAGGTTCTAAGAAAGCATATTCAACATCATCAATACTTTTAACTTCTTTTTGTCTTAAACTAAGTAACAAATTGTCCATACTATATCTTTGTTTAACCATCTCACTATAATTTATTTTTCCATCAACAATAATTAAGGATGGTTTACCATCTATAAAAGTTCTTATTTTTCGTGATTTAATTGAGATATAAGCAAGCCCAATTTCTAATATTACTAATAAAGCAATAGGAATAACTGTTAAAAAAATACTATCTTCAATATTTTCAATCGATATCGCAATTAATTCAGCAATTAAAATGGACACAATTAAATCAATAACCCCTAGTTGGCCAATTTCTCTTTTGCCCATTAACCGAAAACATAATATAACATAAAAATAAAAGAAGGTTGTTCTAATTACTACTTGTAATAATTCCAATATCATCACCTAATAATATTATGGATTTATTCATAAATTTTTAAACATTCTATTATAATTTATTAGGTGATTTAAATGAATAAATTAATTAATTATGCAAAATTTATAGGTATTTTTTTAATTATTGAATTAATGATTACCTTTATTAGCAGTCTTTTAAACTTAATTGGTTTAAATAGTGGGATAACAACTATAATTCTTCTTATCTCTAATTTAATTATCTTCTTTATTTTAAGTTATCATAATGCTTATAAATTACAAAAAAAAGGTTATTTAGAAGGTTTAATTTTAGGACTTATATTTATCTTTTTCATGTTTATTATTAAACTAATTCTTTTTGAAAATAATGTCTATATATCGACAATTATTTACTATATAATCTTACTTCTAAGTAGTCTTTTAGGAGGAATGATGGGTGTTAATAAAAAAAAGAAGTAGTTTACTTAACCAAGTGGAAAGTAAACTCTTCACCATTTTTAATTACATATGAACTTATATTATAATATTCTTTGGTAACTGGGTCATTCATTTTTTCAATTAAATTATTATTATATAATTCTTCTAAAGTTATTTTTTCATTCAAACATATTTTATTATAATAACACTCTTTCGCCGCATTAATTATTTTATCATTAACGGCTTTATATAACATTTCTTCATGATTTTTATGAACTTTATAAATAGAGGGAATAAAAATGAGTAACACTATTAAAATAATACTACCTATAGTCACCGGTTTATTTATATTCATAATGCTCTCCATAATAATTTTTGATAAATTCATCTCTAAATTCTTCTAAAGTATCATCTTTGATATGTTCTCTAATTAAAGCCATTAACTTAGTTAAAAAATAGATATTATGAATGGATAAAAGACGAGCTCCAAAAGTTTCTTTAGCAGTTAATAAATGACGAATATATGCTTTAGTATAATGCTTACAAGCATAACAATTACACTCTTCTTCTATTTTGGTAAAATCTTCTTTATATTGTCCATTTTTTAAATTAATTTTACCATATTTAGTATAAGCATGACCATGACGAGCAAGTCTTGTTGGACTTACACAATCAAAAAGGTCAATTCCTCGCATTACATTTTCAATTAAATCAATCGGGTCACCTACTCCCATTAAATAACGAATTTTGTCTTTGGGAAGCGC
>CANQIY010000026.1 GCA_947624125.1 uncultured Bacilli bacterium | reverse complement strand
CTTTATACATAAATAATATTATAAATAACAATACTAAAATCAATATTAATTTCTTCTTAATATTTATCTCTTTCCATTTATTAATAATGTTAATAACTTGCATTACTTTTTCTCCCTTTATTTTATATTTGTTATTATATAATACCCCCCCCCGGAGTCAAGTTTTGGACAAAAAAATATTGGCAAAAGCCAATATTATGTTATTAATTTAATTATTTTTTTAAAACAAGAATAATATATAAGACACAATGAAGAAAAGTATTCCTAACACTAAAGTTAAACGTGAAATAAATAATTCTGCTCCTCTTTCCTTCATGTTTTGAAATAATTCTTGATTACCACCAGTTATAATACCATTTGAGTCAGTAGCTTTATTACCCTGTAATAAAACAATAGCTATTAATAGTACTGATATTATTAATAAAACATTTTCTAACATTTTATTTTTCCTCACTTTCTATTGCATCTTCAAGCTCAGCTTTAGTCATTTTTGAATAACCCTTTATTTTTAATTCTTTAGCTTTATTTTTTAATTCTTCATATGTAGTTTCTTCTTCTATAGGTTCATTATTAATTTTACCTTCAAAATTAATATCGCCATTTAAAACTATATATTCAATTTGTTCTTTAGTTAAAGTTTCATATTTCATTAAAGCATCGCTTAAAAGAGTAACTAAAGCTTTATTATCATTAATTATTTCTTTAGCTTTTTCATAACATTCTTCAATAATTTTTCTTGTTTCTCTATCTATTTCTAATGCTACTTGGTCACTAAAGTTTTTATTTTTACCATAATCTCTTCCTAAGAAGACACTACCCTGTTGTTCTTCATATTGCATTGGTCCTAAATCACTCATACCATATTCAGTAACCATACTTCTTGCAATATTCGTAGCTTTTTTAAAATCATCTGAAGCTCCGGTTGATACTTCATTTAAGAAAATTTCTTCACTAACACGACCACCTAATAAACCAGTTATTTGAGCGATTAATTCTCGTTTGGTTGCCACTACCATCTTTTCTTCTTTAGGTAACATCATAGTATATCCACCAGCCATACCTCTTGGGATAATAGTTATTTTATGAACTTCATTAGCGTCTTCTAATTTTATACCTATAACGGCATGTCCTGCTTCATGAAGTGATACTAATTTCTTTTCTTTATCCGTAATTTGTCTTGTTGTCTTCGCTGGTCCCATTAAAACTCTATCTGTTGCTTCATCAATTTCAGCCATTGTAATAGCTTCTTTATCACGACGAACAGCAAGCAAAGCTGCCTCATTTAATAAATTTTCCAAATCAGCTCCACTAAAGCCTGGCGTTCTTAAACTTAAATTACCTAAATTAACTGATTTATCTAAAATTTTATTTTTCGCATGAACTTTTAAAATTTGTTCTCTTGACTTCGCATCCGGTAAATTAATCGTTACTTGCCGGTCAAAACGTCCGGGACGAAGTAAGGCTGGGTCTAATACATCAGGTCTATTTGTCGCCGCAATAATAATAATTCCTTCATTTTCACCAAATCCATCCATTTCAGTTAGTAATTGGTTTAAAGTTTGCTCTCTTTCATCATGGCCACCACCAAGACCGGTACCACGTTGTCTACCAACGGCATCGATTTCATCTATGAAAATCAAACATGGAGCACTTCTTTTAGCTTCCTTAAACATGTCTCTTACTCTTGATGCACCAACACCAACAAATAATTCAACAAAGTCAGAACCACTTATATAAAAGAAGGGAACATTAGCTTCACCAGCAACAGCTTTAGCAAGTAATGTTTTACCAGTTCCCGGAGGTCCTACTAATAAAACACCTTTTGGAATTCTAGCTCCTAATTTTTGGAATTTCTTTGGATTTTTTAAGAAATCAATTAATTCTTCAACTTCTTGTTTTTCTTCTGTAAGTCCCGCAACATCTTTGAAACTCTTTTTATCTGATTCATTGCTTAAACGAGCTCTACTTCTTCCAAAATCAACTGAATTTTTATTAGTCATAGCTAACTTTTTAACTAATACGTAACCAAATACGATAATTAGAACAAAAGGTAATACATTGACTAATATGTATAAAAAGGCACTACTACCGGGGTCACTATTGGTATCATAATCTTTAATATCATTTTTATTAACATATTCTGTTATAATATCAATTTCTTCCGCAATAATTTTAGCTTTAAAACTTTCTGTTTCTTTATAACCTTTAATTTTTCCTTCTACATAATAAACATGCTCATTACTATTAGGAGTTATACTCATTTCGGTAACTTCATTACTTCTTAAATATTGTAATAATTCCCCTGTTGTAAGTTTATTTACCACATCACCTTGGAATTCAACAATAATTAAAATAACAATAATAACAGCCATTAATATAATGTAGGGAAAACTGTTTTTTATTTTTTTATCATTTGTATTATTCATATTCTTCCTCCATGTACTTAAGTATTATATCATACTTTTCATAAATTTCCTTATCAAATATTGATTTTTTTATTCCTGGTAGCCAAATTATATTATTTTGGCTATCAACAACAATTGGATAACTCCCTCTTTTTTGGGGGTCAATTTTTTCATCAATAAAGATATCTTTGATTTTTTTTGTTCCTTTTAAATTCTTTACTTTTATTCGGTCCCCTTTTCTTATATTCCGAATTTTTAAAGGCCAACTAATTTCATCTTTCTTTAATCTAATAATATTATTACTTTTTTCTTCTGTCTTTTCTATTATTTCTATTTTATATTTATTTAAAATAGAAATCTTATTTTCAAATGTATATTCATAATCTTCATCTTTAATATTTTTCTCAATATATAATTTATTATAACTTCTTCTTGCTATAAAATTATCACTTAAATTAAGCTTTTTATTTTTTTTTATTTTTATTAAAGACATAATATCACTAAGTTGTTTCTTCGTAATATTAAAAATATAATCTTTTTGTTTTTGTCTTATTAAATATTCAATTATTTTTTCTTGTAAAAATTCATCTTCCTTACTTAATAAATCAATATCTAAATAATTACTTTTATAGATATTTACCAATTTATCTTTAATAATTTTTTCTGTGTAATTTACATATTTTTGTAATTCTTCACTAAATTGTAGAAACTTCAAATGAACAAACTGGTCTTCTTTTTCTAAAAATGGTAACAATTGTTTTCGATATCGATTTCTGGTATATTTGGCCTCTTCATTAGACTTATCTACTACATAAGCTATTTTTTCTTCTTCTAAATATTTAAGTATATCTTTCTTAGTTACATATAGAAGAGGTCTAACTAAAAAATATTCTTTACTTTTACTAATAAGAGGAATTCCTGCATATCCTTTTAGGGTACTTCCCCTTACAATACGCATCAAAATTGTTTCTTCTAAGTCATTACCATGGTGCGCCGTCATTAAATATTTAGCATTATATTTTTTTACAATACTTTCGAAAAATGAATATCTTTTTTTTCTTGCTTCTTCTTCCGTAAACTTATTATTTTTATAATCTTCTATTTTATAATACTCATATATAATATTATTTTGTTCACACATGTTTTTGACAAACAAAGCTTCTTCGTCACTTTCTTTTCGCACATTGTGATTAACGTGGGCACATATTAATTTTAATGAATAAGAAGGAGCTAATTTTTTTAAAATTTCAAAAAGACATACGGAATCTGGTCCTCCCGATATAGCTAGGACAACTGTCGAATTTTTTTTCAATAATTTTTTTAAAAAAATTTCTACTTCATTCATAAAATCACACTGCTTATTTTATACAAGAAAGAGTAATTTAGCAAGAAATTTCACGATAATATCACAAAAAATCGTTATTTTTTAATATTTTTTAAATTATACTCTAACATTTCTTTAATTTCCCCATTTAAAATCTTATCCGGTTCACTATTTTCATAATTACTTCTTGTATCTTTAACAAGTTTATAAGGCTCTAAAACATAACTTCTTATTTGACTGCCAAAATCAATATTCGTTGTTTGACCTTTTAATGCTTCCACTTTCAATTGGTTCTCATTTAATTGTTGTTCATATAATTTATTTTTTAATATTTTTAAAGCTCTTTCTTTATTTTTTAATTGACTTCTTTCATTTTGACAAGTAACTACAATTTTTGAAGGTAAATGGGTAATTCTTACTGCAGAATTTGAAGTATTAACGGACTGTCCACCAGCTCCACTTGAATGATATACATCGATTTTTAAATCACTTTCTTTAATTTCAATATTAGGAAAATCATTAAATTCCGGAGTAACAGTTACCGATGCAAATGAGGTATGTCGTCTTTTCGAAGCATCAAATGGTGATATTCTTACTAAACGATGAACTCCACTTTCATTTTTTAGATAACCATAAGCATTTGGATATTTAATTAACATTAAAACTGATTTAATCCCTGCCACTTCACCGGGTGTTTCATAAATCATTTCATAAGCATAATTATTTTTTTCACAAAATCTTTGATACATTCTAAGAAGCATTAAAGCCCAGTCACATGACTCTGTTCCTCCTGCTCCCGGATGAATTTCTAAATAACAATTTAATTCATCATATTCACCCTTTAAATGCACAGTTGTTTCTAATTCTTTTATTTTCATTTGCACATTTAATAGTTCTTTTTTTACTTCTTCTTCCGTTAATTCATTTTGCAAAAGTTTAAGCATTTCGATGTTATTTTCAACCTCTTCATAATTATCAATAACCTTTTTTAATTTTAAAAATTCTTTATTAATAATATTAGCTTTATTATAGTCTTGCCAAAACGTTTCTTCTTTAATTAACTTTTCTTTTTCTTCTCTTTCTTTTTTTAAATTGGGAATGTCAAAGAGACCTCCCAATACTTTTTAAATCATTTTCTAATTCTTCTATATTCATTAATTACCATTTCTTTCTATCTTTTCAATTTCGCTAACTTCTCCCATGTAATAATCAATATTGACAACATCTCCCTCTTTTAAGAAAGGTAATAAATATTTAGCTTTATTTATACTTACATAATAATAGTTATTATCTATATCCGTAATATAATAAGTTGTCGTACCATCTAAAACAGCACTTTTAATTTCTTTTATTGTTATAATTTTATTTTGCTTATTTTCCACATTATTATCTTTAAATTCATTTAAATATTTATCCCGAGCTGCGATAATACCAAGAGAGGCATCACTAACTATTACTTTTTGATAATCTTTAACATCGATAAATGAATACATTTTAACTAAACCTGCATCATCTTTTAAGCTAAGAAGATAAGTTGCTTTACCATTTAAATTTATTAAAAGTGGGAATGATGCTTCATATTCTTTATCTTGAACTAAACCTTCGGCGGAAGCCATTGCACTAAATTCTTCCGCACCCGGAGATGTGTAATAATTAGTTTCTTTAGTTCGCATATTGACTAAAACAAAACCTAAATTGGATTCATCACTAGCTACAGAAGTAATACCCGTGTATAGATAAACATCATCATCCATAACAAGATAATTATATCCTTCCGTTGTATTAATCACATTCTTTTGACCAAATAGGGAATTCCAAAAACCATTGCGATATTCACCCCAGTTATCAATTTGTTCAATTATTAAATCGGCACTGTAAACATGGTCAACCCAAGTGGGAATATCTTCAACATCATAAAATGTACTTTCACCCGTAATCGGGTCTAAAATAATTGCCCCATTAATTTCTTTTTTCAACCCAATACCATAATATTTAATGGTTGGAATTATCCAATAAGGGTTACCATCATTATCGATTTCAAAAGAAGCTTCATCAAATATTTTTGTAGGATAACTTAATCGTAGATACCGATATAAATTTTCAAAAAAGTGGGCACTTGGTAAATATTTCATTCCTTTATCTAATGTTTTTAATGAAGCTTCGCCATTAACAGAATTAACCATAATATATCCTTTTACCCCATCACTTCTGTTTGTAAAATATTTAATTAAACCAGCATATTCTAAAGGTGTTACTCGCACTATTTCATTATTATAATTAATTTGCGTATAAATATCACTCACATAAAATTGACTTACCCATTCAGTAAATTCACCCATTTTCCGGTCACCTAATTTTTGACTACTATCCTTATCAATTAAAGGTGTTTTGTTAAAATCAACTTCCTCTACATCTGTGGCAAAATCATGAGTTTCCGATACCTTAATTCTTTCACTATAACTTTTTGCTTGAAATAAAGGAGATAAAATAAAATTAATGACAAATATTAATACTAAAAGACTACTTAAAATAATAGGAACTGGAACATACTTTTTTGGTATTACAAGTCTTTTATGAGTTATAGAATAAGTTACATCATCAAAAATAGTTATAATATAATCCGTAATGATAACCATAAAGAGATAAGTCCAAAATAGAGGACTTGTTAGATTAAGAGGTGGTAACATAAAATAATATAATAATAAATCCCATCCTAGTATTAAAAGATATCTTAAAACATTGTGTTTCATAAAAAACCTCATTTCTAATACTATTATATAATAAATTAGGATAAAATTCACTAAATTTAAATAGTAGTCTACTTTCCTACTAAAACAAGCCGATTAATGTTTTTTAAATAACTAGTATTTTTATTTAATTCAGTTTTAACAACCTTCATTTCACTACCGGATGCATGAATAATATAATGCTTATTATTTTCCATCCCAATATATAACATAACATGTTCATTTTGAAAAAGAAGACTTGGTTCACTTCCTTTAATAAGGTTTAATTTTTCATCTAAACTTTTTGTACTTAAATCAATTATTTTCCCAACACTTTTATTTTGACTTCTAGTATTTCTTGGAAAAGTAAAACCGAATGTTCGATAAATATTACCCACAAAACTAGAGCAGTCAACACCATAATCCATGCCACCCCAACTATAATTCATCCCTAAATATTTAGAAGCAAGTTTTAAAATATTCTCTTTTGTATAAGGTACATAACCAATATGTACTTGGCTTTTTGGAAGTTTAAGTTCCTTAATTATTAATAAACCTTCTTCATTTTTTTCCGGATAACTAAAAACATATTCAGAAGCCTCAGTCCTCTTTAGAGGTAATTTAACACTCATATCTAAATAAGTATCACCAACTTTTAATAAGGGCTCAGTAATAATCCCAAAATTAGGATTAGAAGTTAAATATTCATAATCTTCTTTTGTAGCATAAGCAATTTCACTCTTTTTAACCCACCCAGCATAAAAAGGACTTATTACAAAATGCCATAAATTATCTGTACTAGTATGAATAATAACAACGGGAGTATTAACATGAAGTTCACTTTCTTGTAAACGGTCATAATTTTTTATATTTTTTTCATCATAAAAATGACTATCTGTAGGAAAACTTCTTAAATTAGCTCTTTTAACAATAATACCTCTTTGAATATTATTATCTATAACATTATTAATATTTCGATTATTTAAAATTTCTTCCGTATTTGTTTTATTCCATTCTTTATTACCATCATATTTAGGTAAGGTTGGTAATTTATAACTATTTATATAAACTAATTTTTCTTCTTTACTCATCTCTATACTATCTAAATCATAAACCATACTAGCTCTTTTTTTGATTTCTTCATTATACTTTAATATTTCTTCTTCCTTAAGTAAAACTATTTCTTCTTTATTATTATTATTTTCTTCTTCATTTTGGTTATCTTCACTAATTATTTCTTCTTTTTGAATATAAAGACCTGTCTTACTAAGTTCATCAATATTTAATAAATTATTAGTTAAGATATCTTTCAATATATATTCATCTCCATTAATGAATTTTATTATAATATTATCACTTTTAACACATGGCAAAAAATAATTATAGTTTTCATCATTATATATTTTTTCAATATAATTACAGGCATAATTATTATTATAAAAAGTATTTAAATTATTATTTTGACTAACTATTTGATTACTTAAAGATTTGGAATTTAGACTAAAACCAATAATTATGACTAAGATAACAATTGTTACCACTTGCCATTTCTTCATTTATATACCCCTTCTTTATTAAAATTATAACCAATTATTCTCTAATTATTTTAACGCTTATTTAAAAAAATACTATTCGTAAATAAAATTTTACGCATAGTATACTTAAGCTCTTTTTTGACTCTTTTGTTCCATTATGTCTCTTGAAAAACGGCAACTTTCCACTAATCTAAGTAACATTTGCACATTAACTAAATGAATATTACTTAAAATAATGAAATCATACTCATGGTCAACAATAAATTCCGCAACGGAAGAAAAATTTTTCATGTAATTAGTAGTAATAATTTTTCCATTTCTTTTCGCATTTATTACTAAACCCCGAATGCCACGTCCACAACCTTGAATATTATAACAATCGGTTATTTTATCAGCATCCCTACTATCACTTAATTGAATAATATTTTCTCCATGAAGGAGAAAGACGGGTAATTTATCAGTATTCTTTCTGTTCTGTTTGTCTATCATATAAAATTTTGAATGTCCTTTCAATTATTTAATAAAACAATTATATCAAAATTATTTTTAATAGTAAATAATATTTTATCTTCTTCTTAATATTCGCCCTTTACTATGTGTATACCATTCTTCAGAAATAGCCTCTAAATGGAATAATTCTTCTAATTGAGCTAAATCTTTTTCCTTCTCTTTTATAACTTCTAAAGCTCTATTTTCTTCTTCTTTTAAAATAGTTTGAATGGCAAATTCTTGATTATAATTTAAACATAAAGAAAAAAATTCAGAACGTACATCATCATAACGTTTTTCCCCATCATAAATATTTCTTTTTCCCCTTATTACTTTATTATTTTGTTCAAAACTATCTTGGTCTTCTCTTATAATAATTTTTTTACGTTTAGCATTTTCTAAATCTAAATAAACTTCAATAATACTATCTTTATCTAAAATATCTAATTGTTCTCTAAATTTTTCTTCATAATTTTTAGCACCGAGCTCTAAAAACCAAAACCAAATATTATTCGTCTTGTCTAAAAATCCATTTCCATAATCATTCACAATAGTCTTAATATAATCTATGCTTTTTTCATTTTTGCCATGATTATTAATTAATTGTTTTAAATTCATTAAATAAATATATCTTTTTATTAGTGGTTCATTTTCTAACTCCTCTAATTCTTGATAATTATTTTGTTGAAAATTTTTAAAAGTTGTATAATTATCTTTAATCTTTTTTAATACTTCTTCTTTCATCTAATACCTCTAACTTCTATCTTAATGTTTCACTATTTTCTTAACTAAATCATTTAAAACATGTTCATTATGAAGATATAAATCTATTAAATATTTTGTATCAATAAAAATAACAATTTATTTATAAGTTTATTTTTTCTCTCCTTATCGAAACTACTTCGTTACCTATATTATAGACTTATTTGGGTTAATACACAATTAAATTTATAAAAAAACGCAAGTATTTTTGTAACTTACGCTTTTTCTTTATTTTCTTTCCATATCATTTTAAATAATTGTCTTACTAATGGTTGAATAAAAAACAATTGAGAAAAATAAGCAAATGGAAAATTAAAACAAATAAGTTTTAAATAATTAGCTAATAAAGTAAATATATTAAATCCCATATAATATGGATAATAAAGCCACGCTGCAATAAAACTCATTACTGGTACCATTATTCCAACTGTTGCACATATGATAGCTGTTTCAAATTGAACTGGTTCAGTTTTTTTAATATCGAAATTTTTACAAGCCATTTTAAAAGAAAAAGGTTGGCCAATTACCATTTCAGCTAAATAGGCAAAACAAAATTCAACTACAATGACGGCCCAGATAGGTAGGTAGATACCGCCCAAATATATAAACGCCACCAAGAGTATTAATGGCTTTTATAACACTACTAGCACCGGTTAAATTCATAAGTGTTTCGCCATTTATAACATACAAACTATAAAAAACATAAGCATGTACAGTAATAATTACCGTAATTAATGCAAAAAGAGCTTTTTCCTTTCTTGTTGTTGGCATGAATTCACCTCCTCTTTTTTCATAACAAAAAAACACATATAGCACTATCACATTATTCTAAATACATCTCTGTAATCAGATTTATGTGCTTAGCACTACATGTGTCAAATGTATTACTTAATAAGTATACCATATTTTTCTTATTTTGTCCTATCTTGAATAACTCCTAGAGGATATTTTTCTTTTAAATTTGGCCTTAATCGTAAAGATATTTCTTTTAAGATTTCTAATTTTTTTTCTACATTTAATTCAATGTTATATTCATTAATTAAATCTTGGCATTCTCTATAAAGTAATTCTTTATCTTCCTTAGATAAACTTTGAATTATTTCCGGTATTCCTTTAATAGTAGTAAATTTCCCATAAATACGCTCAAAATAGGATATAGCTGATTCATAAGAATTACCAAACTGAGCTAAATTATAATCTAAATATTGTAATTCTTTTTCTTTCATTACTTTAAAAACTTCATCCGGAGTTATATTAGCATTCATCATTTGCAAAAAGTGAGAAGTTTTTATAAGAGATGTTTTCATGGCATCTATTTCTAAACAAGACTCTTCATAATTAAAACGATTTATAAATCCTGTAAAAAACTCATTTATTATACTTTCTCTCGTCATTTTTAATGTATCTTCATTTTCAATAGGACAATCTTGCATATTATAAAATTGTTCTATATGTCTAAGCTCATGAAATGTTTGTAATATTAATTCAATAAATTCTTTTCTTTCATCTTCCTTTGAAACTTCAATACCTAATTCTTTATTATTTTTTATCTCAGCTAACGCCCATTCTCCTATTTCTAATTGCAAATAGCCTTGGGAAGAACGCTCAAATTTTACTCTGCCACCTTCATCATAAACTATTTCCCATTCAAAATTAATATTTAATTTTTCTTTTGTTTGGTCAATTATAAATTTTATAATATCTTCGATTTCTTCTATATCACAAAATTCATAGTTATTTACTTTATCTTTTATATAATTTATATCCATTAAAACTCCTTTAATTATGGTTTCATTCTGTTTTACTTAATCAATTGTAATTTTTTAATTCTTCGAAATTTTTACATCTTCGGCAATAGCTTTATTTAATGTTTTTGTATCTATATCATCAAATTCTTCATATTCAATTTCTTTAATAATCTCATTTTCTTCCTCTTCTTTTGTTGGCATTTCTCCTTTAACAAATATTTTATAAGCATTTTTACCAATTATTCTTGTACTAGCTACATCTATTCCTCCACCAACAAATCCTCCTACTACGGGAACTACTTTTCCTAAATTAATAATGCCAGTTTCGCCAAATTTTGTCATAAATCTAAAACCTACTTTTCGGTTAATTGCCGTTAGTGCCTTTCCCGGTATTTTATCAACCATTGCTACACCAAATTTATTAGCAAACTTTATTCCGGAGCTTTTTAATATTTCTGTAGCTGTTGAGCCAGTTAAACAGGCATATATTAATGTTTGAACTTGGTCAGAATGTATATCATATCCTCCCATTTTGGCAATTGCACAACACATTCTTAATTGAACATATATGACGCTTGTCATATTAGCAGGTAATGTTGCTATCATTGAGGCAAACCCTCCAAAGGAAGTAAGAAATCCTGAAGTTCCACATTTTATCGTCGAATTATTTATTAAAGATTTAACAGCTTTTTCAACATTATCATTTTTTGCTAAATAATCTTTAACTAAATCATCTACTGGTAAACTTACTTTTGGAATTCCATCTACTGATTTAATATATAATGTATTTAATATTTCTTGAATTTGTTCTTCAGTAATAGTGGTTTTTACTTTGGTTGAGACATTAGAAACGGCATTTGAAACCGTCTCCTTAGTTAATAAAGCTGTTTCTTTTATTTTAGGAACAGCAACATTACTTGTAAATTCTTTAGCTTCATCATATTTTTGTTTAGAAACTGTTACTACATTTTTTGTAATTCCCTTTAAATTAAAATTTTTTTCTTTTTTCATAAACATACCTCATTATATAAATTGTAAATTACGCGAACTTTTTTAAATATAATTATACTAATTTTAATTATATATTTTTTTATTGTTCAAGCAATTTATTTTCATTAACTTGTTTTTGCAATAGCTCTAAGTCTTTAAGACTTTTATTATCTTTTAGTACTTCATTTGCCTTTTGGCTGAATTATTTAATCTAATAAGTCTTTCTCTTTGAGGTACTTTTTCTTCTATTAATAAAGCATTAGTATTTTGTAAATTATTGAGTATTACTAAATGTAATAAATCAGCATAATCTCTTATATTACCTTTTAATGCTAATTCAGGGTTATTATCTTTCCATTCTTTGGCTGTCATTCCAAATAACGCTACGTTTAATACATCAGCTTCTTCAGCATACACGAATTGCTTTTGTTCTTCAGATAACGTTGGAACTATACACTTTTCAATGGCATCTGTATGAATCGCATAATTTACTTTTGCTAAAAGTCTTGTAGCATTCCATTCAATTTTATCCTGATAAGCTTCATTTGTTTTTAATCTTTCAAATTCCGTTATTAAATATAATTTAAATTCTGGCGATAACCAACTTGCAAATTCAAAAGCAATATCCGGATGAGCAAAGGTACCTTTACTGTATTTTCCACTGCTTGGAATAATGCCAATTGCATTAAAGTTTTTCTTCCATCTGTTTGGAGTCATTGTAAATCTATTATATGGAACTTCATCAGTTTTAATTCTGTGGGATTCCACGGAATTAAAATTTTCATTGTTAATTTCTTCCCATAAATTATAATAATCAAAAGAATTTTTATTAGACATCCAATTTCTTATTACTCCGGATGGGTCTTCTGGGTTGGCATATTTTGCTAAATCAGTAAGAGAAATATAATTTACCTTACCAATTCGCATTATGCCAATTTTATTTTCTTTTACAACAATTTCAGTTGTTAATAGCTCTGATTTCATTTTAATCCCCCTTTATACATGTTTCTAATTTTTTTCCCATTTTTTACAAGATGCTTTAGAATTGTTCATAAACTCGTAAGCACTTATTATAGCTGTTGAGCATTTTTTATCCATTCAAACATATTTTTAGTACTTGCAAACCCTTATAAAACATACTACTTTCCACAACAGTTCTTGTATTTCTTACCACTTCCGTATGAACTTGATTTTCCTATATTATCAGTATTATTTGTACTTATGGTATTACTTGTATTTATTGTATTCTGGTATTAGGTATCATCTGTATTTATCGTATTTATAGTATTATCTGTACTTATAGTATTTATCTACTGTGGACTATTTGTGGACATTGACCACATTCGTTCACTGGTATAATTATAACATAGTTTTCTTTTTTATAAAATGTGCGAATATTTATTTTATATCTTTTTTAATATTATCCCATTCTATAGATACATCATCATTTATCTTTTCAAATATTTTGGCAATTTCAAATTGAAATTGATAAACCTTTCCCCTTTTTCTTACGTTAATCATTAATATCATCTCCTTTT
>CANQIY010000025.1 GCA_947624125.1 uncultured Bacilli bacterium | reverse complement strand
ACAAATATAAAATAAAGGGAGAAAAAGTAATGCAAGTTATTAACAAAAGAATAATTGTTATTTTTATATGTTTAAGTGTATTTATAATATGTTTAATTTATTGCATGCCTAAAAAAGATATAAAATTAGAAGAAGTAAAATTAGATTTAAATTATCAAAATAATAATATGTTAGCTATTTATACAGAAGAAAAAAAGGCTGATGGAACTTATAGTTATGTTGAACAACAAAGTGATATTTTTCCCACGCAAGGGTATGTATTTAATAAAGAAAAATCTCAATGTATAAGCATTGATGGTAACATTTTAGATAATATTTTAAGTTATGAAAATAATAGAGTAATAGTAGATACTTCTGAAAGTGTTAATTGTTATTTATATTTTGATAAAGCATTACACCCAATATTAAATTTATATAAAGGTGATATGACAAGTATTGGAGATGGATATTTAATATATCATGATGGTTTAGGAACATATACTAATCATGAGTATGAAGCAGGCGATAATAGTTATCGTTTTAGTGGCAATAATCCCGATAATTTTATTTGTTTAGATGGTACTGAAATAGAAGGAAGTTGTGATAAAAGCAAAATGTATCGTATAATTGGTTTATTTCCTATTAATGAAAATGCCACAGATTATCAAATGAAATTAATTAAAAGTGAATATTTAACTCAAGAAGAAATAGATACCGATGGTTTAGAAATTTCTACAGTTGCTAAAGAAACAGTACATAACGATTACATTCCAAGAGTTGAAGTATCTACAAAAATCACGGCATTTTTATGGAGCGGAACAACTTCGATAGATTACAATAATTGGCAAGCTAGTTTATTAAATAAAGCTTTAAACAAAGAAACAGGTAAATATTTAAATAGTTTAGCTTCATATCTAAACCAAATAGATGATACAAATTGGTATATAGGTGGTAATAATACTAGTAAAGTAATAACAAATACCGATATGAAGGCAGCTTATGAAGCTGAGCTAGGTAAAAATAAATTAACGAAAACGTCTGGTAAATATTGTACAGAAAATAGTAAAACATTAGTAGATTGTACTGATGAATTATTATATCAAAGAAATAAAATTGGTTTAATATATGTTACAGAATATGGATATGCAACACTTCATTCTAATTGGAAGGATAAATTAAATGATGGTATTTATGAATCAAAAGACAATCGCACTCAAAATTGGTTATATAATGGTATGTGGGAATATACATTGACTCGCGAATCTGGCCATAATGATTGGGTTTATCATATAAGTGGTTATGGTGATATCCATCCAAATAAAGTAACAAATTATTGGGGAGTTCGTCCTACTTTTAATTTAATATCTACAAGTGAAATAAAAAGTGGGAATGGTACAAAAGATAATCCATGGCGTTTAAAAATAAAATAGTAACTTAAAATAAAGGTATTTTAATGAAAAAAATGAAATTATATGGTAGAATATTGGGTAAGGAAGTGGATTTATGAAAGTAAGAACAAGATTTGCTCCATCCCCAACTGGATTTATGCATATAGGTAATTTAAGAACGGCTATATTTGAATATCTTGTAGCTAAAAAATATGATGGTGATTTTATTTTAAGAATTGAAGATACGGACCAAAATAGAAAAGTAGAGGGAGCCATTGATTTCATTTATAAAACATTAAATTTATGTGGTTTTAAAATCGATGAAGGACCATTAAATGAAGGAAGTTATGGCCCTTATATTCAAAGTGAAAGAAAAGAAATCTATAAAAAATATGCTTTAGAATTAGTAGAAAAAAATGAAGCTTATTATTGTTTTTGTACAGAAGAAGAATTAAATAGTATGCGGGAAAAAGCTAATGCAAGAAAGAAACCTTTTTTATATGATGGAAGATGTTCTAGATTAAGTAAAGAAAAAATTGAAGAAAACTTAAGAAATGGTGTTCCATATGTTATTAGACAAAAAATGCCTAAAACGGGAACAACAATTGTTGAAGACGTTGTCTATGGGAAAATTAAAATAGATAATAGTATTTTAGATGACCAAATTCTTTTAAAGAGTGATGGTTTTCCAACTTACAATTTTGCTAACGTAATAGATGACCATTTAATGGCTATTACGCATGTTATAAGAGGTAAAGAATATCTTGACCAAACCGCTAAATATAATCTTTTATATGATGCATTTGGTTGGGAAAAACCAACTTATATTCATGTTGCCATGGTTTTAGGTGAAGATGGTAATAAACTTTCCAAACGAAATGGTGATGCTTCTTTCATGGATTTATATGAAGATGGGTATTTACCAAGTGCTATAGTTAACTATTTAGTTTTATTAGGATGGAGTCCAAGTGATAATAAAGAAATATTTACAATGGATGAACTTGCTTCTGCTTTTGATGAAAAAAGAATTAGTAAATCTTCAAGTAGTTATGATGTTAAAAAGTTAAAATGGTTTAATCAAAAATATATTAAAGAGATGAATGATGAAGATTATATTAAGTTTGTAAGACCTTTTTTAACTCTTGATGTTAGTAATAAAAGTGAAGAATGGGTCAATAAATTACTTTTAATTTATAAAAATCATTTAAGTTATGGTAAAGAAATTAATGAACTTGTTAATATTTTCTTTAATGAAGAAATAAATATTAGTAGTGAATTACAAGAATTTATGAAAAGTGATGAAAATATTGACTTAGTTATTAAAACTTATTATGAAGAATTAGCCAAATTAGAAGACTGGCATCCTGCAAAAATTACGGAAGTTATTGAAATTGTTAAAGAAAAAACAGGAGTTAAAGGAAAATTATTATACATGCCAATTAGAATTAAAATAAGTGGTGTTGAGCATGGTCCTGAACTTCCGGATGAAATTTATTTATTAGGAAGAGAAAAAGTTTTAAAAAGATTAAGTAATTAAGAAAGGAGATTTTATGTATTTATATAATACATTAAGTAGAAAAAGAGAATTATTTACACCATGGCATAAAGACGAAGTAACGATGTATACTTGTGGGCCTACTGTTTATCATTATGCGCACATCGGTAATTTAAGAACTTATATTATGGAAGATGTTTTAGAAAAAAGTTTAAATTACGTAGGTTTTAAGGTCAAAAGATGCATGAATATAACCGATGTTGGTCATTTATCTAGTGATGCCGATTTTGGTGATGATAAAATGGTAAAAAGTGCTAAAGAACAACATAAAAGTGTTTTAGAAATTGCTAAATTTTATACTGATGCTTTTTTTAAAGATTTTGAATTATTAAATATCAAAAAACCAGCCATTATTAGTCCCGCAACAGAAAATATCGATGAATACATTAAAATAATTCAAAAATTATTAGCTCTTGGTTATGCTTATAAAAGCGGGGGTAATATTTATTTTGATACTTCAAAATTAAAGAATTATTATACGTTAACTAATCAAGAAGCTGATGATTTAATTGGTGGAGTAAGAGATACCGTAGAAGTAGATGGAAATAAAAAGAATAAAGCCGATTTTGTTTTATGGTTTACCAAAAGTAAATTTGATAGTCAAGAATTAAAGTGGGATAGTCCTTTTGGAGAAGGTTATCCGGGATGGCATATTGAATGTTCGGGAATAAGTATTAAATATTTAGGAGAATATTTAGATATTCACTGTGGTGGTGTTGATAATATTTTTCCTCATCATACGAATGAAATAGCTCAGTCAGAGAGTTATCTTGGTCATTCTTGGTGCCATTATTGGGTGCATGGTGAACATTTAAATGATGAAAGTGGCAAAATGAGTAAAAGTAAGGGCGAGACTTTAACAGTTTCAACCCTTATTGATAAAGGATATAATCCTTTAAGTTATCGTTTTCTATGTTTACAAAGTCATTATCGTAAACAATTAACATTTTCTTATCATTCTTTAGATGGAGCCGAAACGGCTTATAAAAAATTAAAAAAAAGTATTGCTAAACTTAAAAATGAAGGTAATATTGAAGAAGATAAAATGGTAATGTATAAAGAAAAATTTCAAGCTTGTTTAGAAAATGATTTAAATACTGCAAATGCTTTGTCTATTATATATGACGTTTTAAAAAGTGATTGCAATGATATAACTAAAAGAAATTTAATTGCTAATTTTGATACGGTTTTAAGTTTAGATTTATTAAAAGAAAATAAAAAAGAAATAGATGAAGAATTAATTAAAGAAAAAATAGCTGAAAGAAATGAAGCTAAAAAGAATAAAGATTATGCTACCTCTGATAAAATTAGAGATGAATTAAAAGAAATGGGTATAATATTAAAAGATACAAAGGATGGCACAATTTTTGAGGTGATGTAGAATGGATGCTAGTTTATTAAATATTTTACTTTATGTCGTTATTGTTTTAATACCAATTGTTGCACAAATCAATATTAGTCTTTCTTATGGTAAATATAAAAAAGAAGATAATAAGAAAAAAATATCCGGTTTTGAAGTAGCTAGGAAAATTTTAGATGCAAATGGTTTAGAAGATATATATGTCGTAGAAACAAGTGGAGAATTAACTGACCATTATGACCCAACAAGAAAAGTAATCAAACTAAGTAAGGATATTTTTCATGGGGAGACTATTGCTTCTTTAGCTGTCGCTGCTCATGAATGTGGGCATGCTATTCAAGATAAAGAAGGATATACTTTTATGAAAATAAGAAGTTTTTTAGTACCAGTAGTAAATCTAGTTTCTTCTTTTTCTTGGATAGTTATTATGATAGGCTTATTTACTTCTTATTTTCGAATTTTCCTTTTTGGAATTGGTCTTATTAGTCTTTCTTTATTATTTCAACTTGTTACTTTACCTGTTGAATTTGACGCTAGTAAAAGAGGAAAAAAAGAATTAGAAAAATTAAAATTGTGTTCCCAAGATGAAAAAGAAGGAGTTCGGAAAATGCTATTGTCTGCGGCTCTAACTTATGTAGCTTCAGTTTTAACATCGATTTTAGAAATAGTTCGGTTACTAATTTTATTTAATATGAATGATGATAATCGTTAAAAAAAATTCCTATTGAAAGGAATTTTTTTAGTTTAATATAGCAATACCTATTGTTAAATATGTTGCAAATATAACCCATAATAGGTAAAGAAGATTTAAATAAAAAGATGGTTTATAATATTTAAAATATAAATAAAGAAGATAGATTACAGAACCTAATAAAAGAATAGTCCATATAACCGTAAATAAACGCCATTTTAAAATAAAGAAGAATATAGACCATAAAAGATTAATAGCTAATGAATAATAATATACTTTATCTAATGTTTTATTTGGAATTCCTTTATTTTGATAAAGATAAAAGGAAATACCAAGAAGAATATAAATAATTGACCACATAATAGGAAAAAGATAACTTGGAGGAGATAAAGGAGGTTGTTTTAAGAAAGGATAATCTATACTACCTGAAATAATTAAACCTATTATGGAACCTAAAAACAATGGAAGAGCTAAATAAAAAAGATTTTTTAAAAAATTAGTTTGCATATGTATCACCTAATAAATGATATGCAAACTAATTATTTTTAGAATTTATAATAATTTTTTATAATATTTCCAAGCTAATATTTTCATTACAATGTCATTAATATTATCTTCAGTAATAATATTATTTTCTACACCTAGTTTAATATTATTAAAACTTGTTTTATAATCAGAGGTTATTAAAATATCATTACCAGCAAGAAGAGATTTAACATCAACATTACCAATATTTTTTAAAGCTCCCATACTTAAATCATCGGTAATAGTAATACCGGTAAAATTTAAATTATTTTTAAGTAAGTCATGAATATTTTTAGAAAGAGAAGAAGGATTATCTTTATCGATACTAGTAATGATATTATGACTAACCATTACAGCTTCCGCCCCAGCTTCAATACCACTTTTAAAAGGAGGTAAATCATAAGTCATAATATCTTCTAAACTTTTATTACTAATAGATGAAGAAACATGAGTATCTAAATTATTACCATAACCCGGAAAATGTTTAAGGGTATAAGATACATTAGTATCTTTACTAGCTTTTATAACTGTTTCAGCATAAATCATAGTGCTATTGGTATCAAGCCCTAAAGTACGATTATAGATATAATCTTTAGGGTTAGTTGAAACATCAACAACCGGAGCTAAATTTAAATTTAGCCCTAACTCATTTAAAACAGCACTTTTATTTTTAACATCTTCTTCAATTGCGGTAAACCCATTCTTTTTATATAAATCTTGAGGAGATAAAAAAGGTGTACTAACAATATTTTTATTACTACTAAGTCTTGATACTTTACCCCCTTCTTCATCAATGGCAGTAAGAAGAGGAATAGCGCTAGCTTCTTGATTTCCTTTTATCATCTCTATAACAGCTTCTTTAGTTTTATTTTTAAAATCTTTTTCAAAATAAATAACCCCACCTATATGATAATCAATTATGATGTCATTCATATTATCATAATATCTTACTAATAAAAGTTGCCCAATTTTTTCATCTAAAGTCATTTTTTTAAGCATTTCTTGGGCTTCATCATAATAATCACTAAATAAATCTTCATTTTCTTTTAATACTTTATATTCTGTTACTTCACATTTTTGTTCTTCTTCTTTTATTCCTTTACAAGTTAACATAATTTCGGTGCCAATATTTTCCTTAATATTATTCTTTTTAACTTTAAAATTACCATCTTCATTAGTTAAATTAACATAATTATCATCATAACTTAAAATAGTTCCAGATACATTATAAGTAGGAATAGTAACTTCTTTTTCATTATCTTTTAAATACCGATAACTAAATAACCCAATGCCTATTAAAATAAGTAATAATAATAATTTTTTCATATAAAAAGCCTCCGTACAATAATATTATAGCAAAAAAAAGATTTTTTTGCTTAAAAAGATAAGTTATAATATAATTTATAATAGAGGGTATTTATGAAAGATAAAAAGGTTACAATAAAAGAGTTAATATTTAGTTTAAGAGAAGAATATAAAAAACAAAAATATTATTTAAATATGTTAAAAATGCTTACTACTTGTAAAGAACATAGTATAAAAGATTTTTATTATACAATTAAAGGTAATATTGATAATTATGAAATTTATTGTAATGTTTTAGAAAATAAATGGCATGTAAGAAATATATTAAAATATCTAAATAAAGAAAAAAGTGCAAAAGAAACAATTAAACTTCACAAAATAGAAAATGGTTATTTAATTCCTTTTGGTAATTATTTAATTAGTATTTATTTAAGCAATATGGAAGAATTTAATCGTAATGTTAATAAAATAGTTCAAAGTGATTTATTTTTAAACGTTGGTAATTATGAAATAAAACCTTTTTATTTAATAATTACTCCGTTAGATTTAACAATAAGTAAAGAAAAACAAGTGCTTAAGTATGATTCTGTAAAAGACCAAATTGCTCTTCAAAATGTTAAAGAATATAAAAATATAAAAAAATTATTTGCTTTAGAAATCAATTATAATTATTTAACTTTATATTTAAAAAAATTAATTAATAATTTTAATTATATAATAAATATGGATAATATTAATATTGATAGTGATATGGTATTAAATCTTAAAGAGAGTAAACAAATTATTAGACTTAAGAAAAAATAGTAGTTTACAATTATAGTTAAAATTTGTTATATTATAATCAAGGATTGATTATTATGGTATGGCAGATATTATTTTTGATATTAGGGTTTATTTTTTTAATTAAGGGAGCCGATATTTTTGTTGAAGGTGCATCTTCTTTAGCTAAAAATTTTCAAGTTTCTAAAATACTTATTGGTCTTACTATTGTTGCATTTGGAACTAGTGCCCCGGAATTAGCTATATCATTTCAAGCCTTAAGTAGAGGTAGTGCGGACATTGTTTTAGGTAATGTTATAGGTAGTAATATTACTAATGTTTTATTAGTTTTAGGTATTGGAGCCGTTATTCATCCCATTGTTGTCAAACATAATACGATTAGGAAAGAATTACCTCTTTGTGTTTTAATATCGACTTTACTAGCTGTTTTATTTTTAGATAATGAAATAAACCATATAGGTATAAATAGTATAACAAGAAGTGATGCTTTAGCCGTTATTATTTTCTTTGCTATTTTTTTATATTATATCTTTTCAATTTCGAGAAATAAAATAGATGAAGATGAACCAGTATCAAAATATAAAAATAGTACGACAATATATTTAGTTTTAGTGGGATTATTATGTGTAATCATTGGCAGTGAACTAGTTGTTGAAAGTGCAAAATTTATTGCTAAATGGATGGGCTTATCAGAAAGAATTATTTCTCTTACTATTGTTGCCTTTGGAACAAGTCTTCCGGAATTAGTTACAACTATTGTCTCTTCTTTAAAAAAAGAACAAGAAATCCTTATTGGTAATATAATTGGGGGTAATATTTTTAATATATGTATGGTTTTATGTGTTCCCATTGCCATTTATGGTGGATTAACTCCGGCTAGTTTTCAAATTATCGATATTATTATGCTTGTTTTATCTTCCCTTATTTTGTATGTAATTGCAAAAACTAATAGGCAAATATCAAGATTAGAGGGATTAATTATGGTAACTATTTATTTAATATATTATATTTTAATTTTTACCATATAATGTAATAGGAAAGTAAAATAGGGGTTGTTTTTTGCATTTTATGAAAAAATATGTTATAATTACTAAGTCGCATTTAAAAGCGATTAAAATGAGGAATTTTTAATGAATATAAATAAAGAATATAAAGAGATGGCTAAAGATATATTAGAAAGTGAATATTTTCAGGAATTAAAGAAAGATACCCATCATGGTAGTACACGATATGACCATTGTAAAAGGGTTGGTCGGGTTAGTTTAGTTTTAGCCAAAATATTTAGAGGAAATAAAGAAGAAGTTGTAAAAGCGGGGTTATTACATGATTTTTTCTATGGAAAAACAGGTAGTAAAGAAGCAATTAATTATTTAAATCATCCCCAAATGAGTGTTAAGAATGCGCAAAAATATTTTGAAATTGATGAAAATGTTGCTGATGATATAAAAACCCATATGTTTCACTATGCTTTAGTTAAAAAATGTTTTCCTTTTATTAAAGGAGATAAATGCACTTCTTTAAAAGACCAAAAACCGAAGTCAAAAGAAGGCGTTATTGTTTGTTTAGCCGATTTATTAGTGTCTATTTTTGAAGTTGGTGTTTTTAAAGTTCGTTATGATATGTGTTTATATATGTTATTTTTCATGAATATAATTAGATTTTAATGAAATAGTTAAAATCTTTTTTAGTTAATTAAAAGAATAGAGGTAAAAGATGGAAATTGAACCGGAAACATTAAAAAAATATTTTGAATTTTTCTTAAAAGATGAAAAGTTAAAAGAAGATTATATGGTTTTATTTTTAGACCGGTTTGTTTATGCTGCGACGGATTTAGAAAATGGGATGAGTAATGAGGAGCGAAAAGTTGCTATCGAACATTTATTAGAGGGATTTCATTATTTACTTGAAACAGATAGAAAATTAGCTCCCTTAGATATTATTGAAGTTGCGAATTATGTTAATGTGGAAGCGGGGATAAAAGGCGTTCGCAAAATAAATGTTTCGGCGGGTAATTTAGCTAATTGGACACCTGTAGCTCCCCAAAAAATTTATTATGCATTATATAGTTTGTTAGATAATTATTATAATGTTTGGACATATCGAGAAGTATATGAAAAAGAAGCTGCTTTTCATATTGCTCTCATGCGTATTCATCCTTTTGAAGATGGTAATAAAAGAATGGCTAAATTACTTATGAATGCTAATTTAATGAAACAAAGTTATCCTCCTGTGGTAATTACGGAAGGGGAAACAAAACAATATTATCAATTTATTAATGATGAAGATGTTTTAGGCTTTGCTTCCTTTTTAAGATATAAATCATTAGAAGAAATGCGCCAGTTAATAGGATATTATAAATTAAAAAATAAAATACCAATTACAGAAAGTATCGAAGACATAAACGTTACAAGACGTTAAGTCTTTTTTTTAAAGTTAATTTATTTTATAATAGAAAGAAATGAAGGTGATAATGATGAATGAAAACATTCCAAAGCATGTTGCTATTATTATGGATGGTAATGGTAGATGGGCAAAAGAGAAGGGAATGAAACGAAGTGAAGGACATAAAGAAGGGGGAAAAACATTAGAATTATTAAGTCGTTATGCCAAAAAAAGAGGCATAAAAGTGTTAAGTGTTTATGCTTTTTCTACTGATAATTTTAAAAGAAGTCAAGAAGAAGTCGATTTCTTAATGGACTTATTTATTAATTATTTTAAAAATAAGTTAGATAAAGTATGTAAAGATGGAATAAAGGTTGTTTTTAGTGGTAGAAAGAATTTACTTCGTAAAGATGTAATTGATGCTATGGAAGAGATAAGTGCCAAAACCAAAGATAATCAAGAATGTATTTTAAATATTTGTCTTAATTATGGAGGCCAAGAAGAAATAGTTGATGCTTCCTTAAAAATTTCTGATGACATAAAAAGTGGGCTTCTTCTAGAAAAAGATTTAAATCGTGATACTTTTTATCATTATTTATATCAAGATTTACCACCAATTGATTTATTAATTAGAACGGGAAAAGAACATCGTTTAAGTAATTTTATGTTATATCAAGCTTTTTATGCCGAAATTTATTTTGTTGATACTTATTTTCCGGATTTTAAAGAACAAGAATTAGATGAAGCATTAGAATATTATAAAAGTCGAGATAGACGTTTTGGGGGAATAAAAACTAATTGAAAAATAAACGCAAATAAACTATAATTTTAAGTAGGATGTGATTTAAAAAATGGAAAGAAGAACACTTGTTGAATTTATAACAGCATGGGTTTTAATATTAATCGGAGCTTTAACGATGATATTACCTATATTTAGTATTATAAGTGTAAAAAATGTATTTATTGTTATTATTGCTTTATATGGTATAATCCATTTAATAAAAAATTTTTTAATTTTAAATTTTAAAGAATACTCAGGGTTTAGTACTTCTCTTTCTTCTTTAGTTGTTTTAATAACTTTATTCTTTATTGATATAAAAGACCATCCTCTTAATTTAGCATTAATTTTATTTATATGGATTATTTTAATGAGTTTAACTAAATTAAAAGAAAGTGACTATTATCATGACCATAAAAATAAGTTATGGCTTCTTAATTTAGTAAACTTAATATTATTTATCTTAACTGGTATTTTAACTACAATTAATTTATATTGTACTCCAGATATTCAAATATTAATATTAGGCTTTTTCTTCTTAATTAATGGTATACTAGATTTAATGGACCCTTTAGCGGCTTATATTATGGAAAAGAAAAAATAAAACTATTTCTAAAGAAAAATGTATTTTAGGACATTTTTCTTTTTTATAATTCATATATTTAAAGAGAAAAGAAAGGAATATTAATTATGGAAATTTTAAAAGTATCTAGTAAATCTAATCCTAGTAAAGTTGCCGGAGCAATTGCCAATATTTATCGTGAGAAAGGAACAGTAGAAATTCAAACTATTGGGGCAGGGTCTCTTAATCAAGCTATAAAAGCAATTGCTATATGTCGAGGTTTTGTTGCTCCAACGGGTGATAATTTAGTTGTAATACCAGCTTTTAATGATATAACAATTAATGGGGAACAAAAAACCGCAATTAAATTATTAATCGAATCTAAATAATATTATTTTGTAATTTATAAGCATACTTAGAAAGGGTATGCTTTTTAAACAATTTTTTTTACTAATTTGCTAAATTCTTGACTCCGGGGGGGGATTATATAATAACAAATATAAAATAAAGGGAGAAAAAGTAATGCAAGTTATTAACAAAAAGATAATTGTTATTTTTATATGTTTAAGTATAATAAGTATGTTTATATTTACTAAAAAAGATAATAAAGAAAATATAAATTTAAAAGAAGAAAAAATAAATAATAAACAAATAGCATTATATATAGAAAAAGATAATAACTATGAAGAATATAGGGAAACAATATTTCCAAAAGGTTATTATTTAAATGAAGAGGAAAGTAAATGTATAGATAATTCAGGAAATAAAATAGAAATACCCATAAAAATAGAGAATAATGGTATAACAATAAGTAGTAATAAAACAGTATATTGTACATTATATTTAGATAAGAGTATTGGATTAAAAATAATAGAAATGCAACCTAAACCAAATGGGTTAAAAATTGAAAAATTAAGAGGGGAAATGTATCGATTTCAGGGACAACAAAGTGAAGGAATAGAAAACTATATATGTTTTGGAACAAGTGAAAGTAAGGAATGTAAGGAACATCCCGATAAATATATGTATCGAATAATAGGGATAGAAGAAAGTGGAAGAATAAAAGTAATAAAAAAGGAAGCACTAAAAGAGAAATTTCCTTGGTGGAAGAATTATAATGAAGATATTTCATTTTTTAAAAGTGATATCTACAAAGCTATAAATGGTGATAAATTTTTAACTAATAATGAATACATTTCTAATGAATGGTTGAATAAAATTTCAGATAATATATGGATATATGGAGATATGTTATCCAATGATATTTTAGGAGCAAAGCAAAATGGTGAAGGATTATATCAAATAGAAAGCGGTCAAAAAGGAACGAATTGGAATGAAAAGGTTGAACAGGGAACGGAAAAGGCACAGTCACATATAGTAGATTATTCAAGTTCTCCTAGTAATGGTAAAACAATTTATTTTTTAAAACACGAAAATGAAAAATGGAGTAAAACTTTTGAGAGTAAAGTTAGTTTGATGTATTTGCATGACTATAATTATTCAATTAGTGATGATGCTAATTGTATGATTAATAATAATACTTATGTTGGAATATGTAATACGGGATGGCTACATATTTCAAATAATGATAGCACAATATCTACAGCATACGAAGCTACTATGACAAGACAAGGCTATTTTATTTATAGTGACTGGTTTGATGCTTTTTATATTGCTACTGAAGGATATATAAATACTACACATTTTATAAATAAACGTTTTGTTCGTCCTGTTTTTTATATAAAAAATAATATAAATTTAATTGATGGTAAAGGAACAATAAATGAACCTTTTATAATTCAATAATACAAGTATACTTAAAAATGGTATACTTTTTTTGTTTAGAAACGACAAAATAAGACAAAAAAACCCTCTTTACAAAAAGGATAATTTGTAATTTAATAGAGAGTTAAAGCACAGATGCGCCGTCACTTCTAAATCTGGGGGTTTTGGAAAAAACAAGCAGAAGTGGAGGTGGTAAGATGAAGTCAAAAGACTTGATAAGGATTTTGATAGTAATTATTTTTTTATTGCTATACCTAGTGTATATGCTAATAAAAAGAGACGCATCCATAACAGTAATGTTAGGATAGCGTCAACTTAAGAAATTAAGACGGCGTAAATCTACGCGTCCCTAGATAAATTATAAATTAAATGTTGTGAAATATCAACATTTTTTTGTTGGGCACTAAATAAAATTGAAAGAGCCCAATAATTTTATCACGGTCAATAAGTCTTTTAAACTTTTTGCTATGCCGAGAAA
>CANQIY010000024.1 GCA_947624125.1 uncultured Bacilli bacterium | reverse complement strand
CCTTCTCTAGCAGCTCTTTTTTTAGCACTAAAAGTACCAAAACCAACTAAAGTAACTTTTCCTTCCTTTTTAAGTCCTGTAGCAATTCCTTCAAATACAGCATCTACTGCACGAGCAGCAGCAGCTTTTGATAATTCAGCTTCTTTTGCTACTATTTCTACTAATTCTGTTTTAGACATGTTTTTTTACCTCCTCATAACATTATCTCTCGTTAGGACCGTAGTGTCCTCACATATTAAGAGTAACAGAAAAGCATTGTAAAATCAACAAAAAATACAGAATATTGACTATTTTATTACATTTTTTCACTTCTTTACACCTAAAGATGCAAAAAATTATGATTATTTTTCTCTATAAAACAATGGCTATGAGATTATTTGAGCCTTTATTAACAATTTTAGTTACTGTATTAGATAGTTTATATCTTGTATTATCTGGCATCATATTTAACTTCGCTTGAATTCCCTCTTGAACAATAACTTCTAAACTTCTCCCGAAAATTTCACTTTTCCAAATACTACTTGGGTCAGTTTCGTAATCTTTCATTAAATAATTAATCAATTCTTTACTTTGTAGTTCACTACCGATAATTGGTTCAAAAGTAGATTCAACATCAACTTTCATTAAGTGAATGGATGACGCTAGGGCTTTTAATTTAACACCATAGCGACTTCCCTGTTTTACTATTTCCGGTGTTTCTAATTTCATATCCCGAAGTGTTGGATAAACGATTCCATAACCAGTTGTTTTCGCTTGTTTCATCGCTGCCCTTATTAATTCGGTTTCTTCTTTACTTTCTTTATAAGTCGCAAAGATTTTTAATAATCCCGCTTTAGTCGTGGCACTTTCACCCATTAAAGATTTAAGTGTCTCATCGTATAACTCGTTTGGACTTTCTAAATTGATGGTTACTGTTCCACTTGCAGCATCAAGTTCACTAATGTATGATTTAGATATATAAGGACTATCTTCAAAATGGCTTATAATAAAATCGACATCTTTTACTTTATTAACACTTATAACACTTTCTTTAATTTTTTCTAAATAATGATTTTTTATTTCATTATTATTCGGTAAAACATGAACCCATTCTGGCATATTAACTAAAATATCTAAAACTGGAAATTCATATAATGCCTCTTTTAAAATAGTCATGATTTCTTTTTCATTCATCGCTTCCACGTTAATAGGCATAACAGGAACATCATAATTATCACTTAAACTACGCGCTAATTCTACAGTTTCCGTATTAGTTGGATGAACTGTATTTAATACTACTATAAAAGGTTTTCCTATTTCTTTTAATTCTCCTACTATCTTTTCTTCGGCTTCAATATAGTTTTCTCTTTTTATTTCGCCAAAAGATGCATCACTTGTTACTACAATTCCGATAGTAGAATGGTCTTTTATAACTTTTTGGGTACCTACTTCCGCCGCTTCAATAAACGGAATGGCATCAGGAAACCATGGTGTTTTTACCATTCTTGGATTACCATCTTCATCCTCATAACCATTAGAGCCTGGAATAACATAGCCAACACAATCTACTAATTTAATATTAGTTTCAAAAGAATCAACTCTTATTGTAGCGCCATTTGAAGGAACAAATTTAGGCTCAGTCGTCATAATCGTTTTTCCCTCTGCACTTTGGGGAATTTCATCTAAACATTTTTTCTTATCAAAATCATCAGTTATATTAGGAACAACTAAATTTTCTATAAATCTTTTTATAAAAGTTGATTTACCAGTTCTTACTGCTCCTACTACTCCTAGATAAATTTCACCATTTCCCCGTTTGGCGATAGAAGATATTATTTTTTCTTTTTCCATATTTTCTCCTTTTTCTACTTAATGCTATGTAACTTAAATTTACTTTATACCAAAAAAAGAACATAATTCCAAAGAATTACGTCTTAGTCTATTTAATTGTCAAATTTTCTAGATTAATGTAAACAATTACTACTCTCTACGCATAATTATTTTTTAATCTTATTTTTATTTTTATTTTTTTACTACTAATTTACTACTAAATTTTTTGTCTTTCGTACGTTTAAAATATTTATTCGATGTTTATTTCTCTTTTTTTGTTTTAGTAATCAATTCGAATGCCTGATAAACCATCATATCTCTCAGATATGCTTAACGGATAAACAAAAACGTTTCCTAAACCAGCAACTCCAAGAGTATAATTTTGTGACTCAGCTAAAGAAACTGTTTTTACAGCATGTTCATAAGCCGCAAAAATACTAGGATGTTCCCAAGTTGGGCTAACATCACAATCTATTATTGCTTGTAAAAAGTTAATATTATTATTAACAATATTCATAGAAATGCCAAAGCCATTGTCAGCTTTTTTAATATTTGTTCCATTCCAAGCATAACGAATGGTATTATAGTTACCATTTTCAATGTAAATTTGTCTACCTACTTGTGAACCTTCACGAAAACTAAGCCCTAATCCACGGACACCGATAACGTCAAATGAACGGTCAGTTGGAATACCATTCCAAGTTGCTGTAACAGTTACAAAATTCCATGTTGAACCACCCATTAAGGACATTTCAATTTTTCTTGCTGATTGATTAGCTGAAGCCCCAGCACTATTTAAAAATGGTGCTAGTTCAAATTCTTCTTCAGTAATTTCTCTTTCAGTTGTTAAACCTAAACTTGGATTATAAGTTGTTTCAACATATTTTGTTACTGTTTTAATATCACTATAATCAAGTGTTTTTAGTTTATCGTATTCTTCTTGATTCATTGTCATTATGTATTCATGTGAACGAATTTTGATAAAGTCATCATATTCTTCATCAGTTATTTCAATACCATTAATATTGGTAAGTGCAAAGGTGTATATTGGAAAGATAGCAAACACACTAACTAATACATAAAACACAAACTTCACATTTTTCAACTCCTTCTCTCCTTTCCAACACCAATTCTAAATTATTTTGGCAAAAATTGGCAACCTACTTTTACGAGAAAATTCAATTCTCACTAAATGAGAATACATTATTTTAATAAATTTAAAACATCTCTTTCTAAGATTTTCATTGCATTTTCATAATCATTACAACTACCGGAATTACATTCTATAATTTTGTTATTTAAAGAATCATAAGTATACTTTTCTAACTCGGTATTATCTTCATTAAATACAGCAACATCTAAAAAGCCATCATTAATACTATATACATAGCGATATTGTAAGTTGCTTTTTTCATATGTGTAATTAATTCTATTTGAAGATAATGTATAAACAATTGAAAAATTTTCAGTTTCTTTTAATAATAAATTATTAGACATTTCTTGAAAATCATTCTTTTTTAAAATTTCAATTATATCATTAACACTTAATTTTACTAACTCATTATTTTCAAATTTAGGTTGATTTTCTTTATAAAAAATTTTATTATTCGAAAAATCTTCTACAAACGTTATTTTACTTTCATAAGTTTTTATATCATTATCATCTTCAATAATAGTTATTTTAAGATATAAGTTGTCAAAATAATCTTTTAAACTATCTATTTCTACGTAACTTTGATAAGAAGTAAAATTAATATCATTTAAACTAGAATAATTATATAAAACAGTCTCTTTATCATCTATATAAGTATACAAATCAACTGAAACAATATCAGTATAATTAATATCTACATTATTAATTTTAATATTTCCTAAATGTAAAGTATCTTTAATTTTAGTTTCAACATAAACTCCATTTATAGATGAAAACATATCATTCTCTATTCCAACTTTATAAACCTTAAACCTATTATAACTTTGTGTAAAAATAACAATACCTATTAAAATTAATGTAATTACTAACATAATAATAATACCTATTTTTATTCTTTTAATATTTCTTTTATTAATTTCCGTAAATTCATTAATTATTTCTTGAACGAGATTATCATCTCCATCATCTGCGTCCATTCTCATAGCTAATAAATCATGAAATGATATACCAAAAAATTTACTAATTCGATATATCATATCTAAACTAGGATAACTACTCCCTCGTTCCCATCGTGATATTGCTTTATCACTAATATTAATTTTTGTTGATAGTTCTTTTTGTGTTAAACCTTTTTCCTTTCTAAGTTTACTTAAAACATTCCCAAATTTATTTTCCATCCACAAGTCACCACATCTTAATTTTAATATATAATTCTATTTTTTAACAATAGAGTTTCTTAATTATTTTGATATGCTTTACATTTTTTCGCAAATGGACAATCATTACATAAAGGCTTTTTACTTTTGCAAAAATACCGTCCAAAGAGAACTAATTGATGGTGTAAACGACTCCACTTATTTTTTGGAAAAAATTTCATTAATTTTTCTTCTACTTCTAATACATTATCACTATCACTAGCTATCCCTAATCTTTTTGTTACTCTATTTACATGGGTATCAACAGCAATAGCTGGTTCATCAAATAAATTAGCTAACACCACATTAGTTGTTTTTCTTCCTACCCCTGGTAAACTTTCTAAATATTCTCTATTATTTGGTACTATACCATTGTAATCATTTAACAAGTAAAAAGCTATTTCCTTTAAATAAATAGCTTTTCTCCCATAAGTTCCTACTGATTTTATAATATTTTCTAAAACTTTTGGGTCTAAATCTCTAATTTCTTCTAAAGAATATTTAAATAATTCTCTTGTTACCATATTAACTCTTTTATCAGTTGATTGAGCTGACAAAACAGTTGCCATCAATAATTCATAATCTTTATCATATAATAATTCACATTTAGGATTAGGAATTAATTCATCTAATCCTTTCATAACTTCTTTACTACTTATCATAATCATCTAACCAATTAAATTCCAAAATATTTGTATCTTCTAACTTTTTTGTTTCATATCTATTTTTAAAATATTCGTCAACATCTTCTTTACTTTTTATTCCTTTTCTATGCCATTCATACAATATAGTATCAATATATCTAACACTTAAAACACCATTAAATTTAGCTTCTTCTAAAGCTTTTAAAATAAGCTCTTCACTATACATCTTTTCCATCCAAGCTTTAATAATCTCAAATTCAATACCATTTAATGGTCTTTTAAATTCACTTTCAAATTTAGTAAATATATTATCTTTTATTTTCCCTTTTTTTTCTCTATTTTTAGCCTCTAAAACTTTGTCATAAAAACCATCTAAAGTTACTTTATCATCTCTTTTACCACTGGCATTTTTCTCACTTTTAATAGCTACCATATTTTTACTAATTAAATTATTAAAAGCCTCTAAAATAGCATTTTTTTCTATTTTTAATTTTTGACTTATTATATCTAAATCAAACACTAAATTATCAGCATTATCAAAATAAAGTAATAACAAAAATTCTACTAAAGATAATTTTAATTCATACGAAACTTTAATAAAATTAGCATCTACTACATATTTTTTGTTATTACCCATTTTGTATACCTCACTTTCTTAAATATTTTATAATATCTTCTTTCGTATTTTCAATTTTTTCATCTAAAATTAATGCAATGATTTCTTCTTTTAATGCTTTTACTTCTTTTGATGGTTTTATTTGTAAAAGAGTTAACAATTCCTCTGTCTTAAGGGCTAAATCACCTTCATTTTTAAGAGGAATTTTTTTATACATTTCATTTATTTGCTTTTTATCCTTATTTAATATATCCGCGGCGACAAGACAATTATATAAGCCAAATTTATACAATGTATGATTATCAATAACACCATTTTTAACAATTTGTCTAATGTTAATTATATTTCTAATTTCTTGTTTTGTAAATGCAAAATATTTAGTTATATTAAGTTGCGCCCACATTCCACATATATCATTTACATAAGTAATGTCATCATAAGATATTCCTAATAAAGCTAAGATTTGATATTCTTTTAATAATTCTAAACCTTTTAAAAAATTTTTATGTAAAAGAATTTTTGTTAACTCCGTTTTTATTCTAATATCTGATAAAGTTTTAACTAATTCATAATTTTCTCTTATAACTTTATCTAAAGATGAATCAATTAGAAAATTACGAGTACTTGCAAATCTTATTGCTCTTAAAATTCTTAATGGGTCTTCTTTGATTTTTACTTCTGTATTACCAATAATTTTAATTAAATGATTATTTAAATCATCGATTCCTCCTAGTAAATCAATTACTTTTTCATTTTTATCCATACATATCGCATTAATTGTAAAATCTCTTCTTAACACATCTTTTTTTAAATCATTAATATAAGTTATTTCCACTGGTTTTCGCTTATCATATTTTAGTTCTAAACGATAAGTTGTAATATCAATATTATAACCATTTATTTTTAAATTAAAGCCACCATAATTATTACTATTATTGTTAAGAGGAAACATTTGATGTAAATCTTTGGGTAAAGCATTCGTACAAATATCGACATCAAGCGATTTTATGCCTAAAAGATAGTCTCTTACAAAACCACCTACTAAATATGCCTCAAAACCATTATTTTCAATTGTTTCTAATATTTTCTTTATGACTTTATTCAAAGTTTCCTCCTCTATTTTTGACAAACTTCACAATAATAAGTACTTCTACCCCCAACTTTTATTTTTTTAATTACATTTCCACAAATTGGACAAGGCATCCCTTCTTTTTTATGAACTTGTAAATAATTTTGATGATTACCCGTAACACCTAAACTTGATGTATAACTTCTAATAGTTGTTCCACCATGTAAAATTGCTTGCGTAATTATTTCTTTGGCAGATACTACAATTCTTTCACATTCTTCCCTTTTTAACAAACCTGCTTCTTTTAAAGGATTAATTTTCGCAGCGAATAAAACTTCATCAGCATAAATATTACCTAACCCACTAATAATACTTTGGTCTAAAAGAATGGTTTTCATGGGTATTTTTTTATTTTTAAATTTAGCTAATAAATACTCACTAGTTAAATTATCATCAATAGGTTCTCTTCCCTGTTTTTTAAGCTCTTCTGTTTCCCATAATTTATCTTTTTTAACTATTTTCATCCGGCCAAACTTTCTTGTGTCATGATATCTTAAAGTTGTATCATCTATAAACTCAATTATAATATGTTCATGTTTATTAAGAGCTTCTTTCCTATCCTCAATAAAATATTTGCCTTCCATTCTTAAATGACTAATTAAATAATATTCATGAAGTTCAAAAATTAACCATTTTCCTTTTCTTAAAATATCGAGAAATTCATTTCCTATTAAAACTTTCTTAAATTCTTCAATACTTCCTTCAATAATATTAGGATATATTATTTGCACATCTTTTATTTTTTTATGTAAAATCCTCTTTTTTAAAGTATTACGAACTGTTTCAACTTCTGCTATCTCTGGCATATATCTCACCCACTATTAATTGTATCAAAAATATTACCTGCCCGCTACTTTAATTGACGAATTAAAGAAAAAATGTTAAGATTTATTTTGCAATGAGGAAATGTTTTATGAAAATTACACCCTATACTTTTAATGATAATTATAGTAATCTAAAAATTTTAGTTTTATCGGATATCCATTATTATAAAAAAAGTAATCAAAAATATTTTAATATTATTTTAAATCATTTAAATTATAATAATTATGATGCTATCTATTTAGTTGGTGATATTTATGATAATCCTAAATATTTAAATAAAGAAAATAAAGAAATTATAAAAAATTTTTTGCAAACTTTAAGTCAAAAAACTCGTTGTTATCTTGTTTTTGGTAATCATGATTTATTTTTAAATTATAATGATGGCTCTTCTTCTTTAGCAAAAAGTTTTAGTGATGAATTACACAAAATTCCAAATCTTTATATGGATAATAATAAAACTTATGAACTCGATAAAAAACATACAGTTACACTTATTAATCCCGATTTAATTCCGATAAATAAAAAGAATTATCAATTTTTAACTAAAATTCCTAGTAATAAAATTAATACTCTTTTATGTCATGAACCCGAATATATCTTAAAATTAAAGGAAGAAAATTTATTAACAAACTTCGATTTATGTATCTGTGGCCATAATCATAATGGTCTAACTCAATTAAGAATTCTACCACTTGAAAAAATATTAGACTTATTAGGTTATCCTCATAAAGGAATAATTGCACCCTCTAAAAGTTTTAAACTAAAAGATACGAAATATTTAAGAGGAAATTATCCAATTAATAACAAAACAATAATGTATTTAAATCCAGCCTTTACTTCTCTTAGTAAATCATCTAAATTAAATATGTTTAACTTTTTATTTTATAAAGGAGCATCTTTGATTGAATACAAAAAAAATAAGAAATAGCTTCTTATTTTTTAGGCATCAATTTCCTTACAACTACCACCATTTTTGGTCATATAATCATTTATTTTTTGCTCAATATCATTATACTTATCACCAGGAAACCAAATACTATTATAGTCTCCTTCCACAGCATAGATATATGTTAATAATTCTCTAGGCATTAAATCGTCACCTTCACTTTTAATAATTTGTTTATTAATATCATAATAAGTCAATGTATAATTATATTCTTTATTTTCTAAATGACAATTAATAGTTGTACTTTTGGTATCCTTTGTAAATATTAACTTAGATTTTGCTATTATTTTAGCTAAATCTTTTTTACTAGATGATTTAATTTTAGCTAAATCTTCAGTTGTATAATAAACACGCATTTCTTCTTCCGGATTAATACTAGCATAATCTAAATCAGGACCAGCACTTAATTTATAATCTCTTTTTTTATTTCCAAAGAAATTAGTTTGCCAAGTAATAAAAATTAAATTAACGGGTTGACCATTTTCTTCTGTTTTCACATAAGTTCCATAGGCATAGCCATCTGTATAAGTTGAAAATTGAAAATTCCACCTATTATTATAACTAGTTTTCGGAAAATAAATAATTTCCATATTATCATTATACTCAATACTAAACTTATGATTACTAATATTTCTTGAGCCAAAAATTAATAGCACTAAAATAACAATGGTAATTAATAAACTATTTCTCACAATTTTAAAATTGACGGTTTTAATAAATTTTTTAAAAGTATTGACTTCCTTATCATCTCGAACATTTTGTAAATTTTCTTTTAATTTTTCTAAATAATTTTGACATTCCTTACATTCTTGCAAATGCTTTTCCACATATTCTTTTGATTCTTTTGAACAAACTTCATCAATATATAAAGGCATTAAATCCCTTATCATATCACAATTCTTTTTCATCTAAACTCTCCTTTATCTTTATTTTGGAACGGTAGAAAGTAACGCGCGCCCAACTTTCTGTTTTATTAAATATTTTCGCTATTTGTTTGAAAGATAAATCGCCATAAATTTTCAAAGTAAAAACTTCTTTATAAGGTTCAGCTAACTCATGAATTATTTTTAATAACACTTCATTTGTTTCACTATCGATTATTTTATTAATAATGGCTTTTTCATTATCTACTATATTATCATCAATTTCTAAATATCTTTTATTTTTCTTATAAGTTGTATAATACGTATTCTTAGCAATAATACATAACCATGTAAACATTTTATATTTATTATCAAACTTATGAATATTTTTTAAAGCTTTATAAAATGTTTCTTGCGTTATTTCTTCTGCTAATTCCTTATTTTGCGATAAACCTAACACATATCTATAAATACTTTGATAATATTTAGCATAGATTTTTTCAAACTCTTGCTCCATCTTTAATACTCCGTTTCACTATATATACTTTTGAAAAAACAATTTGTTACAAAAAAAGACTAATTTTGCTAGTCTTTTATTTGGCATCATACCAATTAACCCCAGTATTAATTTCGATTTTTAAAGGAACTTTTAAGGTAACTACATTCTCCATCGCGTCTTTTAAAATAACTTTTAATTTTTCTAATTCATCTTTTTTAATATCCATAATTATTTCATCATGAACTTGAAGTATCATTTTACTTTCTAAATGATTTTCTTCTAATTTTTTATAAATTTCAATCATTGCTAATTTCATAATGTCCGCACTTGTTCCCTGAATAGGTGTATTTAAGGCCATTCTCTCGCCCATAGAACGTGTCCTGTAATTAGCATCTTTTAATTCTTTAATTTTTCTAATCCGACCAAACATTGTTTTTACTTCCCCTGTTTTATAAGCTTCATTGACAATATTTACCATATATTCTTTTACTCCGGGATAAAATTCATAATACTTTTCAATAAAATGATTAGCTTCTGTCCTTGAAATATTTAAATTTTCCCCTAAACCAAAACCACTAATACCATAAACAATTCCAAAAATAACGGCTTTAGCCATACTCCGCATACTTTTAGTAACTTCACTTTCTTTAATACCATGAATATCGGCCGCCACTTTGGTATGAATATCTTGGTCATTTATAAAAGCATCGATTAATTCTTTACAATTGGAAATATGGGCTAAAATCCGAAGTTCAATTTGGGAATAATCAGCACTTAATATTAAATCATTACTAGGTACAAAAGCAAGTCTAATTTTTTTCCCATATTCTTCTCTAACCGGAATATTTTGTAAATTAGGTTCGACTGAGGAAAGTCTTCCTGTTCTAGTTAATGTTTGATTAAAAATAGTATGAATTTTACCATCTTCTAAAACATATTCTTGTAAACCATCTAAATAAGTACTAAGAAGTTTTGATAAATTACGATATTCTAAAACTTTTTTAATAATTGGATGTTTATTTTCATATTTATGTAAAGTTTTTAAATCCGTTTTGTAGCCGCGATTAATTTTTTTACTCTTCCCAATTCCCATTTTTTCAAAAAGGACAATTCCTAATTGTTTAGGACTGGCAATATTAAAAGTTTCCCCACTTAAATCATATATTTCTTGAGTAACTAACTCAATTTTTTGAATTACTTCTTTTCGCATATCATCTAAACGTTCATTTTCAAATTTAAAACCATTTTCTTCCATATTAGCCAAAACTTTTATTAAAGGCATTTCAATATTATTTAAAATATCTTCTTGTTTATCTTCTATAACTCGTTCTTTAATTTTATCCCCATACTCATAAATAAATTTACTTTTTAAAGTTACAATATCTTCTAAATGAGGAAAATTATTTTTCTTCAAATTTTCATAATTTTCACAAGAAACATTAAAATAATTCATTAAAAAGGAAATATCATCATGAGCTGGATAATCGATTAAATAAGAAGCCACCATTAAATCAAAAGGACAATTTATATCTTCTTTTAAAGCCACTAAAGCCTTTTTTAAATCATAAGTTTGACATTTTTTGTTTTTTAAAAGCTTAAAAGCATCTTTAACTAATTCTTTTTTTAAATAATAAGTATTATTTTCATCAGTTATACCAAGAGCAATTATGTTTCCTTTATGATAATTAATATCATCCATTTCTAAGTAAAAAGAAATATTTTCACCAAGTTGTAATTCTTCAATATTATTGATAACGATATAATTATTACTTAATTCGGTTTTTTTAGGAACAGGCATATTTTTTAAAAAAGAAAAAAATTCTAATTCTTCATATAGTTGTTTTAATGCATTTAAATTAGGTCCTTTATATAAATATTCTTCAAAATCAACATTAATAGGCACTTCTCTATAAATCGTGGCTAGTTCATAACTCATAAAAGCATTATCTTTATCTAATAATAATTTTTCATGAACTTTACCTTTAATATTATCAATATTTTGATATATATTTTCTAAAGAGTCATATTCTTGTAATAATTTTAAAGCGGTTTTCTCACCAATTCCTCTAACACCCGGAATATTATCTGATGAATCACCCATTAAAGCTTTTAAATCAATAATGCGAATTGGTTTAATACCATATTCTTTCATAAATGATTCTTCATTATAACGAATATAACCATTTTGTTTTAATAATTTAATTTCTGTTTCAAAACTAATAAGTTGGAGTAAATCTTTATCACTTGAAACAATTAAAGATGCATATTCAGGATTTTCTTCAGCCATTTTGGCAATTGTCCCAATAATATCATCGGCTTCATAAGGAGCCATTTCTTTATACATAATACCCATTGCTTTTAGTATTTCTCTTGCAATTGGCATTTGCACAATTAAATCATCGGGTGTTTCACTTCTTCCTTCTTTATAAAAATCATATTTTTCTTTCCGAAAATTTTTCCCAATATCAAAGGCAACAACCATATACTCAGGTTTTTCTTCTTCTACTATTTTATTAATCATTCCTACAAAGCCATATAAGGCATTAGTTGGAAACCCTTTACTATTGTGCATTATATTTCCTGTATAGGCTGTAGCATAATAAGAACGAAACAAAAGATTATTACCATCAACCAAAACTACTTTTTTCATACTTCATCACCTAAAACTATTATATCTAAAAAAGCACACATTTGCATCCCTATTTTACTTTTAATTGGCAACTTTTACCAATTTTGTAAGTTTATTTTTTATACGTTTAACATATATTTTACTAAGGATGTGTTAAGATGTTTTTAAATTTAATTGCGATGCTTAAGGGAATGATTTTTTTTACCGGTAGCTATGGTAATAATGTCTTTCCGCCACCTCTTTCCGATAAAGAAGAAGAATTATACGTTAATAAAATGTTAGAAGGAGATATGGATGCCCGCAATATTTTAATTGAACATAACTTACGTTTAGTAGCCCATATTGTGAAAAAATTTGATAGTAAAAATACTGATACCGATGATTTAATATCAATTGGAACTATTGGGCTTATTAAAGGCATTGATACTTATAAAAAGACACCTAATGTCAAAATAACTACGTATGCCGCTCGTTGTATTCAAAACGAAATTCTAATGTTTTATCGAAGTAATAAAAAAAATAAATTGACTGTTTCGTTAAATGATTCCATTGGTTTTGATAAAGAAGGAAATGAAATTAATTTAGCTGATTTAATTGAAGATAAAAAAGAAGATATTTTAGACACTATTCAAATTAAAGATAATATTACTCTCTTAAATAAATATTTAAAATTATTAAATAATAGAGAAAAAGAAATTATTGTTAAAAGATATGGGCTTAATAATGAAAAAGAATTAACTCAAAAAGAAATTGCTGATAATTTAGGAATATCAAGAAGTTATGTTTCAAGAATAGAAAAAAGAGCCCTAACTAAAATACTTAGAGAATTTATTAAAAATAAACCTAATAATTAATTTTGTAATATATAAGGATTATCAATAGTGCCTATTCCTTCTTTTAATTTGAAATTATTTTTTAGATAGATTTGTTATTACAAAAAAGATTTTCAGAAAATCTGAAAATCTATAATGGACTTAAGACAAGACGTGAGGAAACGGCCGAATACGCACCTCCCGTGTACCTATTGAAGTTGAACTGACCTGCGAGAACTCCACCGTTGTAATTGCCCCCACGAGCGAACCACGGGTTCGTCGAGAAAACGAAGTACGAACTGTCGGCGTACCAAGCATTGTGATATCTTTTTGCTTCGTCTTTGTCCCAGTAATAATAGAACGGGCCCATTTCACCTGTTGCATCTCCTAAAATTCTGTTTTTATAAGAAGTTTGAGTGCTATCTTCTGGATATTTATCAAAATAACCTGGATATTTTGTAGTAAGGTCGGTATCACTAAAACCACTATCTTTTTCTATATTTTTACTATATCCTGCTACATATTCATGAGCTCCGCCACTCATATCATATACTCCAGTTATATTGCCAGTTGTGCTGGCTAAGGAGCCGGTTGGGGTATTATATGCTTTTGTTACTGTATCATCTGTTCCACTTTCACCTGTATAACTACTTTGGTCGGTATCGGCCGCAGCCGAATATCCGGTCATGTAAGAAGAATTATTATTAATATTAATTTCATTGCCTATTCCATATGCAGAATGCGATAGGTATGCTACTGCTCCCCATTCGGTGTTTTTCATCATATGAGAGTCATATTTTTCTCTTAGATAATTGTAAGCATTCATAAATATATTATATACTTTTATATT
>CANQIY010000023.1 GCA_947624125.1 uncultured Bacilli bacterium | reverse complement strand
GAAGAAAGTTATTGTAAAGATAATAAAAATGAAAAAGTAAATAATACAATAAAATATGATGGAAATGGAATAACAGTGGAAAGTAATAAAACAGTATATTGTACTTTATATTTTGAGAAAGTATATTCAGTAATACTTACATATGATAATAAGAAGAGTGGAACTAAATGTACAACAATACAATGTGCAATAGATGAACTATATGGAGGGATGAAATATAACAATGAAAAAGAATTATAAAATAATAATAGGAATAATAATAGGTTTGTTAATATCCGGAAGAATAGTATACGGAATAACAGAAAGTATAATAGAGAGTAAAAATGTAATATATGAAAACGGAACAAGTCATGGCTCATATGATAACGTTCAGCAAAGTATAGATGAATTATATAGATTAAGTGGAGTCCAAAGCACTGAATGGAAAGAAGACATATTAAAAGGGAATGACCCAGTTTTAGGAGAAACGTTAATACCAGTAACCATAGAAAGTAATGGAGATGTATATTACGCTAGTTTATATACAGAATGGTATAATTATTCAGAGAAAAGATGGGCAAATGCAGTAAAGTTGGTACCAAATCCAAACCCAAACACTGCAGATGGCAAATATCATCCAGGAGATAAAATAGAAGAGGAAGATATAGAAAGTTATTTTGTATGGATACCAAGATATAAATATCAGTTATGGAATGTAGATAACAGTGCTGCTATAGATGCAACAATTTTAACAAATAAGAGCTATGATACATCCCCATCAAAAATATCAGGAAATGCAAGAACAATAAACATCGAATTTGAAGATGTAGGTACAACAACAAATGCAACTTCTTCCCAAAAAAATGGTGACTGGATAACCCACCCAGCTTTTACAATAAATGGAAAAGAGTTAAAAGGGATATGGGTAGGCAAATTTGAAACAGGATATAATCAAATGGAACAAGAAAAAATTGGCGAACCAATAGACATGAATAATTGGACCACCGTGGGAGCTCAACAAAATAAAACAGAAGAAAGTAGAATAATAATCAAACCGAATGTATATTCATGGAGAAGTATAAATGTATATAATATGTTTATGAATGCATACAACTATTTAAGAAATGACTATGATTCACATATGATGAAAAATACGGAATGGGGAGCAGTGGCTTATCTTTCACACTCGGCATATGGAATAGGCGACGAAATTAATATTAATAATAATGAAACATACATGACAGGATATTCAGCTGCTCCAAATACTGACCAAAGTAGTTTCCCTGGAGATGTAGGAACATCTAATGAAAAAACCCAACCATATAACTCTCCAACCGGCTCCTTAGCTAGTACAACGGGAAATATAACCGGAATATATGATATGAGTGGTGGAGCTAATGAATATGTAGCAGGATATAGTAAAAATATAGAAGCAAAAAGTCGTTTTAGTGACGAACAAATTAAACAATATTCATGGTATTTTGATAAATATCCAGAAGATTGTACTAACACTTCTTATGAAAAAAGAATATTAGGCGATGCAACAGGTGAAATGGGCCCGTTCTATAGTTATTACGAAAAAGGAGGTTTATATTGGCATAATAGTTGGTATGCTGACCATCCTGAGTTTGTTAACTCGACGGCCCCATGGTTCGCTAGAGGAGGAATGTTCAACAATGGATTGCTTGGAGGTCAATTCTATTTTTTCCTGTTCTCGGGAGAAGCGCTTGGGAACCTTTCTTTTCGTCTTGTTTTAAGCCCTGTATAAATTTTCAGATTATTTTACTCTGAAAATTTTTTATCAATAATCTAGAACTAATAGATGGCAAAGGAACAATAAATGACCCATTTATTATAAAATAGAGAAGATGTCTTAAAAAAATATCTTCTTTTTTATTATGAAAATTATTAAATTATTAAAAAAATAATAAATTTAGCAGAATATATTGACAAGTGCTAAGCATAATATTATAATGTAATTAGCACTCAAAAAAAGAAAGTGCTAGTAGGTGGTGAAAACACATGGACGAAAGAAAAAATGCACTACTAAAAGAAATAGTTGAAAATTATGTTAAAACAATTAAACCTGTTGGAAGTAAATCTCTATGCAAAAAATTGAAATGTTCTAGTGCCACGATTAGAAATGAAATGGTTGCTTTAGAGAATTTAGGTTACATTGAAAAAAATCATATTTCGAGTGGACGAGTTCCTAGCGAATTAGGATATCGCTACTACGTTGAAAATTTAATGAAACCAAAAGACCTAACTGGGGAAGATATGTTAAAATTACAACAAATATTTTCTAATAATGATTTACAAGTTAGTGATACCGTTCTTAAGTGCATGGAAATTATTAGTGATTTAACTAATTATACATCTGTTGTTCTTGGTAAAAATAGTAGTGATAATTACTTAAAACAAATTAATATTATTGCCCTTGATAGTAATAAAATAATAGCTATTGTTTGTACTGATAAGGGGATAGTAGAGAATAAACAATTTGTTCTACCAAGTAATACTGATGTTTTAGAAATTGTCAAAACTAGTGAAATGATTAATAAAATGTTAGTGGGCACTCCTATTAATAAGGTTTCAGAAAAATTGGAATTTGAAATAAAACCAATTATTGCCAAAAGAGTCAAAGATTATGAAACAATATATAATATTTTCTATGATGCTTTTAATGACTTTTTGCTGCATAATACCAATATTCATGTTTCCGGGCGCGTTAATCTATTAAAAGAACCGGAATATGAAGAAGCCAAAGATATCAAAAGAATTGCATCTAAGTTAGAAGATGAGTCATTTAAAGAAATGGTAAAAAGTATTGATGGCAATGAAGATATGAAAATCTATATTGGTAAAGATTCTAATTTTGATGATAATGTAACCGTTATAAAAAGAAAATATAAAACGGGTGGAGAAGAAGGAACAATTGCTATAATTGGTCCAAAGCGAATGGAATATGAAAGAGTTGTTTCACTTCTAAATTATATGGTTAATAGACTAGAGGGAAAAAATGAAAGAAAATAATGAAGAAAAAATTGAAACTTTAGAAGAAGAAAAACCACATAAAAAAGATAAGAAAGCAAATAAAGAAATTGCTAAATTAGAAGAAGAAAAAAATATTTTAAATGATAAATTACTTCGAGTAACAGCGGAAATGCAAAATATGAAAAGAAGATACGAAGAAGAAATAAGTCGTATTTATAAGTATGAAGGCGAAAATTTTATCAAAAAGACATTAAGTGTCTTAGATAATTTTGAAAGAGCTGTTAATATGGATGATGATAATTTAGAAGATGAAGTATCCAAATTCTTAAGTGGTTTTAAACTGATTTATAATGATTTAAAAAATAATTTAATTAGTGTTGGTGTTTTAGAAGTTGAATGTTTAGATAAACCTTTTGACCCTAATACCATGGAAGCTGTCTTAACCGAAAAAAAAGATGGTGTTGATAAAGGTATTGTTATAGAGGTTATGCAAAAGGGATATATATATAATGATAAAATTATTAGACCAGCTATGGTTAAGGTTAGTGAATAATGGATAATAATGTATTTATAGATAAAGAAACTTATGAGATTTATGAAAATTATCCAAAGGCCTTTAATTGTGATAAAAAAATAGCTAAGACAATTGCTATATTAAATAAAAAGGGGTATATTACTAAATCAAGTTGTGAAGGACACATTGAATTTAGTTGGAATGAAATAGATAATTGTGATATAGATTTAATTGAGGAAACAAAGAATAGTGATAGTTATATTGTTTTAAACAAAAGAGATGATAGTTTTGATTATTTAACGAGAAGTGAAATAGCAACAATTTATATTTCATTTCAAAAAAACTACAATTTTGAAAATCTTCCTGAAGGTTTTATGGTTGAAACAGATTATGGTTATATCTTAAGAAAAACAATATATTATTTTGAGAACAACAAGCGAAAAAATAGAGAAGAATTAGAAAAAGAAAAAGATAAATATCTAAAAATACTCGAAAATTGGGCAATGAAATTGCCAATAAATGAAAGGATGATATAAATGAGTAAAATTATAGGTATCGATTTAGGAACAACAAATAGTTGTGTTGCTGTCTTAGAAGGTGGCGAACCAAAAGTTATTCCTAATAGTGAAGGAAATCGTACAACTCCATCAGTTGTGGCTTTTAAAGGTGATGAAGAATTAGTTGGTGAAACAGCTAAAAGACAAGCCGTAACTAATGTTAAGAATACGATTTCATCAATAAAAAGAAAAATGGGAACTAGTGAAAAAGTTGAAGCTAATGATAAGAAATATACACCAGAAGAAATTAGTGCCAAAATTTTAAGTAAACTTAAAAAAGATGCAGAAAGTTATTTAGGCGAAAAAGTTACTAAAGCTGTTATAACTGTTCCTGCTTACTTTAATGATGCGGATAGACAAGCTACCAAAAATGCCGGTAAAATTGCGGGATTAGAAGTAGAAAGAATTATCAATGAACCAACAGCAGCAGCACTTGCCTATGGTCTTGATAAACAAGATAAATTACAAACAATTTTGGTATATGACTTAGGTGGAGGTACATTCGATGTATCTATTCTAGAACTTGGTGATGGTGTTTTTGAAGTTAAAGCTACTAGTGGTAATAATCGTTTAGGTGGCGATGACTTTGATGCCCGTATTAGTGATTATTTAGTTTCTGAATTTAAAAAAGAACATGGTATTGATTTATCAAAAGATAAAATGGCTATGCAAAGAATTAAAGATGCTTCTGAAAAAGCTAAAAAAGATTTATCAGGTATGACAACAGCTCAAATAAGCTTACCATTTATTGCCCAAAGCGATGAAGGACCTCTTCATATGGAAATGAGTTTATCAAAAGCTAAATTTGAAGACTTATGTCGTGATTTATTCGATTCAACTCTTGAACCAGTTAGAAAAGCTCTTAAAGATGCTAAACTTAAAACAACTGATATTGATAAAGTGATTTTAGTTGGTGGTTCAACAAGAATACCATACATTCAAGAACTTGTTAAAAAAGAATTAGGTCAAGAGCCAAATAAAGGTGTTAACCCTGATGAAGTTGTTGCTATGGGTGCTGCTATTCAAGGTGGCGTTTTAACCGGTGAAGTTGATGATATTGTTTTATTAGATGTTACACCACTTTCACTTGGTATTGAAACATTAGGTAATGTTATGACTGTTTTAATTCCAAGAAATACAACTATTCCAACTAGTAAGAGTCAAGTATTTAGTACAGCAGTAGATAATCAACCGGCTGTTGATATTCATGTTCTTCAAGGTGAAAGACCAATGGCAACTGATAACAAAACATTAGGTAACTTCCAACTTACTAATTTACCTCCAGCTAAAAGAGGTGTACCACAAATCGAAGTTACATTTGATATCGATGCTAATGGTATTGTTAATGTTAAAGCTAAAGATTTAGGTACAGGTAAAGAACAATCAATTACTATTACCTCAAGTACTAATTTATCTGATGATGAAATTGAAAAGATGGTAAAAGAAGCTGAAGCTAATAAAGAAGCTGATGAAAAACGAAAAGAAGAAGCTGAAATAAGAAATAATGCTGATGCAATGATTTTCCAAACAGAAAAAGCCTTAGAAGATTTAGGTGATAAAGTTGATGCTAAAGACAAAGAAAAAGCCGAAGATTTAATTAAAGACTTAAAGAGTGCTCTAGAAGGTTCTGATACAGATAAAATTAAAGAAAAAACAGAAGAATTATCGAAAACGGCAATGGATTTAGCAGCTAAAGTATATCAAAATGTAAATCCAAATAATGAAACAACTAATGAAGATAATGCAAAAAAAGATGATAAAGTTGAAGAAGCAACTTTTGAAGAAAAATAATATGAGTTAGGCTCTAGTTACTAGAGCCTTAACTATGTTTAGAGAGGATTTTATGGCAAAAAAAAGAGAAGAATTTGATAATAAATATAAATGGCAAACGAGTGCTCTTTATAAAAATGATGAAGAAGCTTTAAAAGACCTTAAATGGTTAGAAGAAGAAATACCTAAGTTAAGTAAATATCATAATCATATTTTAGATAGTGCAGATAGTTTATTAGAAGTTTTAGAACTTGATAATAATATTAGTAAAGTTATGGAGAGATTATTTGTTTATAGTCATATTAATAATGATGTTGATGTTACAAATGTATCATATCAAGAATTATTTGGTAAAGTGCAAAATATTTATACTTTGTATTTAACTACAACAGCTTATATTGTGCCAGAATTATTAAAAGCTCCGGAAAACATTATTACAAAATATTTAAAAGAAAATACAAAGTTAAAAGTATATGAGCGGAGTTTAAAACAAATTAGAAGACAAAAAGAACATGTTTTAGCTCCTAAAGTTGAAGAAGCGTTATCTCATTTTGCTAGTATTATGGATGCTCCGGAAGAAATTTTTTCAGCCTTATGTGATGGTGATTTTAAATTTGATAAGATAAAAGTAGATGGTAAAGAAGTTGAACTTACTGAAAGTAATTATTCTATTTATATTCGTCATCAAGATAGAGAGGTAAGAAAACAAGCTTTTCTTTCTCTTTACAAAACTTATGCTAATTTTAAAAATACTATTGCCACAATTTTACGAAAAGAAGTTGAAAGAAATGTGGCTAGTCAAAAATTACGCCACTATAATAGTAGTTTAGAAGCATCATTATCCCATAATGAAATAGATAAAAAAGTATATCTTAATTTAATTGAAGTAGTTCATCAAAATTTAAAACCTTTATATAAATATTGGAATTTAAAAAAGAAATTATTAAATCTTGACGAATTCCATTTATATGATACATATGCCGAGACGACGAAAGAAGAAGCTAAATCATATAGTTATGAAGAAGCTAAATCTTTAGCTTTAGAAAGTATAAAACCTTTAGGTGAAACTTATTATAATGATTTTTCGAAAGCTTTTACTGAAGGATGGGTCGATTCATGTAATAATGAAGGTAAAAGAGGGGGAGCTTATTGTACAGCCTGCTATAGTGCTCATCCTTATGTTCTTATGAGTTATGAAGGAACATTAAATGATGTTTCAACGCTTATTCATGAATTAGGCCATGCGCTCCATTATTATTACGCTATCCAAAATCAAAATTTCCAAGATTATAATTATAGTATTTTTGTAGCGGAAGTAGCTAGTCAAGTAAATGAAATATTGTTAAGTAGATATTTACTTCAACATAGTAATAGTAAAGAAGAAAAATTAAAAATAATTGATGATTTATTACAAAAATATAAGTCAACTATTTTTAGACAAACAATGTTTGCCGAATTTGAATTATTTATGCATGAATTTACGGAAAAAGGGAATGTTTTAACTTATCAAAATATGTGTGATAAATATTTAGAACTTAATAAATTATACTTTGGAGAAAATGTATGTGTTGATGAAGAAATTAAATATGAATGGGAAAGAATACCACATTTTTATATGAATTTTTATGTTTATCAATACGCAACCGGTTTTGCCGCTGCCATTTATTTAGCTAATCGTATTTATGAAAATGATTGGGAAACTCGTGATAAATATTTAGAATTCTTAAAATTAGGAAGTACCAAAAATCCAATTGATTCATTGAAAGTAGCTGGTGTTGATATGACAAATGATAAAGTATTAGAAGAAGCAATTAAATATATGGAAACACTTATCAATGAATATGAAGAAATACAAGGAAGTGAGAAATAATCATGCAAAAGAAAGATTATTATGAAATTTTAGGCGTTTCAAAGAATGCTAGTGATGAAGAAATTAAAAGAGCCTTCCGTGTTTTAGCAAAGAAATACCATCCCGATGTTAATAAAGAACCGGGAGCAGCAGAAAAATTTAAAGAGATAGGTGAAGCTTATCAAGTTTTATCTGATAAAACAAAAAGAGCTCAATATGACCAATATGGACATGCTGCTTTTGAAAATGGTGGTGGAAGTCCAGGCTTTGACATGGGCGATATCAATTTAGATGATATTTTATCTAGTTTTTTTGGGGGAGGTTTTGGTTTTTCCGGCTTTCAAAGTAGCCAAAGAGAAAGAAGTAGAGCAATACGAGGCGAAGATTTGCTTATGCATATTCGTCTAAGCTTTGATGAAGCCGTTTATGGTTGTAAAAAAGATATCAGAATTAATGTAACGGAAGAATGCGATAAATGTCATGGTGCCGGTGGTTTTGGCGAAGAAAGATGCGATACCTGTGGTGGTTTAGGTGTTGTAAGAGAAGAACAAAGAACCTTATTTGGTATTGTTGAAACGCAAAAAACCTGTCCTTCTTGTGGTGGTACCGGTAAAACTTTAAAAGAAGTTTGTTCTTATTGCCGAGGAGAAGGAAGAGTTAAGAATAATAAGACGTTAACTATTAATGTACCGGCTGGTATTGATACCGGTAATCAACTTCGCCTAAGTGGTAAGGGGGGAGCCGGTGTTAATGGTGGTGCCAATGGTGATGTTTATTTAGAATTTGAAGTTGGAACCCATCCTTATTTTGAACGTCATGATGATGATATCTATTTAGAAGTACCTGTTACCATTACGGAAGCTATTTTAGGATGTAAAAAAGAAATACCAACTTTAGAGGGAAATGGCTTTATTGAAATCAAACCGGGCACTCAAAATTATACGAAATTAAAACTTAAAGGTAAGGGTGTTAAAGGTTTAAATAGTCGAACTAAAGGTGATATGTATGTTGTTATTAATGTTATTATGCCAACTAAATTATCTCGTAAACAAAAAGAATTGCTAATGGAATTAGCAGAGACCGATTTAGAAAGTGAAAGAGAATTTAAAGACTTCGCGGCCTCTTTAAAATAAAGGATAGAAATGTTGTGATTTCATAACATTTTTATTTTTTCTTAAAAAATAATGTAAAAAATTGACAAGTTTTCTTTAATCGAATATAATTAGAACATAGGGATGATGGCTTATGAAACCACTAATTTTAGTAAAATTAAAAATGAAATTAGTTTATAAAATGCTTCTTTCTTTTGTGGGTTTTTTGCTTTGTATAACTGTCTTTGTTTTTGGGGCTTATAAGTTATATGATAAAGTATTAGAAAGCAGTGATATTGAAGTTAATGGAGCCTTATCCATAAATTATGTAGATGGTAAAGTAATAGATGTTTTACCGAATGAAAAAAAGACCATTGAATTATCGATATCTAATAATGGCGAGCGAACTAATTTTTATAATATAGGTTTTAAACAGGTGAGAGGAGAAGGCACTTATACAATATATAATGATGATGAAAAAGTGGCCGAAGGAATACTTAAAACCATTGATGAAATTAGAACAGATTATATAAGTATTGATAGTAAAGAAACGAAAATATATAAAATTGAAATTGTTAATACTGGTTTAGATGAATTAAAAGGAGAATTAACTATTTATAATCAAAATTGGAAAATAATTACTTTTGCCGATACAATTATTGCTAATAATCCCCCTAAAGATGCCGTAACAAAAGTAGGAAGTGATGTAGCAAGCACTGATGAAGGACTTATAAAAAGTAGTGATGATATAGGTGTTTCATATTATTTTCGGGGCGATGTGCAAAATAATTATGTTTCCTTTGCTAATTTTAGATGGCGAATTGTGCGTATTAATGGCGATGGAACAGTTCGACTAGTTTTAGATGATGTTACGGATACTTTAGCTAGTTATTATACTGAGGAAAATAAAGATTATGTTTTTGAGTCTTCAGTTATTAATAATTATTTAAATACATGGCTTATGCAAAATTTAAATAATTATGATAGTTATCTTGCTAATGCTAAATTTTGTAGTGATATTAACTATGATATCGATAATAATTTAATTGCTTATAATCGCATTGTTGTTAATAAAATTCCGACTCTTAATTGTTTAGGAACATCTATTAATAATAGTATAGGTCTTTTAACTATTGATGAAGTCATTTTAGCCGGAGCTAGTCCAAGTGCTAGTAATGGTAAATTTTATTTACAACTTTCAAATAATAGTGAAGTATGGTATACAATGAGTGCAGCAAAAACGAATAGTAATAATTTAAATTTCTTTATGGTTGATAAAAATGGGGGTATTCATTATGATATTGCTGGTAATTTATACCGTAATATAAGACCTGTCATTAATTTAATTAAAAATATTGAAGTAAGCGGAACAGGGACAATAGATGACCCTTATGTCATTAATTAAAGTTGCATACTGTCAAATTAAATGTTATAATAAGTGTCAATATTTGCTTAAATATATGTAAAGCAAATGACTGATACTTATTTTCTTTTTATATAAGTGTTAAAATATTACTGTGGTGAATAAAAATGAATTTATTGGATAGATTAATGAATTTTATCAATTATTTAGATTTAGTCGACATTATTTTTTTAGCGGCGATAGTCACATTTATAATATTAATTGTGACACTGATTTATTTTGTTAAGATTAATAAAGATGTTTTAGGTGAAGATGATTTTTTTCCACCTAATGATAGTAATAATAAAAAAGAAGAGAATATAATGAAGAGTGAAGAAATTCCAAGTGAAGTTAAAGATACCGAAAAAAAGCAAGAGGATGAAAAGATGAATGAACTGGAATACAATGATGAAGAAGGGGAATTAATAGACTTAGAGACTTTAACTAAAAAATTAAAAGCGGAAAAAAATGATGAAGAATTAGCAATTTCGAAATATGAGCAAGACCAAGAAGAAAAGGCCATTATTAGTTATGATGAATTATTAGAAAAGCATAATAGATACGCTATTAATTATGAAAAAGAAGAAGTTATTGATAATGATTTAGTTATTAAAAAAGTTAATTTAAATGATTTAATTAATAAAAACGAAGAAGAACAAAGTATTGCAGTTAGAGTTATAAGTTATGAAAAAGAAGAAGCCTTTTTAACGGCCTTAAAAGAACTGAATAGATTATTAAATTAAAGGGTGGTTTAGATGAAATTTTGGATTGAAACATTAGGCTGTAAAGTCAATAGTTATGAATCTAATTACATGAAAGAGTCACTTCTTAAAAGTGGCTTTCTTTTTGCTGATAATATGTCTTCAGCTGATATTATTATTGTTAATACTTGTACTGTTACGAATATAGCTGATAATAAATGTTTAAAATTAATAAGAAGAATTAAAAGAGAAGCGCCTAATGCTCTTCTTTGTGTTGTTGGTTGTTCTGTTCAAAATAATTATGAAACTTATAAAAAGTTAAATATTCCAATATTACTTGGTAATAAAGATAAAAGTAAAATAAGTACTTATATTAAAAATTATTTAGATAATAAAGAATTATATCGATATCAAGATAATAATAGAGATTTACCATTTGAAGAAATGACTTTAGATGATTTTGAACATGCTAGAGCTTATATAAAAATTGAAGATGGTTGTGATAATTTCTGTTCTTATTGTATTATTCCTTTTGTAAGAGGAAAAATAAGATGTAAAGATTTTAATGATATTATAAAAGAAGCTAAAAATTTAGTTAAGAATAATCATAAAGAAATTGTTTTAACGGGAATTAATACAGGAGCTTATTTAAATAATGGGCATGATTTAGTAGATGTAGTAAATGAATTAAGTAAAATTCCTAGCTTATTAAGAATTAGATTATCTAGTGTAGAGGTAACAGAACTTAATGCTAAATTTATGGAAATGTTAAAAGTTAATCCTAAATTTTGTGACCATTTACATATTCCTCTTCAGTCAGGAAGCAATACCATTCTAAAACTTATGAACCGCAAATATGATATGGATTATTTTTTTCATAAGATAGAAGAGATAAGAAAGATAAGACCTAATATATCGATTACAACGGATATAATTGTGGGATTTCCAAAAGAAACAGAAGAGTGTTTCATGGAAACTTATCATAATGCGCAAAAATTAAAATTTAGTAAAATTCATGTTTTTCCTTATTCTAAAAGAGATGGAACTAAGGCTAGTTTATTAGAAGAAGTTAGTAATTTAGTTAAAAAAGAGAGAGTTCAAAAGTTACTTGACTTAAGTAAAAAATTAGAAAATGCTTATGAAGAACAATTTATAGGTAAAAGAGTGGAAGTATTAATTGAAGAAGCCCAAGATAACATAAGTATTGGGCATACTTCTAATTATTTAAAAGTTATTATTCCAAAAAAATTAAAAAGAAATGATATTTACGAAGTAGAGTACGAAAAAAGTTGTGACAAAATTTTAAATTAATAAAGGCAATGGTTTAAGTCATTGCTTTTTTTGTCCAAAAACGTAAACTTTATAATAAAAAAAGAAGAATGTGAGAAGAGTAAATATTTACATTAAAAGAATTATATAGTAGAATAATGGTAGACAGTGGATTATAGTGGCAGAAAGTGGGTGACATAAATGTTCATGGGTGAATATCATCACAACATCGATGAAAAGGGGCGCATAGTGTTGCCAGGCAAATTTCGTAATGACGAGATGGATAAAATTATTGTTACACGCGGACTTGAAAAATGTCTCTATCTTTATACGGAAGATGAATGGAATAAAGTTGTTACCAAACTAAATAGATTACCCTTTACCAAAAAAGATGCCCGAACATTTATGAGATCATTTTTTGCTGGTGCCTCTGTATGCGAATTCGACAAAAGTGGTCGAATCAATATTACCTCCCCGTTGGTTAAATACGCCGGTCTTACTAAAGAATGTGTAATTATCGGCGTAAATGACCGCATTGAAATTTGGGATGAAGAATTATATAATAATTATATGAATGAAAATGCAAATACTCTAGAAGCCATTGCGGAGAATTTATTTGAGGTTCAAGATGAAGCATTATAGTGTGATGTTAAATGAAGTAATTGAGGCTTTACAAATAAAAAAAGAAGGCATCTATGTTGATGCTACGCTAGGCTATGCTGGTATGAGCAAAGAAATTCTAAAAAACCTTAATGAAAAAGGACTTTTAATTGGTATTGAACAAGATGAAGAAGCTATAATTGAAGCCAAAAAAGTCTTAGAGGCCATAGGGAGTAATTATAAAATATTGCCTATTAATTTTAAAGATATGAAAAATTCTTTAAAAGAAATGGGGATTAATGAAGTAGATGGTATAATATTTGATTTAGGTTTTTCATCACCGCAAATTGATAATAATGAAAGAGGATTTTCTTTTATGCATGATGGACCATTAGATATGCGCATGAATAAAGAAAATAAATTAACAGCGAAAATAGTAGTTAATACTTATAAAGAAGAAGAGTTAACTAATTATTTTTATCAATATGGGGAAGAAAAATTAGCCAAAGTTATTAGTCAAAAAATAGTGAAGGCAAGAAAAGAAAAAGAAATATCTAGAACTTTAGAGTTAGTAGAAATTATTAAGATGGCTGTTGGAGCTAAATATTTTTTTGAAGAGCATCCTGAAAGAAAAATTTTTCAAGCTTTAAGAATAGTTGTTAATAATGAATTAGAAGTTTTAGAAAAAACATTACCGGATGCAATCGATTTACTAAAAAAAGGGGGAAGAATGGCTGTTATCACATTCCATTCTTTAGAAGATAGAATTGTGAAAACGACCTTTAGAAAGTATAGTGAAATTGATGAATTGGTGAAAGGGCTACCCAATATTCCAGTAGATTATCTTCCCAAAATAAAAATTATTAATAAAAAACCAATTGTAGCCAGTGCCAAAGAATTACAAGAAAATAGTCGAAGTCATAGTGCTAAATTAAGAATAATTGAAAGGATTTAAATAATGAAAAGAAAAAAATTAAAATTTTTAAAAGGTGAAAAATTTATGTATATAATGCTTTTGTTATTAGTAATTGCTATCCCAACGGTTAATGTTTTTTCTAAAGCTTTATTATCAGAAACAAACATTAGAGCTGAGAAATTAAAAAGTAAAATTGAAAAACAAGAAAATGCTAATGAAAGCTTAGAAATGCAAATTGATGAATTAGTTAGTATGGAGAATATTCAAAAAATTGCTGATGAATATGGTCTTTCATATATAAGTGATAATATTGTTCAAGTAGAAGAGGAAAAATAGGTGAAAAGATGAAATTAGGAGTTACAGTAAAAATACCAAAACCCATTATTTTTATTGTGGCTTTTCTTTTTCTTTCAATCATTATTAGACTAAGTTATATATCTCTTGCTCATAATATCGATGGGATTAATTTACATGAATTTGCGAGTAATAGAAATACCAAAAAAGATATTATTTATGCGAAAAGAGGTAATATTTATGATAAAGATGGTAATGTTTTAGCGTCGGTTGTTAATTCTTATAAAATTATTGCTTATATTGACCCCAAAAGAACAGTTAATGAGAATAATCCACAACATGTAGTAGATAAAGAAGCAACAGCTAAAATGCTTAATGAAATGTTAGGGATTAATTATGATGATGCGATTAAATGGATGAGTCAAGAAAATAAATATCAAGTTGAATTTGGTTCAAAGGGTTCCGGTATAAGTGAAACTTTAAAAAATAAAATTGAAGCTTTAGATATGC
>CANQIY010000022.1 GCA_947624125.1 uncultured Bacilli bacterium | reverse complement strand
AGATATAGAAATAGAATGGAACATTGAATTTTAAGAAATAATGATATTTTTGGACTTTTCCTATTCCTGCACATGGCAAAGAAGATGTTGGTACTAGTTATGGTAAAATATATGAAAAAGATTTAAATTTAGATATAGCACTCTATTTACAAAATGAACTAGGGCGTCTTGGTGCTAGTGTTTTAATGACAAGAGATGGGGATTATGATTTATCGACACCTAATGCCACATATCGGAAAAAAAGTGATTTCGATAATCGAATTAAAATGATTAATGGTAGTGATGCAGATATCTATTTAAGTATTCATTTAAATTATTTATCAGATGCAAGATATAAAGGTCCTCAAGTATTTTATGAAAATGATAATGAACTTTTAGCTACAAAAATTCAACAAGCTATGAATGAAGATTTAAATGGTGAAAGAGAAATTAAGACAATTCCGGCAAAAACATATATGTATTCAAAATTAAAAGTACCGGGAGTTTTAATTGAATGTGGTTTTTTATCAAATGGTGATGAAAGAAGATTACTTGTAACAAAAGAATATCAACAAAAAGTAGCCTTATCTATTGCCAAAGGAGTTCTTGCATATTTTTAAGACTTAGCTTATTAATTTTAGCAATTAAAATAGTTAAATCTTCTTTACCATTTAAAACATTATAAGCTAAATTATTAATATTGGTGGCTATTTTTAAACAATTATAAAATAAATCTAAAAAAGAATAATTATATATTTCTGTATTATCATGGGGTTCATGCCAATTAGTATGTTTTAAATTTAAAATATCATTGTCATCATCTTTAAAATAATAGGTACAATCACTTAACCGGTCATTATTCTTTCGTAATAAAATATCAATTAAGAAATAACCTTTACTTTTTAATCCATGCGGGTCATTAATCAAATAGCGATATAAATAATAACTATTATGATGGGAAGCATTAAAAACATGACCTATCTTTTTTTCATTATATGTTTGATAAAATAAAGTATCAATAAATTGTATTAAGTCATTAGAAAAAGTTAACTTAGGAATAAGTTCCCTATATATTTCTTTATGCCATTTCTCCTTATTATTTTCATTATATAAATAATTATCAATTATGTATTCAATTTTCGTATGAGGTATATTATATTTTTTGGCTTGATAATTAATAAAAGGATGGGTAATTGTATCAATAACATAATGATTTATAAAACCATAAAGCATATTTCTAATTTCATTGTCTTTTATATTATTTTCTTTTATTAAATTAATCATATTAGTAAAAAAGTTAGCAATATTGTTTTTATGGGCTTGAATGCCTAGTTTTTTATAATAAGACCAATTTTTATGGTAATAATAAAGATTATCAAACCCTTGGTTATACATATTATAATACTTAATTTTTCCTGTAATATCTTCTTTTAAAGACGAATTAATTTTCTTTAAAATCTTTTGCCCAAAAAGATAATGCGTATATAATGATGGCATAAAATCACCTAAGTAGATTATAACACTTTCACTTAAATATCACAAAAATGATATAAAAAATACAACAAAAATAGATATATTTATAATGCTTCTTATGATATAATTTTATATGTAGGTGAATAATATGGGGTCTAAAACATTTAAAACATTAGATGAACAAATCTTACTACTACAAGAAAAAGGCTTAGTTATTGACGATATAGATTATGCCAAAGAAGTCCTTTTAAGAGAAAATTACTTTTTCTTAATGGGGTATCGACATATATTTTTAAGGGATGATGGTAGTCGTAAATTTATAGCAGGAACTAATTTTCGGGAATTACATGGTCTATTTAATTTTGATAGACAATTAAGAAATATTTTATTTAAAAATATTTTAATTGTGGAAAATAACCTCAAAAGTATTTTATCGCATGTTATGAGTAAAAATCATGGTTTTAAAGAACAAAATTATTTGAATGCTGATAATTTTGTGAAAGATTATTCAAAAACAAGACAAATTAATGATTTAATTAGAAAGATGCGAAGACAAATAAGTGTTAATGGTAAGCAGCATAGTGCAACAAGCCATTATATAAATAATTATGGTTATATTCCTTTATGGATTGTTGTCAAAGTTTTATCTTTTGGAATCGTAGGTGAATTATATCAGGTATTGCAAAAAGAAGACCAAGAAGAAATATCAAAAATATATGGTGTTTCCGTTTACAATTTAATGAATTATTTTCCTCTTTTAGCTAATTATCGAAATCTTTGTGCGCATGAAGATTTATGTTTTAACAATAAAACACATAAAAGAATTGAACACACGAAATATCATGATATTTTAAATATTCCGAAAAATGAAGAAGATGAATACATTTATGGTGCAAATGATTTATTTGCAATAGTCATAATCATGAAGCAAATCTTAAAAGATGAAGATTTTGTACTCATGATGAATGAAATAAGTTACGAACTAGATATTCTAGATGGTAAAGTTGATACAATTGAAATGGAAAAAATATTGGAAGCAATGGGCTTTCCAACAAATTATAAGGAGATAGTGAGAATATAAAATGAAACAAAATACAAGTTCCAAAGTAAGAATAGTAGTATACACATTATTTATTTTATTAATTGGGGTTTTTCTAGCTTATGGTTTTATGTATAAATTTCCAGCCATTTTTCAAGAAACAATAACCAAAATTGAAAAAGATGTAACAGTAACTGATTTAGGTATTGCTGATGCTGTGGAGAAAGTATATGATTCAGTTGTTGTTGTTTCTAATTATCGCAAAGGAAATTTATATGCATCCGGAAGTGGTTTTATTTACAAAGCAGAAAATGATAAATTTTATGTTATAACTAATCATCATGTTATTGCTAATGGGGATAGTTTTAAAATTACTTATACAGATGGAACCGAAGAAGATGTTAAACTTTTAGGGGGCGATATATATGCTGATATTGCGATATTAGAAGCTCCGGTTAAAGAAGGAATTAAAGCTGTTAGTTTAGGAAAAACGGAAACTTTAAGAGTTGGTGATACAACATTTACTATTGGGGCACCACTTGACCATGTTTATTCTTGGACAGTAACAAGAGGTATAATTTCCGGTAAAGAAAGATTAGTTGAAGTATCAATTAATAATAGCCAAGATAGTGATTATATAATGAATGTTTTACAAACTGATGCTGCGGTTAACAGTGGTAATTCCGGTGGTCCTTTATGTAATGCTAATGGTGAGGTTATTGGTGTTATTTCTGCTAAAATCAGTTCAACAGGTGTCGAAGGAATGGGATTTGCTATTCCAATTGAAACCGTTATTGAAAAAGCTGAACAAATAATTTACGGAGAAGCAAGTGGATACCCATATATTGGAGTTGAAATGGTTAATGTTAGTACAGCGATGAGTTATATTCAATATTATCGTTATTTAAATGATTATGATAAATCAACTGGTGTTTTAATTACGGGAGTTGAAGATGGTAGTTCAGCTAAAGATGCCGGTTTACAAACAGGGGATATAATTACTAAAATTAATGGTACAGATATAAGTAATGTTGCTTATTTACGTTATGAATTATATAAACATCAAATTGGAGATAGTATTCAAATTACTTTTATAAGAAATGGTGAAGCTAAAAACGTTTCTTTGAAACTAGCTACATCCAAATTAGAGGCATAGGTGAAATTTATGAGAAACGCAACAGTTACAGAAAGAATAATAGCATATATATTAGATATTATGCTAATTTTTCTTTTAACATCTCTTTTAACCCAAATAAGATTTTTAAATCCAACGTATGATAAATATTCAGAAATAATTATAAAATATCAAGAAGAAATAGATAAATATGGTAATAAAGAAATAACTGAAGATGAATTATTACAATTTACGAATGATAATGCATATTATTTATCTAAATATGGTGTTTCTAATAATATTATAACCATAGTGGTTATAATTGGTTATTTTGTCTTTTTTCAAAAATATAATCAGGGTCAAACTTTAGGTAAGAAAATCATGAAAATTAAAGTAGTTGATAATAATAGTGAAGAAAATATTTCAATATGGCGTTATATATTAAGATATCTTTTGTTATCATTTGTCTTTATTGATGGCATTATTCCTTATGCTTTAAATACCATTTTCGTTTTTATTTTAAAACCTGCTACTTATATTCAATTTAGTATGAATGTAAGTTATGTGTTCTTAATTTTAAATGTCTTTATCTTTGCTAGTCTTTGTTTTCAAAAAGATAAAAGAGGAATTCATGATATAATAGCAAGAACAAAAGTAATGAAAGAAAGTTAGCTTGTGGAAGTTAACTTTTTTATTTGACAAAAGGAAAAAGATATGCGTATAATGATAACGTAAGTTACTATATTTTGAATAGGGGATGATAATTATGCCAGCTAGTTGCGAAATAAGTAGGGAAGCCATTATTAAAAAAGCAGTTGTCATGATTAATAAAAAGGGATGGAATAGTTTAAATGCTAGAGATTTAGCCAAAAATTTAAAGATTTCGACGAAACCTTTGTATCGCCTTTATAAAAATATGGATGAAATAAAAGAAGATATTTATAAAGAAATCTATCGTGAATATGATGAATTTATAACAAGTAGGGTTGATAATAAGAAAGCATTAGTTACACTTTGTGTAGCTTATGTTGAATTTGCTAAATATTATAAAAATTTATTTATTAGTTTATTTTTAGCTAATAATTTAAAATGGCAAACGGTTGATGATGTTTTAAATGAAAAATGGAATCAGGGAGCAATTATCAATTTAGTAAATAAACAGGGGTATACTTTTGTTGAGGCAAAAGAATTATTTATGCATGTTTGGTTATATGCAAATGGTCTAGCTACGCTTATTGCCACCAATGAAATTGATATTCAGGATAAAGAAATAATTGTTAGAATTGTGAAAATTTATAAAACATTAGAGAAATAACTTTAAATATAAAGTTATTTTTGTTATAATATGTCGTATGGGAGGTAAGTTTATGAAGAAGATACTTTTAACAATAGCATTATGTTTATCAATGTTAGTAATGGCTCCACAAGTTAAGGCTGAAAATCAAGTAAATATATATTTATTTACCCAAAAAGGTTGCAATGCTTGTGAGTATGCTTTAGAAACATTAGCTGATATGCAAAAACAACATCCAGGTTTATTTGAAGTATATAACATTCAAGTATGGAATGGTTGGGCTGATGATGGTTCTTGGATACTTGGTAGTGAAGAGTTACAAAACTTATTACTAACAGTTAAGGAACGTTTAGGAAATGAAGAAGGAATTGCAACTCCAACAATAGCATTAGGTGATTACATTCAAGTCGGTGCTAGTGATTTAGAGGCTTTTATTGAACGAATGGAAACATTTAGAGATGCTGAAAATCCAAGAGATGTTGTTAAAGAAGTAGCTGATGAAATGCAAATTGATTTGGAACCATATCATATTACGACTGATGAAAATGAAGGAAAATATGATGCCATTATTATTATAGGTATTTTTGTTATTTTAATTGGTGGTTTTGCAGGTTTAATCGTAATGAGTAAAAAATAAAATCGAGTAATCGATTTTTTTTTAAAATTAATAATGGTTATTGAGTTAGTATTTTAAGTTTGATATAATAATTTTAGTGATAATATGAAAGAAGAAAGAATAAAAAGATTAAAAAGTGAATTAAGATATTTATTACCATCTGAGGCATCTCGGGAAATAGAAAGATATATGCCGAGTATTGAAGATGAAAAGATAAGTATTAAAATAATTGCTAGAGAGATTTATAAACAAAGAGGTATTGATTATAATAAATTAAATAAAGGATTAATCAATAATATTAGTAATACTGTTAATGAATTTATAGAAACATTTAGAGGACGAGATAAAAAAATTCGTAATAGAATGATAGTGGAAATAGTATATATGTTATTAATTGTTATTCTTTTAAAAATCCCTTTTGATTTAGTAAATGATATAGGTTATGATTATATAGATTTACTTATCCAAAATTCATTATATAGCACTTTATGGAATTTAGCCTTTTTAGTTTTATATACTATAACGGCAATATGTACTTTAATAATATTGATAAGAAATTTTAATAGTAAATATAAAAAATAATTTAAAAAAAATCACATTGAAGTGATTTTTTAATTTGGTAAATTATATGGATTTTGAACAAAGACTCTTTTACCTTCACTATTAACATAATATTCGGTAATTATTTCTTCACCATTGTGAACAACGGTCACAATCATTTGAAGAGCATAGCCAACAACACCGGAGCCAGATTTATTAACAACAACTGGAACATTTCGATTTAAGGCTGGTACTTCTTCTAAGTTAAGAGCGCTAAAATCTCTTTGTAATTTAAGGGTTTCTGTATCCATTAATTTATTTAATTCAGCCATTGTAGTTTCATCTTTATATAGATTTAAACTAACAGCACAGCCATTTGAACCAACCATAACTGCCACGATTGGGTATAATTCTTTATCATATTCTAAATCACCATATTTACATTGAACTGGTTGTTCAGGTTGTGTTGGGTCTTCAGGTTCTTCTGGAGTGACTGTTTGAGCATTCTTTTTAATATTAAGTTTTGTTTCAACAATGATTTCATTACCCGCTTCATCTTTAGCAGATATTTTTATTGGATAAGTACCTTCTTCTTTATATTTACTATAATCAACACTATTGCCTTCTTCATCAACACCATTTTGATAAAATTCAATTTGACAACTCTTTTTACTATTATCAGTACAATTTTGAACAAAGTCATTAGCGGTATAACTACTATTTGGAGTAATTGTATATTCTTTTAAAGCAAGAACTGGTTTCGTAGTATCAACAATAACTAAGTTAGTTGTATAATTTTTATTGTCAATATTTAAAGTAATTTCATAAGTTCCAGGTTTAGCTTTATCAAAATTTGCTGGGTAGGAAACTTTTATTTTACTTAAATCCACATTTTCAATTTTAGAAAAGAAAATCTCGGTTGTATAATCTTCATTTACTTCAATGGTAGTTTCTTTCTTTAAATATAACTCTCCTTCCGAAAAACTTTCATCTTCGCCTTGAAAATTAGCTGTAATAATAAAACAAATAATCACACCAATAATACAAGCGCCGATAATAATGATATTTGTAATTGTTCTTTTTGTATTGTACACATGGTTATAGAAAAATTTTTGTGCCATAATAAAACCTCTATTCTTAATATAACTTAATAATATCATATTATGTATAAAATTTCGAGTCTTTTCTTTCTCTATTTGACAATTTAGTATATATATAAATAATAATATAGGAAAAAACATATAATTATAGTAACAAAATTTAATAATTAGTTGCTAACTTTCAAAATTTATGGTAATATTTAAAATGCAATTATTTATTAATTGTTTTGTTTAGTGGGAGGGAATGCGGATTTGCCCTAGACCACTGACGCGAAAATTAGAAATTATAATAATATAGGAGGTGTTTTCGTGGCTAAAGAAATCGTAAAGAAAATTAAACTTGAAATTCAAGCAGGTAAAGCGACTCCCGCTCCACCAGTAGGTACAGTCCTAGGTCCAGCAGGAATCAATTTACAAGAGTTTTGTACAAAATTTAATGATGCAACTAAAGATAAAATGGGCGATGTTGTTCCATGTGAAATTACCATTTTTGATGACCGTACTTTTGATTTTGTCTTAAAAACTCCACCAGCAGGTTTCTTACTAAAAAAGGTAGCTAAAATTAATAAAGGTAGTTCGAAAGGCGCTAATGAAGTTGTGGCAACAATTTCTGAAGCTGATTTAAGAAGTATTGCTGAAACTAAATTACCTGATTTAAATGCCTATACAGTTGAAGAAGCAATGAATATCATTGAAGGTACTGCTCGTAATATGGGTATTGCCGTTGCTGGTCGTACTGATAAAGAATTACAAGAACAAGCAAAAGAAGCTTTAGAAGAAGAAAAAGAAATGGCTAAACGGGAAGCTGAGCTTGAAGCAATGGAAGAAGAAGCAAAAGCTGAAATGCCAGTTGATGTTCCTGTAATTGGTGATGAAGATAAAGATAAAGAAAACGAAGAAGAAAACGAAAATTAATTAAATTTTAAAAAAGAGTCCGCTAATTAAATATAGTTAGGAGGAAATATGAGAAAACATAGTAAAAAATATTTAGAAGTTGCAGCATTAATTGATAAAACGAAAGTTTATTCTAAAGAAGAAGCAGTTAAATTAGTAAAACAAACTTCTGTAACTAAATTTGATAGTACAGTAGAAGTTGCTATTAAACTTAATATTGATGCTAAAAAAACTGACCAACAATTAAGAGGTTCTTTAGTTATGCCAAATGGTACTGGTAAAAGTAAAACTGTTTTAGTTATTGCTAAAGGTGCTTTGGCTGAAGAAGCGAAAAAAGCTGGCGCTGATTATGTTGGCGATAAAGATATGCTTGATAAAATCAAGAATGAAAATTGGTTTCAATTTGACGTTGTTGTTGCAACACCAGATATGATGCCAGAAGTTGGTAAAATAGGTAATATCCTAGGACCTAAAGGTTTGATGCCAAACCCTAAAACAGGAACAGTTACTATGAAAGTTGCTGAAGTTATTAAAGATTTAAAAAGTGGTATGGTAACATACAAAACTGATTCTTTTGGTAACATTCATACAATAATTGGTAAAGTATCTTTTAAAGAAGATAAATTATTAGAAAATTTAGATTATGTTATTAAAACTATTAATAGAGCTAAACCACAAACAGTAAAGGGTATTTTTATTGATAAAATAACAATAGCTACAACTATGGGTCCTGGAATAAATGTTGATAAAAATTCTTTTGACATTTAGTAGTTTGTAATATATAATACATAAAGAGAAAAGAAAAAACCGAAGACAGTAGGGAAGATAAGTCTTTTAAAAATCCTACCGAGGGGAATATAAAAACTTGTTTTTTAGCTTCCCTTATCGGAAGCTTTTCTTAATATATAAGGAGGAAAAATGGCAAGCGAAAAAATTCTTAATGAAAAGATGAAAATCGTAAGTGAAATTATTGATAACATCAAAAATAGTGAATCGGTCATTTTATTTCAATATCAAGGTTTAACAGTAGCTGAAATGACAGAATTAAGAAATAAGCTTAATGAATTATCATCAAGTGTTAAAATTTATAAGAATACACTTTTAAAAAGAGCTTTAGATGAATTAAAGATTAACATGGATGAATTTCTAGAAGGACCAAATGCTATTTTATTTGGTAAAACACTTTTAGAACCAATTAAGGTTATTGCTGATTATGCCAAAGAACATGACAAGTTAAATATTCGAATTGGAATTATAAGTGGTGATGTAGCAGGCCTAGATGTAATTAAAGAATATGCAAGTATTCCATCAAGAGAAGGACTTCTTACAATGCTTGCTGGTGGCATGATTCAATATGTTAAAGATTTATCAATAAGTTTAAATCTTTATGCCGAAAAATTAGAAGGAAAGGAATAGAAAAATGGCAAAATTAACAAAAGATGAATTTATAAGTGCATTAAAAGAAATGACTATTCTTGAAGTAAAAGAATTAGTTGATGCAATGAAAGAAGAATTTGGTGTTGACCCATCTGCAGTTGCTGTTGCAGCTCCAGTAGCGGGTGCTACAGAAGATGCTGGTTCAAGTACTAAAACTGTTGTTTTAAAAAGTGCTGGTGGCAATAAAATTGCAGTTATCAAAATCATTAAAGAAATTACAGGCTTAGGATTAGTTGAAGCTAAAGGATTAGCTGATAATGGTGGAAATATTAAAGAAAATGTTCCTGCTGATGAAGCTAAAGCTATTGCTGACCAATTAACTGAAGCTGGTGCTGAAGTAGAACTTGCATAAGTAATTAGCAAATAAAAAAGATTATGTTCAATAAAAGCATAGTCTTTTTTTATTTGGTGACCTTGCTTTTTTAATGTATTTCCCTTATAATTAATATTGGTGATACTATGAAAAGAACATTGGGGTTTTTATTTAAGGTTTTGATTGTTATATTGGTTGGAGCATGGATGGGCTTAATTTTAACTGAATATTACCGATATCAAGAAGATAAACCAATGTTAGTTGTATTAAAAGAAGAAACCCTTAATTATGAAGATGGTCATGTTTATGTTTATTATGGTTTAGGTTATAAAGCTATTTCTTATGAAAGAACTAGTTTACATGGTAAAGAATTTGGACATATATTCATTAAAGTTAAGGAGAAAATACCAAACAATAGTTAGGAATGATATAAATGTCTTTAAAGAAAAATGGTTGGGGAACAATGGAAATGATTCTCTTAAGTTTAGGTTTATTAATTGCGCTTTTAATCGCCGCCTTTTTTGTTTCTAAATTATATGGTTCACTAGATAACGCCACAAGAGATAGAATATATACTGATTTAGAATATAAATTAGAAGAAGCAGCAAAAAGATATGTAAATGAAAATAATATTGAAATCAATAATGAATACCGTATTAATTTAGCTACTCTTCAAGATGCTAATTTAATAGGTAATTTTAAAGATGACAATAATAATGAATGTAATGGTTATGTTATAGTAAGTAGAATGAATAGTATTTATTATTATGATGGGTTTATAACTTGTCCTAATTATGAAACGTTAAGTTATTAAAAATAGAGAATAATAATTGTGAGGTCAATATTGGTATTGTTGACCTTTTAATTTACACTTGTCTATAGGAAATTATTTAAAATAATTGATTTTCGGGGGGGGTATTATATAATACAAATATAAAATAAAGGGAGATAAAATATATGCAAATTATTAACAAAAAGTATTTTAAAATTTGTGTAATTGTTATCTTTATTAGTTTAATAATTGGCTACCTATTTTTATTAAACAAAGGTAATAACATACAAAAAGACAATATAACTTATAATGATAAAATGTTTGCATATATGTTAGAAGAATGCAATGGAAGTAATTGTGAGTATAAGGAAAGCAAAACAAAAGCTTGGCCAAATGTTGGGTATGTATATAATTCTTCTTTGTCGATGTGTATAGATGCCGAAGGTAATAGTTTAACAGGTATTTTAAGTTATGATAATAGGTTAAATGTAGCAAAACTTACAAATACGAAAAGTTCAACATATTGTGTTCTATATTTTGATAAAGATAATCAAAAACCAGTTATTAAAGATTTTTATGTTAATAATTCGGATGGCTATGTAGCCGGTAAAGATGTAAGTGGATATGTAACATGGGAAGATGAAGATGTTGTCTCTTATTGTATAAGTACAACAAATAATGCAAGTAGTTGTGTTTGGAAAGATGCGACTGGAAAACGAGCTGAGTTTACTTTTGATATAGGAAATGGTGCAGGTGATAAAACATTATATGCTTTTGTTAAAGATACAGCAAATAATGTCTCTGATTCAAAAAGCTATAAAGTAACACAAGATGCAACGAAACCAACAATAAAAAGTTTCAGTTTAAATAATATAGATGGATTTACAAATAATAAACAAGATGCTGGTAGTATTACTTGGGATGATAATGATGTTACAAAATATTGTATAAATACAATTAATAATTCAAGTAGTTGTACGTGGAAAGATGCATCAGGAAAAAAGATTGATTTTACTTATGATTTAGGTAGTCAGGGTGAAAAAACACTATATGCCTTTCTTAAAGATAAAGGTGGATTAATATCAGATTCAAAAAGTGTTAAAATTACATTAGATACAGAAGGACCAGTAGTAACAATAGTTAAATCACAGGGATATGAATCCGGAGAAATTACTTTGACATTAAATATAACTGATAATTATAGTGGCATAAAATCTTATACTATTAATAAGCAAGGAACAAGTAATACAACATCTCAAAATGTTCCAACATATAGCAGAAGTTTAACTAATCAAACCTTATCAATTAGTGTTTCATCAACTGGAAATCATACCGTTGAAGCTTATGCAATAGATAGATTAGGCAATAAAGGGCCTGTTGTTACAACGACCGCAAATGTTCCAGAGAGTTGTACTTGCTGTCCATCATGGGCATGTCCTGATGGTTCAACTCATAGTGCTGGTCATTGCCCAACAGCATACGATTGGAATACTAGAGGTTGCTATTGGACTGGTTCATGCAGTTGTTAGAATAGATACAAAATAGTTTATTAAAATTTACATACTAATATTTATTTTTATTGACGCCATTAAAAATTGTATTATATAATAAAATTAAATTAGAATAAAAATAGGTGGCAATATGAAAAAAAAGAAAATATTAGTAGTTTTTTTGATGTTATTAATAATAAGTATTGTTATTAGTAATATATTTAGCAATAATTACAGTGTTAAAAAGAATGATATAACATATGATAATGAAATGTTTGCATATATGTTAGAAGAATGCAATGGAAGTAATTGTGAATATAAAGAGAGCAAAACAAATGCTTGGCCAAGTATGGCTTATATTTATAATCCTTCTTTATCAATGTGTATAGATGCCAAAGGTAATAGTTTAACAGGAATATTATCATATGATAAAAATTTAAATGTGGCAAAACTTACAAATACGAAAAGTTCAACATATTGTGTCCTTTATTTTGATAAAGATGATGAAAAACCAGTCATTGAAGATTTTTATGTTAATAATTCGGATGGCTATGTAGCAAGTAAAGATGTAAGTGGATATGTAACATGGGAAGATGATGATGTAGTAGAGTATTGTATAAATACAACAAATAGTACAAGTGGATGTAGTTGGAAAAGTACAACAGGTAAAAAAGTAGATTATACCTATGACATAGGAAATGGAACAGGAGAAAAAACATTATATGCTTTCATAAAAGATGTAGCAGGTAATATATCCGATTCAAAAAGTTATAAATTAAATCAAGATACAGGTAGACCAGTAATAACAACCTTTACAATTACTAATACAAATGGTTATGTAACAAGTCAAAATGTAGGAGGAAGTATAACATGGAATGATAATGATGTAGTAGAATATTGTATAAATACAACGAATAGTACAAGTGGATGTAGTTGGAAAAGTACAACAGGTAAAAAAGTAGATTATACCTATGACATAGGAAATGGAACAGGAGAAAAAACATTATATGCTTTCATAAAAGATGTAGCAGGTAATATATCTGATTCAAAAAATTATACAGTAAAACAAGATACAAGTAAACCAGTAATACAAAATTTTAGTTTAGATAATATAGATGGATTTACAAATAAGACAAAAGATACCGGTAGTATAACTTGGAATGACAATGATGTAGTAAGTTATTGTGTAACTGCAACTAATAATTCAAGTAGTTGTACATGGAGTAATGTATCTGGAAAGAAAGCAGATTTTACTTATGATTTAGGTAGTCAAGGAGAAAAAACATTATATGCTTTCATTAAAGATAATGTAGGATTAGTATCAGATGTTAAGAGTTTCAAAATTACATTAGATACAGAAGGACCAGTAGTAACAATAGTTGAAACACAGGGATATTGTGAATCAACTGCTTGGGTAGTATCAAATATAACCGATAATTATAGTGGTATAAAATCATATACTATAAGTGGAAAAGACGTATATGGAAAAGATATTTTGGCAACTAAAGAAGATACAACATATAGTAAAAATTTAACTAATTATGCAATTTCACTTGGAGATTTGACACACGTCAATACTCAAGTTGAAGTTTACGCAACAGATAGATTAGGCAATAAGAGTTCTGTAGTAAGTGCATATGTTAGTCTTCCGTGGGGATGTGGAGTCGACCCATGGCTTGACCCTTGTCTATTCTATGACTGGAAATGTTAGTTTAAGTGTATTTTAAGATATAGTTACTAAAAAGTGGGAATATCTCACTTTTTAATTTTATGATTTCCAAAATAAAGAAGATTTTTCGTTATAAGTTTGATATAATAATATAAGAAGGAGTGCTTACTTTATGAAATGTATACTTATGAATAAAAATAAAGAAGTGTAAATTTATAAATTACAAAAATTAATTTTAAATGATTAAAAAATGTTGACAAAACATATAATATAATGTTATATTAATAACGCATTTTATTTAGGTTCTACCTTAGGTAGGACTTAATTTAAAAATAATTTTGACACACTTGGATTCGTGTTAATGGAAAGGAGTAAAAATGCCAACAATTAATCAATTAGTAAAGAAAAATCGTCAAAAGAAAACGAAAAAAAGTAAGAGTCCGGTTTTAAATGTAGGGTTTAATACATTAGAAAGAAAACAAACTGATGTTAAAAGCCCACAAAAAAGAGGTGTTTGTACAAGAGTTGCTACAAAAACTCCAAAGAAACCAAACTCAGCTTTAAGAAAATATGCCCGGGTAAGACTATCTAATGGTAAAGAAATAGATGCTTACATTCCTGGTGAAGGACATAACTTACAAGAACACAGTGTTGTTTTAGTACGTGGTGGACGTGTAAAAGATTTAATTGGTGTACGTTATCATATTGTTCGTGGTACCTTAGACACTCATGGTGTTGAAAATCGTAAACAAGCACGTAGTAGATACGGAACTAAAAAAGGAAAATAATAAAAATTAAATAAAGAAGGAGGAAAAATAATGCGTAAAAAAAGAGCAATAAAAAGAGATGTTTTACCTGACCCAATATATAAATCAAAAGTTGTTACGAAATTAATCAATGCCATTATGTTAGATGGAAAAAAAGGAACAGCTGAAAAAATCTTATATGATGCATTTGCTATGATTGAAAAAGAAACAGGTAAAAATGCAATGGATGTTTTTAATGAAGCTCTAAAAAATATTAGTCCTGCACTTGAAGTTAAATCTCGTCGTGTAGGTGGATCAAACTATCAAGTTCCAATGGAAGTTAATGATGAAAGAGCACAAACTTTAGCCT
>CANQIY010000021.1 GCA_947624125.1 uncultured Bacilli bacterium | reverse complement strand
TACCTTAAACTCTTGTATTTACTTACCAAAATAGTCATTTCTTCTATTTTTGGATTTAACCGATACCTCCATGCCCAACATCAATTATAATCGTTTTTCCTGTTAAAGGCATAAGGGCTTCAACTTTTAGAGAATATAAAATTAATACACCTATAAAAAAAGTAAATAAAACAAAATACATTCTTTTCATAGTATATTTTATTAATTTACTTCTCTTTTATGTTTAACTTACGAATTTTATCTATCAAAATTTGCTAAAACTGTTTTCTTCGTTTTAAATTGAAAATAACTATATATTGTTAAAACAATTATTAAGATAAGAAAAAGTATAAGGGAAAAATGTTGATAAAAATAAATTAACAAACTTACTTCAAGTAAGAAGACAATTATAAAGGTTATTTTATTTCTACTAATAGTGATATTAAAGAAGAAAAAGGCAAGAATTAGAAAGGTATAAATTATTGGTAAAAATAGATAGCTTAAATGAAAAGGAACTTGCTGAAAAAAATAACTATATATTAAAAGAAATTGGGTTATTTTTAAAAGAAAAATAAAGATATAACTTATTGTCATTTTATGAAAGAACCACTTTTTAGAAGTAATTCTTAAAATAATATTGGAAGCTGACGCTGAAAAATCGTATCTTAAAAATAAAAATATTATATAAAAAACAAATATTTCTTGATATAAGATTATAAATGTATTAATACTATTCATATTTGCACTAGGATAACCTATTAAAGTATAAAATTCATCTAAATAATTATTATTTGTACTCACCATGAAAAAAATTAAATCTAAAATAATAATACAAAGAAAGATTAAAAAGAATTGCTTATTTTCTTTTAATATTTTCTTTAAAATTTTCATTTGTAAAATCATTTTAAATCACTCTTTTTCTTTATAATAAATAAATATATTCCTCTCTCTATAATTAGTAACAATAGTATTTCTAAAATAGAAGAAATTGTTTCTAATAATAGCGAATTATAATAAATTTGTTTTAAATATGCTTGATATAATATAGGCGTATTATAAAAATGATTTATAATTGAAGAACTTGTTGTAGAAAAAAATAATAAACCATTAATCATAACAAAAAGAGCTGTAATAATATTATTAAACTTTAAAAAGATATCAAAAACAATACAATTCATAATGCAAGCAATTATAACACTTCTTAACAAAAATAACAGTATATATACTACCATAGGAATTTTATATATAGGGTGATATAACATTTTATAATCTCCTAATGACAAAAAAATACTTCCAGCAACAGCTAATAATAAAGCGATAAACATTAAAAAGATAGTGAATATTATAATATCTTTTTTAAATTTATTATAAGTATTTTTGATGTTTTGACAACGAATAATTACATCATAAGAACGAAAAGACTCGACAATTACATTTATAACACATATACCTATGCCGAAAAATAACATCATATTATAAAATGGGTCAGTTAAAATATTGTATAATCGACTCCAAAAATTAAAAGTATCACTTCCTGAAAAAACGGGAATTAAGACACCTAAAAGTAATAACAAAAAAACTAACAGATTTTTTTTATCATTAAAATAACTATTAATTTTTATAATAGTACTTTTTAATTCTAACCTATTTTTCATTTTGATAAATTTTACCATTTTGAACTAATAATATTTTATCAGTTAGTCTATCTAAATCATCTTTTATATGACTACTTATAATTATAATTTTGTCATTCTTAATCTTTAATAAATAATCAATTAATTTATCAACTGTTTTTTGTTCAATACCATTAAATGGCTCATCTAATATTAATATTTTAGGATTTTCCATTATCGCTTGCGCAATACCTAATTTTTGTTTCATTCCTAAACTATATTTTCCGTATAATTTATCTTTTTCTTCTAATAAATTAACCTATTCTAAAGCTTTTAAAAGAGCTTCATCTGTTATTTTATTTTCTATTTTAGCTAATAATTTTAAATTTTCATAACCAGTTAAATCAGGAAAAAAAGAAGGTTTTTCTATTAAAGCTCTTAAATCTTTTGGATATTCTAACTTAGCATTATAATTTATACCATCATAAAGAATTTCACCATTTGTCGGAACATAAAAACCACAAATTAATTTTAATAATACACTTTTGCCTGAACCATTACGCCCAAAAAGGCCATAAATATTTCCTTCTAAAAATTCTAAATTAATATCATCTAAAACTACAGTTTCCCTAAATTTTTTAGTAACGGCTTTTACTTCTATTTTCATCTTTATCATCCTCTCAATTATTATTACAATCTATTATCAATTGTTCTTTAGCTTTATATTTTTGGTAAACAATAAAGGAAGTAATTAACATAATGGCTAAAGGAACACTCATCATAGGTAATATGCCATATGCATCCTCAAAAGCTAACGTATTTACTATATTGAATATAATTCCCATATCAGATTTTAAAAGTGATTTAAATAAAATACCACCTAAACAAATTTCTAGAAAGACCTCTATTGCAACTATTTTCAAAAAAGTAACAATTAATGCAACGAAAAAATTGTAATATTTTCTAACCGTTGACATACCAATATTTACATATAATGTTGTATGAATTAGGATATTTAGTAAATAAAGGAAGATAAAAAGATAACCATTTGCCATGGTGCTTTCTTGCCAAATTACTGAATTACCAAGTGAACGTTCATAAGCAAAATTACCAGTATATAAATAACAAATCACAAAGCTTATTCCCATGATAAGAGGCAATATTAAAGTTGAAAGATAGGCCTTTGTAAATAACCGTTTCTTTATTTTTTTAAAATTAGCCCGCGTTACTTCGTTACAAATGACATTGTTTTTTAAATACCTAGTCATTATCCAAATAGAAGGAATAATAGTTACTAAAATAATTAAAAGGGTTTTATTTTGAAGACCAAATATTGCTGTATTAGTAAATACAGAATAAAACTCAGGATTTTTATCTTTTGCCGCAATTGCATCTTCGCAAATTTCTCCTAACTCACTTCTATATTCCCTATCTTCTAAACATTTTATTGCCATTTCCAAGACCTTTTGCTCACTATTACTTAAACTTCTTAAATAAACATTAGTATTTGCTAATAAAAAATATAAAAGAAGGAAAAAGCCTAAAAATAATAATATATAATTTTTTAAAAAGTTACGCATAATGACCTCCTTATAAAATAAATATATTACTAAAAATAAAATAAAAAAATTATACTTATCTTATTTAAGACAAGTATAACAAAAGTCAAAATAATTGTAAATACTTTAGAAATTTTTATTGTTAATAACTTGATAGTTTTCCACAAGTTTTTCTAATTTAATCGCACAATTAGCTGGAGAAGTTGAATATAAACTAGTAGCGTTCACATTAGTTTTAGAAAAAATATATTTATTATATAAGTCATATGCTTTCTTACCTGTTGTATAAATTTTCTTTATTTTTGTCTTTTTTAATAATTTTTTTATATTATTAGGAATTACTTTTTTAATCGAAGCATCACTTGAACTTGTTATTTCACAACTTTTAATAACATCCCATAACGCTATTTTATGTTTAATTAAAAATTCTTTTTTACTTTCTATAGTATTATCCTTTATTTTATCATTAAAAACAATTTGTAAAACTTGCCAAAAACGATTTTGCGGATGCATATAATAAAAGCCTAATTCTCTTGATTTAACGGAAGGCATAGTTCCTAAAATAAGTATTTCGCTATCTTTATTATAGAAAGGCTCTAAAGTATGTTTAGTTCTTTTCATAATTATTTACTATTACAATTTGGGCCTTAACTAGTTTATTTAAAATTGTTTTTTTCTTTTTGCCCCGAAAATCATTAAATAATTCTAATTCTATCATTTCCCATAAAGGAACCCAACCGCCAATTAAAAAGAGCTCACTCCATAAAGAGTCTTTTATTCGAATTGAAATTACTAAAAAAGTTATTCCTAAAAGAAATAAAAATAGTTGAATTAAATTATTTTTATAATGTTCTTTATATGTATTTAAAAATTCATCATTTATCTCTGTTTCTAAGAGATTAACAATATCTAATTTAGTCTTAAAATGAACATCAATTTCAATTTTTACTGAAGCTTTTGCTGGAATAAACTGAGCTTGTTTCAACAAATAATTCAATAATTCATAATTTAATTTATCATTATCATATTTTTCTACTAAATCTTCTTCCTTTGCAATATCCAATTTTATTACTTTTTCCATTCTTCCTCATCTTTTTCTTTTCTACTTTAATTATAACATAATATTTAAATTATAATTAGTCATCTACTATAGACTCCAACATGGCACTTGCATTGTCATATCCTTTTCTCTTACCTTCTTTATAATCTTTTTCAATAATTATACTTTCTTTTAAGGCATTTTCCAATTCATCCTTATTTACAGGATTAGCAATTTCAAAAGGAACAGCTTTTCTTTTGATAACTTGTTTTAAGGTCATATTAATTAATGTTGTCATGTTTAATCCTAAATCCTTTAATATGGCTGTTGCTTCTTCTTTGTCTTTTGGGTCAACATGAACACTCACAATACCATTTGTTAATGTTTTCAATATATAACACCTCACTTTTTATTTATTAAAAATATCATATTTTTTAGCTAATATCAATATATTATTTATCTTATATATATCTATTAGATATATTTATTATATGCAATAACAAATATAATATAAAAAAACCCATAAACATTACGTTTATAGGTATAAAAGATACTAAGTATTTGATTAAAATATCTCACTATGACTTCCTGTATTCATTAATAAAAGCAATAACTCGTTATCGTTGTATTGATAAATTAATAACCAGTCAGGTCTTATATGACACTCGTAACAATTTTTGTAGTTCTTATAATCTATTAGTTTGTGGTTTCTATATTTTGGAGCTAATTCTTCTTTAAATGCCAGTTTATTGATAATATCTTTTAATTCATCAATATTTTTCCCTTGTTTTAGAAGTTTTTTTAAACCTTTTTTAAATTTTGCAGAATAAACTACTTCATACTTATAACTAATCATCTGACAATAAACTTTCTTTCAAGTCATTCCAATTTTTATATCTAGGATATTTTTCAGGATTATTAACCATTTCATCTACTTCTTTTAATGCTTCTAGCAATTTTTTACTAGGTTTTGGGTTTACCACTTCAAAAGGTATACCATCTCTTTTAACTACTTGTGTTAAAGCCATATTAATAAATGTACTCATATTTAAGCCTAATCCTTTTAAAATAGCTGTTGCTTCATCTTTTATTTTTTTATCTACATTAATGTTAATAGCACTTGTCATACTAGCCATAAATAATCATCTCTCTTTCTACTTATAATAATAGCATATAGTTTTAATAACGTCAAGTTATTTACTACACAATATCTACTTAATTACTACACTATATCTATATTATATTCTTATTTTTAACTTTGATACATTATATTTATATTTTTTTTATAATATATTATATATAAAACGCTGATATCTGTAATTAGTTCATCTATAAACAAAAAACCCATAAACATTACGTTTATAGGTATAAAAGAAACATTGATTTTAACGTTTACTAAATTGTGGCGCACGACGAGCTTTTTTAAGACCATATTTTTTACGTTCTTTAATACGTGCATCTCTTGTTATAAAGCCACTGTCTTTAAGAATATGTCTATAACTATCTTCTCTTGTTTGGTCAGTATTAGCATCAAATTTTAATAAAGCTCTAGCAATAGCTAATCTACTAGCCCCAGCTTGACCACTAAAACCACCACCGCTAACTCTTAATTCAATATCAAATCTATTTTCATTATTAGTTGCTTCTAAAGGTTGTTTTAAATCCATTACTAATGTTGCAAATGGAAAATAATCATTAACATCAACACCATTAACTGTAATGTTACCTGTTCCTCCAACTAATTTAACTTGTGCTACTGATTTTTTTCTTCGACCAGTTGCAGTCCATACTTGTTTATTTGCCATAAATCCTCCTAATCAATTTCTACTAATGTAGGTTTTTGAGCTTCATGTTTATGTTCACCATCAGCATAAACAAATAACTTTTTACCCATACTTCTTCCTAAACTATTATGAGGAAGCATTCCTTTAATTGCTCTTTCAAGCATTTCTTCTGGATAATTTTCAATCATTTCCTTAGCAGTTCTTTCTCTAAGTCCACCTGGATAACCGGAATGATTATAGTATTTTTTAGCTTCTAATTTTTTACCAGTTAAGGCTACTTTATTAGCATTGATAATAATAACATAATCACCACAGTCAACATAAGGTGTATAAGTAGGCTTATGTTTTCCTCTTAAAATATGTGCAGCTTTTGTTGCTACTCGACCTAAAGGTTTAGAAGCAGCATCAATAACATACCAATTTCTTTCAATGTTTTCTTTTGTTTGCATAAATGTTTTCATATTATATTCCTTTCATTATTTTGTCTATTAAACTTTCCCAGGGCTTAATAAACGCCATAAATAAAATGTACCATTTAAAATTATATGTAAAAATATCCCATTTGTCAATTAAAATCGTCATTCAAACGTCCTAAACTAACTATATTATTTATTAATAATTAATTTTTAATAAATAAAGGCCATTTGCTTTACTAGTTGGTAATCTTTTTTCTCTCTTTGGATAAGTAAGCATTTCTTCTAAAACTTCTTTGTCTATTTTTTCCTTACCAACTTCTAATAAAGCTCCGACTAAATTTCTAACCATATAACGATAAAATGCTAATCCCTTAAATTTTAAATATAAAATACTTCCTTTTTTATATATACTTATTTTTTCAATTGTTGTCGTATAATTATTTCTTTTCCCACCTACAAAATTATGAAAATCATGTGTTCCTAAAAATACTTTTGCGGCCCTTTTCATTTCTTTAATATCTAAATTTTTGGTATATCTTAAAAAATAACGTTCATCTTTCTTTCCACTTAAATCTATTTTATAAAGATATATTTTATTTTTTACACTATGTCTTGCATGAAAATCGTTACTTACCTTTTTTATTTTTTTTACTTTGATATCTTTTAAACTTTGATTTAATTTTTTCTTTAAATGTTTAATATCTTTTTTTGTATCAAAATGAATAACTTGATTATAGGCATGGACAAAAGCATCGGTTCTACCTGCCCCTTTTATATTTATGTCTTCATCTAAAATGTTTGTTAAAGCAAGTTCTATTTCACTTTGCACATTTCTGGCATTTTTTTGCCTTTGAAAGCCATGAAATTTACTACCATCATAGCTAATAGTCATTAATATTCTCATTAAACACTCCGATATATATCTTTTATAAGTTCATAAATATCTGTTGTTTCTTGTAATCTTTTTTGATTTTGATTAACATACTTAATAAATTTGATTATCTCTGGACATTTGGTATATTTATAAAGTTCATCTTGAAAAAAATCATCTGTTTCGAAAATAATTTCTTTATTTTTTAAAACTATAACACATTTAACAAGACCAAAAAATACTTTAACATCATTATCAATAACAACTATCTTTTTATGATATTCATTATATAATTTTAATAATAATTTCTTCATATATTCTTGTTCTTTATAATTAAGAGATAAACTTAAATTACCAACAATAATAACATCTTCTCTTAATTTAGTCATCAAATCGACTTTAAAATATTCACTTAGTGTTAAATCACTTATAAGTTTATCTTTATAAGAACTATCTAAACCAACCATTTTTAAAGCATTATCCATATTATGAATTAATAAATCACTTACTCGTCCAATTTTTTTTAAGGTATTTTGATAATTACTAATAACCCCAATAATTCCCTTTTCTTGTACTAACTCTTTTATTTCCATAAAGCATCTTTCAACTCTTTCTTATTTAAATAAATTTTATCTACTAAGCCATAATCTTTTAAAAGAAGCGATAAATGAACATAAAAAGGAAGGGTTAAACCAATTCTTTTTAATAATTTCTCTTGTTCTAAAACTAAAATAGTTGGCCCTTCAATTAATACTTTTTCATTATCATAGATGATTAAATAACTTGTGAGCATGACCTCTTCTATATTATTAGTAACATTTATAAAAGGTATATGCGCAGAGTTTAATTCTTGAAAAATTTCTTTTACCTTTTCTTCTTCTAAATTACTTAAAATATTATAAAAGATAAGCTTTTTAGCTTGCAAAATTTCTTTCATCGTAAAATTACTATCAATTACAGTATAATCTTGATAATTATTTAAAATATTTTGATTTAAATTAGTACTAACTATTGTTATATCATCACTTGGCATCTTTTCACCGTCCATTTTTATTCATATGTTCCATCTTAATTTTTCTTAAATTGCGAAAATGATGGTTTATTCCCGACTTCCCAACTTTATAATCGGTTTCCATACTTATAATATCAGCTAATTCTTGATAATTGACTTCGGGATATTTTTTTCTATATTCCATTACTAAACGCATTTTTTCATCTACTAAGAAGAGTAAATCATTTTCTTCTAAATATTTAATATCTTCTAATTGCTCTAAACCACTTTTAATTGTTTTCTCTTGATTAGCAAGTTCACAATTATTAAGTCTATTCACCATATTTTTATGGTCACGATAAATTCTCGTATCTTCAAATTCAAACAAAGAATGAATTGCTTGAAACATTTTTATTAAATCACTAATACATTCACTCATTTTTATGTAAGCAACATACTTTTTATTTCTTTTTATTACTTTAGCATTTAAAAAATAATTATTTAATAACGAACATAAATATATGGCATCTTCTTCTTTATTTAAAATATATTCTAAATGATAACCACTTGTCTTTGGATTAGAGACATTCCCAATGCCTAAAAAAGCTCCTTTTAAATAGGAAATAATTTCTTCATCATTATCTAAATTACTAACTTTATTATAATTGATTACTTCTTTGATGTATGGAATTTTTTCATTTATTTCTAAAATATATATTTGTTTTACGCGAAATCTTTTTTGAATTCTAACTGTTACATTAATAGGAACTGAAAAAATTCTCTTCATAAGTTTATAAATATATCTTGTAACCGAAGCATTCTCTATTGTAATTCTTATTTTATCATTTATTAGTGCATTATATTTTAAATAAGCCTCAATAATAAATCTTGCCTCGACATCGCTTGGAACTTGCTTACTAATTTCTTCTTTTAATTTAGTTGTGAAGGTCATTTTTACCGCCATCCATTAAATAAGAAAACACTAAATAAGCTGTTTTTAAAGCATCATGCCGATAAACATTATCTTCTATTTTAAATAATTTATCCGCTATAACTAATTTATGCATACTCTCTAATTTATCTAAGTCACATACAACTGGGTCTTTTTGTTCTTTTTTATTGTATTTCTTTACTAATTCGGAATTCATTTTCGTATTATTAGCTATGACAATATCAATGGTATTTTCCCCTAAATATTCTTCTAAAAGTTTAATATGGTCACTTACTTTAAAGTTATCAGTTTCCCCGGGTTGGGTAAATAAATTACATATATACATTTTTTTGGCTTTACTTTTTCTAATCGCCTCATTTAATTCTTCATTTAATAAATGAGGAATAATACTAGTAATTAAACTCCCCGAAGAAAAAATAATCAAATCACATTTTTTAACGGCATCAATAACTTTGGGATTAACTGTTATATCATTTGAATACATAACTTTACTTATTTTAGCATCACATTTGGTAACTAATTCTTCCCCATAAACTTTTTTGTTGTCTGAGGTTATTCCTACTAAATCCACATTATCTTCAGTAAGAGGCAAAATATTACCTTTAATATCTAATAGTTTTATAAATACCGGTAGAGCATTCGAAAAATTGCCTTTTAAATCTAAAAGAGCCGTTAATAAAAGATTTTTAATTGAGTGATTACCCAATGTTTTTGATTTTGTAAAACGATAATTCATTAAATCACGAGTTTCATTATCACAATCACTCATGGCAAGTAAAACTTTGGAAATATCACCAACGGCGGGAATGTTATAGTCTCTTCTAACTCGACCTGTACTACCCCCATTATCTGAAACAGTAACTACAGCGGTTACATCAATAGGAAATAATTTTAAGCCTTTTAAAAGTTGGGAAAGACCACTACCTCCACCAAAAATAACTATTTTTTTCATAAATCACCATCTTTTTTCTGCATCTCTAAAGATAATTGTATCATATAAACGATAATCCGCCAAGTTAATAGCTTTTTTCTTTTATGTTACAAAGTAAATTAATACAGTAATTTATTACTTATTAGCTATTAATATTCTATTGTTTTCTAAAGAAATTGAATACATTTTTTCAATTAACATAACCATTACCTCCTGGACATTATAATTGTATCACGCAAACATTTGTTTTGACAAGTCTTTTTTTAAAAATTTTTTTAAACTAAAAAAAGTGGCTTTACTAACCACTTTTTATCTTGAATAAAACCATTGATATAAGCCTGGATATCCTGGTGGATTAATAGTATGAGCATTAAAGTTCGAACTATCATAGAAACCACCTTCGGCAAGCCCATAATGTAAATGAGCTCCGGTTGTACATTTATCATATCCACCATTTCTTGATGCAGTACTACCACCACCTGATAGACCAACAACTGTATTTATGGTAACCGGGTCCCCAACATTAACTTTGATTTCTAATAAATGCATGAAGACATAAGTATATGGTTTATTATTAACATATGCCCAAACAAAGACCATATTGCCACCACATGATGAACCTCTTACTATTGCGCCGACAGTTCCATTGGCTGTTCCATATGCAGGAGTTCCTTCGGCTACCCCAATATCAATTCCTTTATGATTAGAACTTGCTCCCGGAGTTGGACTTGTTCTATAGCCATAAACACTATTTATTCTTCCCTGTGATACAGGCTTTAACCAATCCTTACTATTCGCAACATTAACACATTGTAATATTTCTTGGTTCTCTCCACAACCAATTGTTTCATATGTTTTAATCGATTCTTGTAAAGATGATATTTGTTTATTAATATCAACGACCCCTAATTCAATTTCACCAAGGTCATCACCTAATGCCGCAATAGCATCTTCATAAGCAACAATTTTATTTCCTAAAGTAACTTGATATTTTTCTAATTCTTTATTTAATTTTTCATTACTTTTAATCATCAATTCTAATTCACTTATTTTTTGGTCATTATAATCTGATAATTGATTAATAACTTCCATTCGCATAATAAGTTCGGTCATAGATGATGCTCCAGTTATATATGATGTATAAATATTCTCTGATTCTAACTTTTGATATAATCTTAATAATTCTTCTGTTTCTCCTTTAACATCATCTATATCTCTATTTGTTCTATCAATTTCTTCTGTAATTTCTGACATCTTACTTTTTGTTTCTTCTAATTCATTAGAGGCTTGTATCATTTTATTTCTATTCGCAGCAATTTCAGCTTCTGTTTTCTTCTTCTCATTTTGTTGAGCTGTTCTTTTATTTTGTAAATCTTTAAGTTGATTTCGTAAATCTTTTAATGTATCTCCCGGCTTAACTTCTGCTCTAACCGTCATAAAATTACCAAGAATAATAATACTACTTACTATAATAATAAATATTTTACTTATTTTTTTCATCATATTTTCAAATACTTTCTAACCGCCATTAAACTTCCTAACATACCTATAATAGCTCCTAAAGCAGCTACTGCTAAAGAGATATAGAATACAAAATTATATGGTGGTACTAATTTTATTAATTCAGAAATAATATGGCCATTTAATTTTTCATAAGCAATAATATAACCATATATCGTTACTATAATTGGTATTAATGACCCTAAAATTCCTATTATAAAGCCTTCAAAAACAAATGGTAATTTAATCGCAGTATTACTACTTCCTACTAAACGCATAATTTCAATTTCTTCTCTTCTTGAATAAATCGTTAATTTAATCGTATTAGTAATTAAGAATGCTGTAACAAAGATAAGAGCAATAACAACAACTATCGTAGTTTTCTCAACGACATCAAAAACACCAATAATAGTATTAACGGCATCTTTACCATAATTAGCACTATCAACTTTACTAATTTCTCTTATTTCTGTTGAAATTTTCTCTAAATCATTAACATCCTCTACTGTAACAGTAAAAGAGTCTGTTAAGGGATTATCTTCATAATTTTCAAAAGCAGCTTTAAATGATGCATTATATTCACTCATTTCAATACGCCATTCATCTTTGCTTTTATATACAACATCTAATACACCCGGTATTGCTAAAATACCCTCTTTAATATTTTGCACATCTTCTTCCGTTGCACTTTTAGATACATAAACAACAATACTTAATTCATTTTCTAAGCTTTCCGTTGCTTTTTCTACATTTTCCGCAATAATAAGTGAAATAGCCACGACTAAAAGCGTAATTGTTGCACATAATATGGAAGCCATACTTAAACTAAAATTACGAAAAACGCTTTTGAAAGCATCTCTTATACTTCTAAAAAAAATTCTAAACGCTCTCATGAGATTTATAACTTCCTTTCAAATAATCACCGGTTAAAACCCCATGTTCAATTAAAAGAACTCTTTTTTTCATCCGGTTAACAATTTCTTTATCATGAGTAGCCATAATAACAGTTGTTTTTAAATCTTTATTAATATTATCAATTACTTTCATGATTTCTTTACTCGTTTCGGGGTCTAAATTTCCAGTTGGTTCATCACAAATAAGTAATTTAGGCTCATTAACAATAGCTCTTGCTATACATACTCTTTGTTGTTCACCACCTGATAATTGATGAGGAAAACTTCTCGTTTTCTCTTTTAACCCAACTATTTCAATTGCTTTTAATACTTTTGGTCTTATCTCACTTGAGGCCATTCCTAAACATTCTAAAGCAAAAGCTACATTTTCATAAACAGTTAGTTTAGGTAGCAATTTAAAATCTTGAAAAACGACGCCAATTTTTCTTCTTAATTTATATACTCGACCATTTCTTAACTTAGCAACATTAACGCCTCCAACAATAACACTACCTTTTGTTGGTTTTTCTTCTCTATATAACATTTTGATAAATGTTGATTTTCCACTAGCAGTATGGCCGATAACAAAGACAAATTCGCCTTTTTCAATTTCAACTGACATATCAGCAAGAGCGGTTACCCCAGTTGAATAAGTTTTATTTACATTTTTTAATTCAATAAACTTCATATACATACTCCTAATTAATTATATCAAAAATTTACCATTATATAAATGGTAAATTTGACCTCTTGACACCGCCCTGAACCTCATAACAGTCACTAATGACAAAAAAAGCATGCGGGTCGATTTCTAAAATCTTATCTTTAAACATATTAACATCTCTATTTGATATAACACACATTATCATATCGCCATTAACATGGGAATAACCGCCAACTGTTGGAAAAATCGTATATCCTGTTTTAAATTCTTCTTCAATAATCGTTTTTACTTTCTTACTCTTTTTAGTATAAATCATAAATTTCTTACTATCTGAAATACCTATCAATATTTTATCAACAATTAATGAACCAATAACTAAAATGATAATCGCATAAACAGCCATTTCCACGCCAAAGACAAAACCACCAGTAACTATGATAATGCCATTAAATAATAAAACACCTTTACCTTCACTTAAATGTAAATATTTAACTCCTAATTTAACTAACACATCCGACCCACCTGTTGTATAACCAAATTTATATATTAAACCACTACTAAAGCCATATAAAAGGGCCGCTAAAATAATGGTTACTATCATTTCATGAAAGACTATATGGGGAAGTATAACATCAGCAATAGGTTTTGTAAAAGTAATGAATATAGGATATAAAAATGTTCCTATAACGGTTTTCTTCGTGGCATTCCAACCTAAAAAGATAAAACTGACAATTAAAAGCAAAAATGAAGATACATAAATAAATATTTGCGTATTAAGACCAGTTAATTCTTTCATAATGATAGCAAGACCAGACATACCACCAACAACAAGATTATTTGGTAAAAAGAATAAATTATAACAAAGAGCTAATAAAAAAACACCACTAACAAAAGATAATCCTGTTATTAATAATGTTTTTCTATCATTTACATTTATTTCTGTCTCTTGCTTTCTCATACTATCAACCTATTTTAATTATACAAAATTATTTTATCATTTGCAATATTTATCGATTTTTCACATATATTTTAAAGAGGTGATTTTAATGAATGGTAATTTTTATCAAAATCCAACATTCCCATCTAATCAAACACCAATGCCAACCCAACCATCTAGTCCACCGGGTAATATCTCTTCCGTAAGTACTCTTCCCATGGAACAAAGTTACATCGAGAATATTCTTCGTTTAAATAAAGGAAAAAGAGTTAATGCTTACGTATCTTATCCCGATAGCAGTGAATGGCAAAATAAAATCTATTCGGGTATTATTGAAGAAGCTGGAAGAGACCATTTAATAATTAGTGACCCAGTTACTGGTAATTGGTATTTAATTAGAATGATTTATCTTGATTATGTTGAATTCATGGAACGTATTAATTATAGTCATTCTTATTCAGAAAAGAATTTCTAAGTAAGTTAGTTTAGCTAACTTATTTTTATTGCGGGGCGAGAACAAGACGTGAGGAACGGTTTGAATCCGCACCTCCCGTGTTCCCCCCGAAGTGGAACTGACCTGCGAGAACTCCATCGTAGTAAAAGCCCCCACGAAAGAACCATGGGCTCGCCGAGGAAACGAAGTTCGAAGCGTCGGCGTACCAAGCATTGTGATAATATGAAGTCCCGTTTTTTTCGTAATAATTATAGAATGGACCCATTTCCCCAG
>CANQIY010000020.1 GCA_947624125.1 uncultured Bacilli bacterium | reverse complement strand
GAGGAAAGTAAATGTATAGATAATTCAGGAAATAAAATAAAATACCCATAAAAATAGGAAATAATGGTATAACAATAAGTAGTAATAAAACAGTATATTGTACATTATATTTAGATAAGAGTATTGGCTTAGGAATAATAGAAATGCAACCTAAACCAAAAGGATTAAATTTAGAAACAACCAGTAGTAGTGAAGACTGGACAGGGATGTATCGTTTTCAGGGACAACAGGAAGACGGAATAGAGAATTATATATGTTTTGGAACAAGTGATAGTAATGAATGTACAAGTAATCCTAATAAATATATGTACAGAATAATAGGGATAGAAGAAAATGGGAGAATTAAAGTAATTAAAAAAGAAGCTTTAGAAGACGCTGAACAATGGTGGACAGATAACGACACGCCTACATACTGGAATGAATCACTAGCTTTTAAAAATATAAATGGCGAAAAATTTTTAAATAAAGAAGAATTAGTTCCAAAAGGCTGGGAAGAAAAAATAGACAATAATAATTGGTTATTTGGAAGTATGTCAACAGCTAACACTAATTTTGGAGCAAATCAAAGTGGTGTTAACTTATATAAAACGGAAAGTGGCCAAAAGGCTGCGGCATGGAATGAAAAATCAGAAAAAGATGAAGTTTATAAAGGAACAAAAGCTACTAGTTTTGTAGCAACTAAAGGGGATTATATAGGAAGAGAATTTTACTATATAACGCCTGTTGAGAAATGGACCGAAACATCATTCCCACATGAAGTAAATGCCAAAATAAGTTTAATGTATTTAAGTGATTATTATTTAGCGGTTAGTAATGAAACAAATTGTCAATATGATAGTCATAAGTATGAAAAATGTGTTACAAGTTGGATAAATTTATTACAAAATGATACTAATCCACCTGCAAATGGTAATGAGCTTACCATGACGAATTATGGGTTTCAACTAGAATATGCTTTATTACATGCCAGTAACATATCCAATGATGGTTATTCTAATATTACCTATTTTTCAACGCCGAATGATGTAAGACCAGTCTTCTATTTAAAAGCAAATAATATTTTAAAAGAAGGATTAGGTACCCAAGAAAATCCATTTATATTAATATAAAATAAAAGAATAAAATTTGACAATAATTAACAAAAACAAAAAAAATTCTTATGCCTATTCTAAAATATAAAAATATATGTTAAAATATTATAGTAAGGTGAATCAATATGAGTAGAGAAACATTTTGGTTAATTGCAGTAGCGTATTATATATTAACAATGATTATCGTTATTGTTGTTTTACTATTAATGAATAAACGTTTTAAAAAACAAATGACGAAAGCTATCAATAATTTAGAAAGAGATAAGAATTTAATTATCTCCAGTAATATATTATCAGAACTTAATAAAGTTGAGGCTTTAGTCAATAATGCTGAATTAAAAAAGAAATATGATAGCTGGCAAGAAAGATTTGTTCAAATAAGAGATGAAGAATTACCTAAAATTACAGATGAAATAATCGAATTACAAAATGATTTTAATGAAAGAGAATACAATAAATTAAAACAGGGGTTAATTGATGTTGAATTAAATATTAATTATTTAAAAACTAAATCTGCTTTTTTACTCGAAGAAATTAAAGAAATTACGTTGTCTGAAGAAAGAAATAGAGAAACAATTATAAAACTAAAAGCTGATTATAGAGAAATAAAGAATTTATATAATAATAATGAGAGTGATTTTGAAATTATCAAAACCCCTCTAGAGTTACAATTTGAAAATGTTGATAAGTTATTTCAAGCTTTTGAAAAAGCCATGGATAAAAATGAATATTTAGAAGTTGGTCGAATAGTGAAGGCCATTGATGATATTACAGGTAATTTAAAAATAGTTATAAATGAAACAAAAACTATTGTTAATCTAGGGAAAATTATTATTCCAAAGAGAATTGAAGATGTAAGTAATATCTACAAAAAGATGAAAGCTGAAGGATATAATTTAGAATATTTAAATATTGAATATAATATTGAAGAAGTAAATAAAAAAATTCAAGATATATTTAGTCGGTTAAATGTATTAAATGTCGTTGATTCAGTCTTTGAACTTAAAACAATGTTAGATTATTTTGATTCTTTATATAATGATTTTGATAAAGAAAAATTAACTAAAAATATTTATGAAGATTATAAAAGAAGTATTTTAATAAAGGTTAGTAAATTAGAGAAAATTAATAATGAAATATACAAAAAAATAGATGATATAAAATATAGTTATGATTTAACTGATGATGAAGTTTTAGTTATAAGTGAAATCAAAGAAGAATTTAATAACATTAGAGCTAGTTATGACCATGTTGTTGAGATGGAGAGAAATAAAACCATGGCTTATTCAAGATTAGCTAAAGAAATGGAAATATTAAATAATAAATTACAAAAGGGTGAAGAAAAATTAAATAATGCCTTAAAAACTTTAGGTAGTCTAAAAGAAGATGAACTAAGAGCTAGAGACCAATTAGATGAAATCAAAGATATTTTATCTCAAGCTAAAGAAAAAGTAAGAAGTTATAAATTACCTGTAGTTCCTAAAAATTATTATGTCGAATTAAGTGAAGCGACATTAGCTATTAATGAAATGGTTAAAGAATTAGATAAAAGACCAATATCAATTAAAACATTAAATATTCGAGTTGATAATGCTAGAGATTTAGTTTTAAAAGTATATAACACAATAAATGAAACAATTAAAACAGCAAAAATGGCTGAGACCGCAATTGTATATGGTAATCGTTATCGCTTTAATAACAAAGAAGTAGATTTAGGACTTCAAAAAGCTGAGTTGTCTTTTTATAAAGGTAATTTTAAAAATAGTTTAGAGAATGCTATTAATGCCATTAATATTATTGAACCCGGCATTCATAAGAGGTTATTAGAAGAGTATAAGTGAAAGTTTTGACATGTTTTGTCGAATTGCTTGCAAATACTCTTTTTTTATTATAATCTTATTTGCGAAAGCGGGTTTTGGTTGATTAAAATTATTTTCACTTCCAAACAAATTATTTTTATTTATCATTTACATTCTATTTTATTTCTTTTATTTAAACCTACCGTATTAAACCCTATAATTACAAAACTCGCTTTCAAAATAATGTTATCTATGGTAAAATACCCAGTAGGAAGTGATTTTATGAATTTACCAGATTTAAATATAGCTAAAATGCGTAGTCATAAAGAAAATCAATATATTAATTTAAAGGAAAATTATGAAGCTGAGTTAAAGGGGAAAAAATATTTTTTAAGAACTTATGGCTGTCAAATGAATGTTCATGATAGTGAAGCAATAAAAAGTTATTTAGAAACATTAGGATTAACCGAAACACTAGATATAGAAGAAGCTAATGTTGTCGTTTTAAATACTTGTGCCATTAGAGAAAATGCGCATGATAAAGTAATCGGTTTTTTAGGTAAATGTAAATATTTAAAGAAAAATAGAGATGATTTTAAAATCGTTTTAGCCGGATGTATGAGTGAACAACCTGATTTTATTAAAGAAATTATGACTAATCATCCTTATATCGATATAATTATTGGTACCCATAATTTATATGATTTACCAAAACTTTTATTGCAAGAATTTAAAAAACAAGTTATTGAAGTATATTCAAGTAGTGATGAAGTAATTGAAGGAATGAATTTTAAAAGAGATTCTTTATATACAGCTTGGGTTAATATAATGTATGGTTGCGATAAATTTTGTACTTATTGCATTGTTCCTTATACAAGAGGAAGAGAGCGAAGCCGGAAATTAGAAAGTATTATTAAAGAAGTTGAAGATTTAAAAAAGAAAGGGTATAAAGAAGTAACTTTACTTGGTCAAAATGTTAATGCTTATGGAAAAGATATTGGTGAAAGCTTTAGTCATTTATTAAAATGTGTAAGTAAAACAGGAATAGAAAGGATTCGTTTTGTAACTAGTCATCCATGGAATTTTACTGATGAAATGCTCAAAGTAATAAGTGAAAATAAAAATATAATGCCTTATATTCATTTACCTATTCAGTCCGGTAGCAATAATATTTTAAAAAGAATGAATAGACGTTATACCAAAGAAGAATATTTAGAATTATTTCATAAAATTAAAGAAGCTATACCAGGGGTAGCCATTACAACTGATATAATTGTTGGTTTTCCTAATGAAACAAGAGAAGATTTTGAAGAAACTTTAGATGTTGTTAAAAAATGCCAATTTGATGGAGCTTATACCTTCATCTATTCGAAAAGAGAGGGAACACCTGCTGCTTTGATGGAAGATAAAATAACCAAAGAAGAAAAAGAAGAACGTTTACAAGAATTAAATAAATTAGTAAATTATTATGCTAATAAAAATAACCAAAAATTAAAAAATAAAGTAGAAGAAGTATTAATTCTAGGTGTTAGTGAAAAAAGTCATACAAAAGTTTATGGTTATACGAAGACAATGAAATTAGTAAATGTTTCGGGGCCTAAAAGTATAATAGGAAAAATAGTAAACGTTAAAATAACCGATACCAAAAGTTTTAGTATCGATGGTGAATACGTAGAAGAATTAGTTAAATAACCTATAATTTTGGGTTATGAACTTTAAAAGAAAGCTTTTTTTGCAACACTTTTTGTTGGAAGCCTAAATGGCTTCTTTTTTCATAATTAAGTTGATTATCATTACCTTTTAAAAAGTCAATATATTGTTTAGGAGTATAGGAAGTTGTAAAAGAAAAATTATTTGTTTCTTCATAATAAAGCCCATTTCGATAAGAAATAGCAAAACCATCTAAATAATTTTTTAAAACTTCTTCATTTAATAAAATAAAACCATCTTTTAATATTTTTTCCGCAATTAATAATCGTTTTTTATCCATAAGCATAAAGATGCCCGGAGCACAACCATTTGTATCATAAACACCTAAGCGTTCTAAAATATTTTTGCGAAGTAAAAAGAATTGACTATAAGTTGTATCCATAAGATAGGCATTATTATTGTAATAAATTACATTAAAATAATGAAAACCAAACCCATCATAAATATGAACTTTTGTTGTAAAAGCTGGGTCAATTTTAATTATTTGCGCTTTAATATTTAATTTATAACAAAGATTAGCTATAAAATGTGCAGCATCAGAACAACAGTCGGTTAAATCAAGTGTTGCAAAAGTTTTCTTTTCATGTTTCAAATTATAAAGATATTTTCTTGTTTCATTTACAATATATTGAAGCATTTCGGGAGCACGCTCATCCGGAAGTTCACTTGAAAAAGGTTTAAATATAGGTTCAACTTTATTAATCATTATATTTTCTAAATAAGTATTTTCTAAGTTAATAAGGGGTGCTAAAATACTTACAATACCATAGTCAAAACCATAAGGGTCATTATTATACCAATTAAGAGAAATTTTTTTAATATAAGTATATATTTCTTCAAAAATGCTAACTATTTCATTAATATTTGTTGCTTCCTCTAATTTTTTTTGATATTTATAGAAATTCATTTTATAGTAATCAATAACATTGTAACGCATTAAGCATTCCTTCTTTACTTGGCATATTATACTAATTAATAACATATAAAGCAAGTATGGTATGTCAATTTACAAAGCTTGACGGAGTTGGTTACAGTTTGCAAGAGGGAAGATAATATAGTATAATATTAGTACTAATTAGAGGTGAAAAATGAATAAAATTAAAAAAATATGGCGTGAAAATAAAGTATTATTGGTTTTAGCTATCATTTTAATTATATGTTTTGTGATTTTTATGGGGGTAGCTCTTACTTATTTTTATGGCTCAAGCAATAACCCTTATGGAAATAGACTGGATATTACGGAAAAAGTACCTTTAAGTGATAAACTTTTAACCGATATAAAAACGGAATTAGAAAGTGATGAAAATGTTGATTCTGCTAGTGTTCGTTTACAAGGAAAAATAGTCTATATAAGTATTATCTTTAGAGATGAATATCCAATGGGAGATGCCAAAAATGTTGCCTCCAAAGCTTTACCATTATTTAATGATGATGAATTACAAGTCTATGATATAGCCTTTACCATTTCGACTAAACAAACCGAAAATAGTGCCGGTTATTCTTTAATGGGAGCTCGTAATGCTAATGGCGTTGGGGCCATAGTATGGAATAATTATAATATTGAGGAAAATAACGGCTAATGAAAAAGAAAAGATGGTTAATGATTTTACTATGCTTAATCATATTAATTATGGTTGGGATAGTAAGTTATCGAATTTTACACAATGAAACAAAATTATCGAGTGATGAACGACGCTGGATTAATGAAAATATTAATAATATTCAAAATATTTATGTTATTAAAGATGAAAATATTTTTGCGAAAGATGGGCATGGTATTTTCTATGAATTTCTAAATGATTTTAGTAGTAACTATGGTATAAAATTAAATATTATCAGTTTTGATGGAAGTATTTCTCCTAATAATATTAATTTAAATGTGGAAAAAGAATTAAAAGACAATACGATTCCTTTTTATATAGACCATTATGTTTTACTTTCTAAAAATAATGAAATTATAACTGATATAAGTACAATTAAAGGTTCAACAATTGGAGTTTTGAATACTGATATTAATTATGTTAAGAATTATTTAAAAGATTTAGATATTAATTATAATGGTTATGAAAATTTAGATGATTTAATAAAAGATGTTAATAGTTCAGTTAATTATATTATTTTACCAAGAATTAAATATTTAGATAGTTATTTGAGTAATGATTTAGAAATTGTTTATCATTTTAGTGATATAAGTAATTACTATGTTTTAAATGTTAATAATGATTATTTATCAAGTATTTTAAAAAAATATATGAAAAAATGGCAAACTAGAATAGATGACGAACTAAAAGAAGAAGAATTTGCGATTTTTGTTAAATCCTTAAATATAAGTGCCACTGATGTCGATAAATTACAAAGTATCGATTACAATTATGGTTTTATTAATAATTCGCCTTATGAAATTATTATGAGTGGTAATTATGGTGGTATTACATCGCGTTATTTAGAAGAATTTAGTAAATTTTCGAAAATCTATTTTAATATTACTAAGTATCGTAATGTTGATAAATTAGTTAAAGCAATTAATAAAGATAAAGTAGATATTTATTTTGCTTTTAATAATAATATAGATAGCAATTATTTAAAGACAACAAATGGGATTAAGGGTAGTATTTCAATTATTACAAAAAAAGATAATAAAAAAGTTTTTAATTCCTTATATGGTTTAATTGGGGAAGATGTTTATGTTGAAGCTGGAAGTCATATCTATAATTATTTAAATAAAATAGATGGTATTAAATTACATACAGTTAATAAATTGAATGATTTATTTAAATTAAATAAAAAAGATGTGATTATTGCGATGGATAGTTATATTTTTGATTATTATAATGATACTAAATTAAATAATTATATTAGTAAATATGATACTTTTATTAAAGATAATTATACTTTCAGAGTAAAAAATAATTATGAATTATTAGCCAAATTATTAGATAAATATATTAATTATTTGGATAATAAAGAAATGATTTTTGAAGGTTTAAATAGTCACTTAGAAACTGTAACTAATGGTAATATTTTAAATAATTTAGCGAAATATTTTATTATTAGTATTACAATTTTACTTATTTTAGGTATATGTATTTATCGAAGAAGTAAAAAGATAAGAATTGCGAAAAGACTTAATAAAGATGATAAACTTAAATTTATTGATGATTTAACTTGTTTAAAAAATAGAGCATATTTAAGTGATTTTATTAAAACATGGAGTAATAATACGATTTACCCGCAAGCTATTGTGGTAGTTGATTTAAATCGAATAAAAGAAATCAATGATAAATATGGGGTAACCGAAGGGGATAAGCAAATTCAAGCCGCGGCGAATGCCCTTATTAAAACCCAACTTGATAACAGTGATTTAATGCGAAGTGATGGTAATGAATTTGTCGTTTATATAGTTGGATATAACCAAAAACAAATTATAAATTATATTCATAAATTAAATAAAGAATTAAAGAAATTACCTTATAATTATGGGGCTGAATTTGGGTATAGTATCATTGAAAATAATTTAAAAACCATTGAAGATGCTTTAAATGAAGCAAGTATCGATATGCGAAGTAAAAAGGATGTGGCAAGTCTTGAAAAAAAGAATTCTTAAAGCCAAAAAAGAAGTAAATTATTTTATTGATAATTTTATCAATGTTTTAAGAAGACCCGAGATGGTTATTTTGCCCGGTAATTTAGCTTTTTCATTTGTTTTAGCTATCATTCCGTTATTCAGTTTAATAAGTTATGGGGCCTCAATTTTGAATTTATCAGTTGATTATTTATATAATTTTTTAGCTCATTCTTTTTCAACAGATATTGCTGACATAATTTTAGGTGTTAGTTTTGATAATGCAACTGGAATTTCCTTTTTTCTAACAGTTTTAATTGGTTTTTATGTGGCTAGTAATGGAGCCGATTCCATTATAACTGCAAGTAATGCCATTTATGGTTTTGATAATTCATCATGGCTTAAAAGAAGAATTAAAGCAATTGGCATGTCTATTTTAATAGTAATATTATTAGTTTTTATGTTAATTGTTCCTGTTTTTGGTAATACCATTATTAATTTAGTTCAAGAAGTTAATTTAAATGCTTTAGTTCAACAAAGAATAATTATGATTTTTAAATTATTAATTGGTCCAATCTCATGGCTTATCATGTTTGCAATTATTAAAATTATTTACAAAATTGCCCCATCTAAAAAGCCAAAGAATAGGTCAATTAATTATGGGGCTTTATTTACAACAGTTGGGTGGATAATAGGAACAGAGGTTTATTCATTATATATTACATATTATGCAAATTATTCGTATTTATATGGTAGTTTAGCTAGCATTGTAGTGTTGATGATTTGGATATATGCTTTATCTTTTATCTTTACTGTTGGGATAGCGTTAAATAGCCAAAAAGACCAAGATAATTTGCTAAAAACTGGCACTATAAAAAAATAGGATGAGTTAATAATAAATATGTACACAGGTATTACTTAGTACATATTTTATTTTCGATATCAATCTAGTATTTATTACTAACGATATTGGAAAGTAATACTTAAAAGAAACATGATTAAGAGTGTTTCTTTTTTTTGCTTCAAAAAAATAAAAAAAAAGGTTGTCAAAACAAATGTTTGTGTGATATAATTATATTGTCCAGGAGGTAATGGTTATGTTAATAGAAAAATTCCTTAATTATATGTTAATTAATATAAGGAATAATTTATAAAAAAATTTAAATAAGTAATAAAAAATAAGGTGTTTTCCTTAATTTGCTTTTGGTCTCTTTTTGACAACATTTGTCGAAGTTGTTTAAAATCTTTAAACAATGTACTATATTAAAATAGCAGGTGAATGTATGTTAAGAATGAATGTAGAATATGAAAAAGGAATATTTATTATTAGATTAAATGGTTCACTTAACAGAAATAATAGTCATAAACTAACTAATTATATTGAACCTCTTTTAAAAAAGCATAAAGTTCCCTATGTCATTATAAACTTGCAGGATTTAAAAGAAATCGACGAAACTGGTGTTGATGCTCTTTTACGAATTAAATGCATAAGAAAAAAAGCTCATGCTAAACTTTATTTATGTGCTGTTCCTCTTAATATTTTAAAATCTTTAAAAAGACTTCATTTAAAACATTTTTTATCAGAAGAAAAAACGAAAAAAGCAATCGAGGTGAATGATGAACTACGAAAAAGTTTTGAAAGATAATGAACGTTTAATTTGGAAAGTTGCTAGTCATTTTTATGGCGTTGAAGCAAGTGATTTATTTCAAGCCGGAGTAGTTGGGTTATTAAAAGCTTTAAAAAATTATAAGGAAAGCGGGCAAACTAAATTTTCTACTTATGCTTATGATTATATTTTTGGGGAAATGTATAATCTTGCTAACAATAAAAATTTAAAGATTAGTAAGGACATTTTAAAATTGTATCGTAAAATAGAAGAAACAAGATATATTTTAGCCCAAAAGCTTGCAAAAATACCAAGTAATTATGAAATAGCCCAATTTTTAGGAATAAGTCTTAAAGAAATCGAGCTTGCAATAAATAGTGGTAACATTATCTTATCATTAGATAATGAAAGTGAAAATGAGCGTAGTGCTTATGAAAAAATAAGTAGTAATAATGACGATTATGATACAAAAATTATGTTAAATGATAGTTTAGAAGTTCTTAATTCTTGTGAAAAAGAAATAATAAAATCAAGATATTTTGAAGATTTAACCCAGAGTGAAGTGGCACGGAAATTAAAAATGACCCAAGTGATGGTATCAAGATATGAAAAAAAGGGAATTAATAAAATGCGTGAATATTTAACAAATTAAAAGTATAAATTCCATTATTTACCACATAATAAAAATGGTGATAAGATGAATAAAGATGAATATCAAAAATTAGTAAAAAGTTTGTCACCTAAAGAACCGAAATTAAAAAATGCTTTAGTGGCATTTGGTGTTGGTGGCTTAGTGGGCTTTATTGGAGAAGTAATAGTGAGAATTTTAATGGAATCATTTGGCCTTTCAAGAGTTGATTCTTGTGCTTGGCTTGCATTTATTCTTATTCTTTTTGCATCATTCATGACTGCAATCGGTAAATTTGATAATCTTGTGATGAAAGCTAAATGTGGTTTAATAATACCAACAACTGGATTTGCGCATAGTATCCAAAGTGCAGCGATAGATTATAAAAAAGATGGATTAGTAACAGGAATTGGCGCTAATATATTTAAGTTAGCCGGTTCGGTAATTCTTTATGGAATAGTTAGTGCTTTCTTTTTATGCTTGATAAAGGTGGCAATCTATGGCTAGTTTAAGATTTAATGATGTGTATTTAAAAGATTGGTTTACTATAGCTGGTCCGCTTGAGAGCAATAGCAGGTTAAAAAAATTAGATATTGCAATGGACGATTATTATTATGGTGAAAAAACTTTTGAATTAGCAGAAGTCAAAATGCAAAAAAATGTAATTCAAAAATTATTAGATAGGAATAAGTTAGTTCAAAGTGATATCAATTTATTAGTTGGTGGTGATTTATTAGACCAAATAGCAGCGACTAATTATGCAAGCTTAAATTATCCAATTTCTCTCCTAGGATTATATAGTGCTTGTGCAACATTTCCAGAAATATTAATTGTAGGAAGTATGTTTTTAAAAGATGCCAATATAAAAAGAGTAGTGGGCGTAACGAGTTCACATAATTTAAGTGCGGAAAGACAATTTCGCTACCCAATAGAATATGGCACTCCTAAACCACATACTTCTACATTTACAACAACTGCGGCGATTAGTACATTATTATCAAAAGAGGTAGGAAAAATCAAAATAGAATCAGCAACTATTGGAAAAGTCAGTGAGATGGGAATAAAAGATGCCAATAATTTAGGAGCGGCTATGGCACCAGCAGCGGCAAGAACGTTGTATGAACATTTGCGTGATTTAAAAAGAGATGTTGATTACTATGACCTTATTTTGACTGGTGATTTAGGTTGTATTGGGGCCAACATTTTTAAACATTTTTGTGAATTAAATTATAATTTAAAAGTAAGAAAATATGTAGATGCTGGCTGTGAGCTTTATTTAAAGAGTCAAGATGTTTATGCCGGAGGTTCAGGGCCTGCTTGTTTACCTTTAGTGTTATTTAATAAAATAATTGCTACAGGTAAATATAAAAAAATATTGATAATTGGTACCGGAGCATTACATAGCAAAACTTTTGTTAATCAAAAAAATCCGATTCCAACAATTGCTCATGCTGTTAGTTTGGAGGTAATATAAATGTATTTACGTGCTTTTCTTTTTGCAGGGTTAGTTTGTTTTATTTGTCAAATAATTTTAGATAATACGAAATTAACACCGGGACATATTACCAGTGGTGCGACAGTTGTGGGAGCTTTATTATCATTTTTAGGCATATATGATAAAATTGTAGCTTGGGCCGGAGCCGGAGCAACAGCGTTAATTTCTAATTTTGGTCATATGTTATATTCAGCAGGAATGGCTGGTTATGAAGAAAGTGGAATTTTAGGCTTATTTTCTAATTTATTGTGTTCATCTGGTATTGCTATCATTAGTGCTGTAGTTTTCTCTTTTGTCTTTACTCTGATTTTTAAAGCAAGAGATTAATAGAACGTAAAAAACCTCTCTTTTTAAGATAGAGGTTTTTATGTTTATATAGATATAAAATTTTTAAAAAATTTATAAAACGTGCTTTTTAAAAATAGTTAATAAAATATGGCGTCCTAGGGCAGATTCGAACTGCCGACTTACGACTTAGGAGGTCGTTACTCTATCCAGCTGAGTTACTAGGACATGTTAATATTTTATCATAATTAAAAAAAATAGTATAGATTATGTCGTAAATTATAAAAGGCTTGGTGGTGGAGCTGTAAGAAAGTAGATTTATAAAGACTTTGATTGTGCACTTATGTAAGAATAATTGTATTATTTTTTATAATTTGTTATAATAATTTTAGAAAGGTAAACGTTATAAAGATGAAAAAAATTAAGGAATATATTATAAATTTTATAAATGGCTTTTGTATGGCACTTGCGGATAGTGTACCGGGAGTTTCAGGGGGAACAGTTGCTTTTATTTTAGGATTTTATGAAAAATTTATAAAATCATTAGATGATTTGTTTCGCGGTAATAAATTACAAAAGAAAAATGCCTTTTTGTATCTTATGAAAATAGGCATCGGATGGATGGTAGGAATTATTTTCGCAATATTATTCTTAAGTAATTTATTTGATAAATATATCTATCAATTGAGTTCATTATTTATAGGCTTTATAATTTTTGCTATTCCTATAGTTATAAAAGAAGAAAAGAAAAATTTAGATAAAAGTTTTTATAATATTATTTTTTTCTTAGGAGGTTTGCTCTTAGTTTTGTTAATAACATATCTAAATCGAGTTGTTGGCAAAAGCTTTAATATTGATAATTTTAACATTGTGACAATAATTTATATGTTTTTAGCAGCCATGTTAGCTATTTCGGCCATGATTTTACCTGGCATTTCCGGTTCAACTATTCTTCTTATTTTTGGTATTTACGTTCCTTTAATAAATAAAGTAAAATTATTAGTTAATTTTGACTTTAGTTCAGTACCAATATTGATAGTTTTTGGCTTAGGTGTAATCTTTGGTATTCTATATTTTACCAAACTATTGCGAAAAGCATTGGATAAGAAGCGGAGTTTTATAATCTATTTAATATTAGGAATGATGATTGCTTCGATATTTTCAATTATTATGGGTCCAACAACTTTGGAAACTGCCCAAAAATATTTAACATTAGAAACCTTTGATTTATTATTTTTCATTCTTGGTGGTTTTATAATTTTTGGTCTTGAAGGAATAAAATATTTTCTAAAACGTTAAAAAGAGTTAGTATTTTTATCAAAAAAAGGAATAATACCTAATTCTTTTTTTGTTATCTTTTTTATTTCTTTTATAAAACGCGATGGAGTTTTAGCATTATATAAAAGATATGTCTGTATTTTACATCTTGTAAGAGCTACATAAAATAGGCGTCTTTCTTCAGCAAAAGGTATTTCATTATCTTCAAAAATTTTATTTATTAAATTGTCATTTTCAATTTTATTGGGAAATCCCAAATAGGCTTCATTGCAATTTAAAATAACTACATATTCGCTTTCCAAACCTTTCGATTTATGAACCGTAAAAAGCTTAAGTAGGTGGTTAAGATAGTATAAATTTCCGTTATCAAAATGAAAATCATTATCAATATATTGAAAAATATCATTATTATTGCGGATTAGAACCATTATATCATTTGTGATATTTAACAAATAATCGAGCACTTTTTTAAAACTTAGGGTAGGATTATGATAAGGAACAAAAACAAGAGGCAAAGAATTATTTTTTAATGATTTTAACGATTTATCTATTTGAATAGGATTTTTTTTAATAAAAGTAGAGGCAATATTAATTAACTCTTGGCTATTGCGATATGTATTTATTAATTTAATTGTTTTGACATTTGAAAAATAATGAGTAAAATTAAGAAAAATAGCTAAATTACAACCACTAAAATGGTAAATAGATTGCCAATCATCGCCGACAACAATAATTTTGGCATGGGTATATTTGACTAGTTCTTTGACAAGATTAAGACGAATTTGTGAAGTGTCTTGAAATTCATCAATTATGATATATTTATAAGTAAAATTTCCATTTGGTACTTCTTTGGTTGCAGCTAAAATAAGGTCATCAAAATCGAGTGCTTTAGTACTGGCTTTTTCTTTTATATATTCTTTGTAGATGGAGAACATATATAATAAAATTTGTTTTTCCCGTTTGCGCAAATTTTTAAATTGTAAATTTTGCCATGAAAAAGCATTAGTTTTCCATAAATTTATAAATGATTCAACATATTTTAAAAAACTTTTACAGGTATTAGAAAGTAAAAATTTTGGGTATTTTTCGTTAAAATGTAAATATCTTAAAATCAATTTTTGAATATTAAGCGGGGCAGTATTAACACTTTCTTTAATGATGTATGCAAGCAAAGTAGGAGAGCAAATTGTATATTGAAATTGGCATTGCTTTAGAATATGAATGGCTAACTTATGAAAAGTAAACACAGAGATATCGTTATTTATTTTACTTTTTATATCATTAACTGAGGCATTGGTAAATGACAAAACTAAAATTTCATTTGGTTTTATATTTTGATATTCTATAAGATAGTTTATTTTGCCGAGAATTGTTAGAGTTTTTCCGGCCCCAGCTCCGGCAATGATGATGCAATTTTCATTTGAATTAATAAGTTGCATTTGATGGATATCTAAATTATAGCCATTAACAGTAAAATTTTTTTGCATTTTTGACCTTTCTTTTAGAAAAGTTTCTCAATTGACATCGTAACATATTTTGACTAAATATACAATGTTATAGTATAATGTTTGTAGATAATAAAGGAAGTAAGGTTGAAAAAAAATAATTAAATTTTGACACGCAAAAAAGTGTCTTGTCAATGAAAGACATTAAAATAAGCTGAT
>CANQIY010000019.1 GCA_947624125.1 uncultured Bacilli bacterium | reverse complement strand
GATATTTCTATTTATGCTGAATTAGAACATGGCTCTATTTCTTGTACTGGTTCTAGTATGCTAACATGTACTTATGAGTCTAATGCCCAAATTGACTATTCTACTTGTACTTTAGTTGAAGATGGTTATGATTTAGACACATCGAAGATGGCAACAAAAAATAGTGAAATTAATAATAAAATGCCAAATGATGTTAAAAAATTACAAGATATGATTGAAAAAATTAATAGTTGTAGTATGGCAAGTGAAACATATCCTTGGGAATTTAGAACAGATTTTGAGCCTGAGATTAAATTTGATTATGATGAAGAATCATATATTAATGGTTTAAAACAAAATAATCGAAATCGTTTAGAAACAAGTGGTGGTGGAAGCTTCAGTTCTCCTTCATCTCAATATTGTGTTGGTATGGCTGATAATTCTTATGAAAAATGTTCCGGTGGTAATTGGAATAATTATCCAGTATTAATTCAAAATTATCAAAAGTTAATTTGTACTGGTATCGGTAGTAGTGGTTGTAAGGTTGAAACAAAGAGTGTTACTGTAGCTGATTATATGAAATATGAAATGACTGTCAGTGGAGCAACATTTACAACACCAACATTATTTACAATGCATCCAAGCGGCGCAATTGTTCTTGATGGTGAAGGAGCAAGTAATACGACACCATTTACAGGCTGGCCAGTTGGTTTAGGTACAGGAGCAGGTACTTATCAATATGCTTTAATAGTTAATAACTTAGGTGAATATTTTGATACAGGTGATTTAGGAAGAGTATGGAATGTTGAAGAAGCTGGTTCTACAGCAATGAAAGCTATTACTGACAAGTGTAGTAATACTGGTTTAGCATCAAGTGCAGAAGTTGGCGGTTCTACTTATGAAACACCATATGTATGTGCTTATAAAGTAAATTGTCCAGACTGTCCTGTTACATGTGACCCAAATGGTTGTGAAGGCGAAAGAAAACCTACATGTCCAACATGTCCAGTTGATTGTGATGGTTGTATAGTTGATGGTGAGAAACCTAATATTAGTTATAGACCAGTAACACCAGAAGATTTACATCCAAATGATACGAGTGAAAGACCAAATACTGTAAACTGGGATTGGAAAGATTTAAATACAGTATTAGAATTAAAAGCCTTTGTTACAACACAAGAAATTCAAAATGATGGCGATAAGATTTATGATGTTGAATATCATGACCAAGTTACATTTAATAGTAACGTTAATACTGATTATGCTGTTCGAGTTAACATGGATAGTAAAATGATTAATTGGGTTAAAGATTATAATGAAAATAATCCTAACTATGCTGATAGTTCAACCCTTGAATGTTATGATTATGGTAATTATCAAAATATCTTCTGTTATAGTACATTTATTGATAGTATTGTTAATAATAGAGATTTAAGTGACCATATTTCGTTTAGTAAAGATAGACTTTTAACTAGTGCAGAAAGAAATGCTAATACGGCTTCATCAGGTTATTGGACAACTTGGGACCAAGTTCAAAATTCAAGTATATTTAGTCAAATTCAAGATAAAGTAAATTTAAATATAACTTATGGTGGTTCAACAGGTGTTGGTGGACCAGCATGGAAATAGAATAGGAGGGAACATTAATGAAAGAAAGTTATTGGGGCTTTTGGGTTGTAATTTTAGGTGTCTTTGTTGTTGTAATAATGCTTTTAATTCGAAATGTTACCTCTAACAACACCGAAGATTATTACACCACAAGACAATTAAGCGAAGCCGCGATGGTTGATGCTGTCGATTATGCTTATTATCGTGAATATGGTGAACTTAAAATAAATAAAGAAAAATTTATTGAAAGTTTTATTAGAAGATTTGCCGAAGCTGTGACATCTGCTAATAATTATGATATCTTGTTTACTGGCATATATGAAGCACCACCAAAAGTAAGTGTTGAAATCACTAGTGAAACTGATACTTATGTTGTATCTAGTGATTCAACAACATTTGATATTGCTAATAGAATTGATGGTATTTTAGAGCAAAATAGTTAAGGAGGAATAAAATGGGAAGTTTATTAAGTACAATTCAAAGATTTTTAGGAAATAAGAATACAGTAACAATTTTAGCTGTTTTAGCCGGAGTAATTGTATTATGGTATTTTTATAATCAAAGAGTAAATGCTGCGATTACGACAATTAGTATACCTTATTCAACAGAAAGAATGGAGCCAGGAACAAAGATTGATTTAGAGAAAGTTGATTTTAAAGAAATAACTAAAACAACAACTAATAAAACAGATATTGTATTAAATATTAATGATTTAGATGGTAAATATATTTGTTTAACTAATGCAATACCTCAAAATGGTTTCTTCTATAAATCTCAATTATGTGAAGAAAAACAAGCACCTGATTCAATTTTAGGTGAAATTCCTGAAGGATATACTTTATATAATTTAAAAGTTAATAATGAAATGACTTATTCTAATACAATAGTAAGAGGGTCATATATCGATTTATATGTATCAGCTGTTGATGATGATAGAAATATTATATTTGGTAGATTAATTGAAAGTATTGAAGTTTTGGCTGTTCGAGATTCACAAGGTAAAGATTTATATTGGGATGCAACAGCAGGTGATGCCGCTGAATTATTATTTGCGGTTCCAGAAGAATATCACTTATTGTTAGAAGTAGCTGAGTTATTAACAACTAATAATGTTAAAATTTCACCGGTACCAAGAAGTAAGTCTTATACCCAAAATCCAGGCGAAACGAAAATTAGTAGTGTAGCTTTACAACAATTTATTATGCGTAAATGGGTTGATATGGGAAGTGATAGCTAGTGAATGATGCTATATTTTCCCAAATTGATTTCGGACCTTTAAAAGAATTTTTAGATGATGATAATATTACCGATGTATCGTATGGTAATGGGGGACAAATTCATTTAAAAACGTTAGATAAAGGTGTTTATCGTATTGAAAGACCGGAAATTAATAATGCTTTAATGGAAAAATTAGCTTTTCAATGTTCAAATGTTATGGGTAAAACATTTAATATGGCTCAACCCTTTTTGGATGCTGAATCAGCTGAATTACGGTTAAACTTTATTCATGATTCGATTGCGACGAATGGAATAGCTTGTGTTATTCGGAAAACACCTGCTAAAATTAGATTAAATAGAGAAAAATTATTAAATGAACAATATGTAACGGCTGACTTATTAGATTTTTTACTAACTTGTGTTGAAGGCCATTGTAATATTATGGTTAGTGGTGAAACTGGTTCTGGTAAAACAGAATTAGTTAAATACTTAGCTAGTCATACGAAAGAAAATGAAAAAATCATTACAATTGAAGATACATTGGAACTCCATTTAGATAAAATATTTCCTCATCGTGATATAGTAGCAATGAAAACCAATAATATTGCTTCATATTCTGATGTATTAGTAGCTTGCATGCGACAAAACCCAAGATGGATTTTACTATCCGAAGTTCGTAGTGCCGAAGCTGTTACATCTGTACGTAACTCTATATCATCAGGACATAATATCATATCAACAATTCACTCTGACCGGGCAATAAATGTACCGATGCGTCTTTATTCGTTGCTTGAATCAAGTCAAGATATTGAACAATTTTTAAAATCAATTCATCGTTATGTTCAAATTGCTATTCATGTTAAAGGATATATGAGTGCGGAATTAGGAAGATTCCAAAGAGAAATTGTTGAAGTTTGTGAATTCTTTGTTGATGATGATAATGAAGCTGGTTCTAATGTAATTTACAAAAAGAATCTAGATGGTAAAATTCAATTTAATAATCCTACTAAATATTTAAGAGAATATTTAAGTAGTCAAGGTGTAGCTTTAAAAGAAGATTTATTTGTTAGTAATAGTGAAAATGGTAATAATCCAAGTAATAAAGTAAATGAAACCCAAGATGAAATATTTGGAAATAATGAAGAAAACAAAGAAGTAGTTGAAAATGTTACGAGTGAAAATACTTCTACTAATGAAAATATAGAAGGAGTAACTAATTCAGTTTCTGAAGCAAATGAAGTAGTTACTAATAATACTGGTGTTAATAATGAAGCATCTTTAAATAATGAAGAAATAGAGATGCCAGCCCAAATTAATATGAATACAGGAATAAATGAAACACCTATAACTGAAAATATTAGTGTTAATAATCCTGTAAATCAAGAACCTATAAATAATAGTGTAGGTAATATAAATCCAAATGAGATGTCCCAACCAATGGATTCCTTATAGAATAGAGAGGTGCATAAATGAGAACTTTGCCAGAATTAATTTTCTTACTAGCAGATGCAATGTTTATAATAATTTATCGAAAATCAAAAAGTCCTAAGCCTTTACAAGATGTTGCTAATAAAGTAAGTGGCTTATATGATAAATATGCGCCCTATTCTTTTAAAGTAGTTAGGGAAAAAAGTAAAGAATTAGGTCAAGAATTTACAACAAGACAATATTTAACTCAAATAGCTGTTTTAGGTGGTTTTGCTGGTATTATAGGTTATTTTTACTTTTATAGTATCATTTGGGCTATTGTCTATGGATTAGCTACCATTGCTTTTATACCTTATCTTGCTTATTTAAGATGTCAAAGAATTTATAGTGAATTTATCTTTGAACAAATTCAAACTTATACCACGAATGTAATTATGGAATTTAATACAACGCAAAGTTTTGTTAAAAGTTTAGAAGGTGTTCGTGATAGTGGAATTATCGAAGAACCTGTCTTAGGTGATATAAAGAAAATGATTGATTTATCTTATCAAAATGGTACTATTGATGAATCAATAGAGTACTTTAATGCTAAATATCCATTTTATATGGTTAAGAATATGCATCAATTATTTTTACAAATAACTAAAGAAGGGGCAAGAGATGCTGGTGAATCACTAGAAAATATGTCAATGGATATCGATGCCTTAGTTGAAGGTGTTTATCGTGACCAAATGGATAGAAAAAATTTCCATAAAAGATTTTTAACTTTTGGAGTTGTTTTGTTCTTTCTTGTAGTAGTAGTAGAATTTATGCTTGGTGAAGAAAACTATATTGAATTATTAAATATTTGGTATGTTCAATTAATTCTTCATGTTATAATTTTAATTAATGTTTATTTCTTAATTACTGGTGAGAAATATTATAATGAAGATGTGGGGGCTGAATAATGCAAATAGAAATGATTATTATATCTCTTATTATCTTCTTTGTATTATCATATAATGGTCAATTAAGTTTAAATGAATTAATAAATGATAATTTTCATTTATTTCGAAAATTAAAAGAAGATGACTGGGATTTTTATGTAAGAGCTCGTTATGGCGATACAATGAATGCTGATAATTTATTTATAAAAAGAGTTAGAAATGGTTTAATTGCTATTGTTGTTACGATATTTATCTTTATAAGTGAATTAAATGCTTTAAAAGTTTTAGTGGCATTTGGTGTTGGTTATTTCATTTTTAAAATGGATTATATGAATATAAAATCTTATTATAAAAAACATATATTCTATATTGATAGTATGTTACCTCATTATTTAAAAGGAATTGAAATTTTAATTCAACACTATACTGTACCAGTAGCTATAGGTAAATCTATTCTTGATGCTCCGGATATTTTCAAAGATGGTTTACAAGAAATGATTAATGAAATAAATTCCGGAGATGATTCAATTAATCCTTATATGAATTTTGCTAAAAAATATCCTGTTCGGGATTCAATGCGGATGATGAGACTTTTATATCGGTTAAGTCTTGGTAGTCAAGATAGAAAACAAGAACAAATGTTAATGTTTTCAAGAACAATATCTAATTTACAACAAAAAGCGAGAGAAACAAAATATAAAAATCGTTTGGATAAAATGGAAGGTAAAACAATGAATATGTTAATGTCAACTGGGTTTGGTGTTATGATTTTATTAGTTCTTGCTGTTTTACAAATGATGGATTTATAAAAGGAGAATGAGACTGTTAAATTAATAGTCTTTTTTTATGCTCATTTATTAATAGTTTTCTTTATTTCTTCTATTTCTTTATTCATAGCGTTAACCATTTTGGTAAGCATCTGTAAAACTTCTTCATTTGACATATTATTTTGATTATTATTGCTTTGATTTTCATTAAAAGAGCCAGGCGTTTGCATATTACTTTGAATAAGTTGACCATATGCAGCATTTGTACATAAGTATTGGGACACTAACATGAGCCAGTTACCAATAGCATTTTGTTCATTAGGAGTATTGTCATCTACTAGTAAAACACCTACTAAAACGGCACTTAGAGAGAATAATTGAGGAGGTACGTTTGGTAATCGCATATAATCCTCCTCCTTATTAAAATAATATGACAAACGGAACAAAGAATAGCGAAAAATATATGACAATTATATGTAAAATTTTAACTTTCAATTGTCATGATTATTTACAAAAAAAATGTCGTATTATATAATTTTTATAGATAAAGGAAGTTGATGTATTATGGATACAGCCAAAAAAATACAAAAGAAGAAAAAAAGTTATACTTTTGGTATTTTAATTGCTTTAACTTTTGTTTTAATAATGGGTATTCAAAAAACATATGCTTATTATTATGAAAATCATGAAATGAAGTTACTTGCTGCTCAAGTAGGTGATTTTGATTTAGGTGATGGTGATATTAATATAATTATTTATAAACAATTAACTAAAGGTGCTGATATTTATGGAAAGACTTATTCAGTTCCTGCTATTGGGTATAAATTTAGAGAAGATTTAACTAAATGTTTTGATGAAGCTAAACATGAAATGACTTGTAAAAATGAAAGTTCTAATGGTGAAAATGGTGATTGTCATTATAAATATGATACTCAAACAAGAACTTTTGCTTTAACTAGTAATAAAAAAGTAACTTGTAAATTCTATTTTGACCAAGAAGTTGAAAGTGATATTAATGTTTATATTATGAAGCAAGACGAAAATGGTGTTGATAAAGACTGGGAGAATAAAAAATATACTTTAGTTTCTGGTGTTCCATCATTTGGTTATAAATATGTTGGAGCTGAATGTGATAATGTAAAAGTTGAAGAAAATAATGATACAGTAACATATGATGCTGTAAATAAGAAATTCACAGTTAAAACTAATAAGAAAACAACTTGTTATGCTTATTTTGATAAAGATGGAGAAGCTGATATTATAACAAATGTATATATTAAGAAGAGACCAACTAGTCAAACGTATGAATTAGTTGATTATATTCCAATTAATAATACATATACTTTAAATAGTGAAATGAGTAAATGTAAATTTGTTGATGAAGCAAAGCAAAACGAAAAAACATCAGATGTTACATATGAAGATGGCTACATTAACATAAAAAATATTAAAGAAAAACAAATATGTGATGTTTACTTAGATTTTGCTTCTTAATATTGTCAAATCGTAAAATTAATATTATAATTTATCTGTAGTGCTGATTTAGTTTAGTGGTAGAACGGAAGCATGGTAAGCTTCAAAGGACTGTTCAATTCAGTCATTCAGCACCAGAAAGATATTAAACTTTGACTATTAGTCGAGTATGTATAACAAAAGACAACTTGTAAAAAAGTTGTTTTTATGTTATTATGAATATGTCAAGGAAACTTGCATAAAATAAAAAAGGATACATTTGATTGCAGGAATCAGATGTTATCCCTTCTGGAATGCATCTGAAATCAACGACTGTTGAAATCAGATGCTTTTGCTATTTTAGAAGTAAAATTATTACAACTAAGAATAGGAGCAATATTATAATAAATTGAGAAAATTCTCTTTTTGTCATAAATATCACCACCTTTCTTTTATCATTGATAAATAGAAAGGGAAAGCATCTGATATATTTCAAATGTATCCAATTACATTATATCAAACAATTGTTCTTTAAACAATACTTTTTATACTAAATTATTTAATATTATATCTTAATTGAAAATTATTTGAATTTTAACTATATATTTAATAGTATTCCATTAATTATTGGAATTGTGTTAATTATTTATTCTATTAAGCAATTATTAAAATTAAAAAAATGATAAAAACGGATGCTATTGTTTTAGAAAAACATAGTTATATGGGAAGAGATAATTATGTTACACGCGTACAATTTAATGTAAATGGTGTAACTAGAGAATGTGATTTAAATACTTATTCAATATTATGGAAAAAAGGTAAAAAAATAAAAATTTATTATAATCCCGATAAATATTGAGAAATTAGTTGTAGAGAAGGGAATATTTTAGGATTAATATTAGGAATTATATTTTTGGTGGAACAATATTTTTGTTTGTGGTAATGTAATGGTATAAACGTCTAATGCCCTTTTTTCTGTGTTGAGCATTTTTATAAAAAGTATGATATACTTGTTATAAATGAAAGGAAAAGAAGTTTAATGAATTATGCTCGTACAAATAAGTATGTAAAAAAAATCGTTGATAGCAAGAATAATATTATTGACCAATTAAAAGAATTAAGTAAATATAAATATCATAAGGGAGTAAGACTTTATATTGATAGATTAATTTGTGCTAATACAAACAGTGAAGACGATGATTCTAAATATATTTTATACTGTATTGTTAAATATTATTATGGTTTAGAAGTTAAAAGTAAAAAAGCACCTTTAATTATTCCTGATTCTCTTGGTATTATTACTCCGGCTGATTATAATATCGATTATATTGCCGACCTTTTAGATTCTAAAGATAATATTATTGACCAATGCAAATTGTTAAAAGAACATGAAGATAACATTGATGTTCAAAAGTATATAACTACAGCTATGACTTATTATGGCTATGATGCACCAGTATTATATGGGTTATCTACAGAATATGAAATGTATTGTATTAATAAGTATTTTAAAGGTTTGAATGTTTCTTTAGTAAAGTCTAACAGTATTAGACTCGGAGCCTACACCATAGAAAAGAAGACTAATAAAGAAGAAAAAAATATAAGTGAATATACACCATTTACGGAGGTTAAAAAAGGAGACAAAGTTAAAATTTTAACTGGGCCATTTACTGGGCTTCTAGCCAAAATTACTGATATTGATTTAGACCATGATATTATTAAAGTTAGTGTTAAATTATTTGAAGAAGATACGAATATTGAACTTAGTTCGGATGATAAAGTTTTAAAAGAAAAGGATAATAAAGAACAAGAATTTAAGGAGTAATAATGAAAGTAAGAGTATTAAAAGGAACTAATCAAATTGGTGGTTGTATCACCGAAATTACAAGTGATAAAGGAACAAGAATTATTATCGATTTTGGAGAAGATTTACCTGATGATAATGTTACTTTAACAAAAGAAAATCCAAATTATGAGGGTTTAACAACTGGGACTAAAAAATATGATGCTGTTTTTATCACCCATAGTCATGGTGACCATATTGGGCTTATTAATTATATTTTAGATGATATTCCTGTTTATGTTGAACCAGAATCGAAAAAAATATATAAATTATTATCTGTTTTTACTTGTAAGCAAATTCGTTTTAAAACGCAAGACATGCTTTATAAAGAGCCAATTATAATAAATAATGATATAAAAGTAACCCCATATTATGTTGACCATTCTGCTTACCATTCTTCAATGTTATTAATCGAAGCTGATGGTAAAAAAATATTACATACGGGCGATTTTAGAAATAATGGTTTAACAGGCCAAGAGTTTGAACCAACTTTAAAAAGTATTGGTCATGTCGATTTAATTATTACAGAAGGAACTTCTTTAAGTAGGGTAGATGAACCAAATGAGACCGAAGAACATTTAATGGAACGTCTTCTTACTGTTTTTAAAAAATATGACCAAGTATTTGTATTACAGTCATCAACCAATATTGATAGATTAAAAACTTTTTATAATGTTTCTAAAAAAACGAATAAGACTTTTATTGAAGATATATTTACAGCTAATATAGCCGTGTCTATTGATGATGATAGTATTCCAAGTCCTTATAATAGAGATGATGTCTATACTTGGGTTACTAGTAAATATCGAAAAGAAAAAAGTTTAAAGTTTAAAAGAAAATATGTTTATCCTTTTTTAGACAGAAGTAAACAAAAAGCTTATTTAAATAAAAAATATTGTTTATTAGTAAAAGCATCGATGGAAGAAGCTATTTTCAAATTATATAAGAAAAATTTTATCGATAATGCTTGTTTAGTCTATTCGATGTGGGATGGATATAGAGATAAAGAAGCTCTTAAAAATTTTTTGGAAATAATAAAAAAATATGGTATTATTGATGTAGGAACTTATCATACATCCGGTCATGCTGATAGAAAAACAATTGAATTACTTAATAGTTTAAAGGCGAAAAAAGTAATTCCTATTCATACGACGGAGCCGGAAAAATTAAAAGAAGTTTTAAATAATGTAATTGTGATAAAAGATAAGGAAATTGTTGAGGTGTAATCATGAATATAATTGAATTAAGAAAATATTTTTATAATAGTAAGGAATTTGTTATTCGCCTTCGGGACGATAAAGATATTGTTTATTTTAATGGTATAAGGGCTCTAAATATTAATCATCAAAAAGAAGAAACTTATGAATGTATTCCTAATATTTACTGTCTTAATAAATCTTTTTTAACAAGTAAAATAGTGCAAAATGATTTAAAAAATAAAAAATATGAAGATGCTATGTATTTTCAAAATTTTTTAGAATTAAGAAAGAGTCTTATTGAAGATAAATTTTTAGAAATTACTAAAAAACCTAAAATAACAATTATAAGAGAAAATCATCGGCATGAAAATTCTTTAATAGATGAGAAAAGAGTATTCTTAGAATTATTACAAGAATTAGAGGCCAATAACTTAAATTCATTTTTAGAACTAACCCTAAATAAAGAATTTGTCTTAGAAGATTTAAGTCATGTATCTTATGAAGATATTGAGAATTTAAAACAACAATTAAGTAATATTTTTGCTTTAGAATGTAATGTTTTTTATACGAAAAGACATTGGAAAACTTTAAAAAAAGAAAAAAAGAATTATAAAGCTGTTATAAAAAAGGTTATGCATAATATTGAAAATTATGAACAAATAAAAAATGCTCATAATTTAGAAATTGTTAAGGCCCATTTTAAACTTATAAAGAAAACTGAAATGAATAATTGCCAAGATACTTATATTGACTTAGCTGATTTTAATAAAAATAATAATGCCAAAGCTCTTTTTAAAAAATGGCAAAATAATTATTATTTTAAAGATACCATTGACATTTTATTAAATAATAATACACCATTAGATAAGCTTCAACTTATTGAATTACTAGTATTAAAACATTGGATTTTAGATGAAGATGGTAATTATATTGATACAACGAAAATACATCGAAGAAAACCCCAAGCAAGTATTATTCAATGTACCCAAAATTTAGTCTCAGATTTAAGTGAGAGTAAATTAGAAGAATTACTTATTAAAATAAAAAAGGGTATTAATCATTATGAAACATTTAAATATGAAAGTGAAAAAAATTATCAACATCAATTTATGTTAGATGAAAAGGTAGTTAATAAACTCAAAAAAGCTTTGAATATTTCTGATTTCTTATATCCTTTTGAAGAAGAATATTATACATCACCAAATGAAGATGAAGATATTTTAGATGATGGAAAATTAGGAAGAATTGATAATGTTTTCTTAAATATTCATGAAAATAATAATATAGATGTTTATCTTATTGAATTAAAATATAATGAACAAGCTTTAGGAGGAACCAATGGTCTTCATACCCATTTAAATGATGTTAAAAAATTATTTACAAGTGATTATAAAAACTTTGAAGATAAATTAACCAAAATTATTAATAATCATTTTAAAATAGTTCGTTCTTTTACAAAAAATACTAAATTACCAGAGAGTATTAATAAAATACTTCGTTATCATTTTCTAATAGTTATAGGGTATGAAAAAGAGAAGAAAGATATAATTACTAAGATTTTAAATACCTATAATAATGAAGATTATTATAAAAATTATGAAGAATATCAAGAGGAAATTCCTCTTCCAAAGATGAAGAATGCTAAGTTAACTACTTTAAGCAGATTATGTCAAGAAATTCCCAATGAAAAATGTGATGTTCAAATGTTTTTAGAAGAAGTACATAAAAATAATGATAAAATTCAAATTACGGACAAAGAATTAGAAAAATATGAATTATAATTTAATTACTTTCTAATTCTTTTTTTATTTTTTTAGATTTTTTTATATAAATGAGTAAAGATATAAATATTAAGAAAAAGAATGCTAATACAATAGGATAAGTATAGAAGAATTCAATAATGATTTCATAGTCACTACCAATAACAAAAACAGTTAAAAAGACAATTAGAACCATGATTAAATTAAAATATACTTTGTTATATTTGTTAGGTAAATGGGTTTTCAAATTATTAATTAAAACAGTTAAAGTAACAAAGAGGTCAAAATACCAAATAAAGGTTGATAAATTTTCAATATTTTCAATAAAGTCTAATATTTTTATTTGTTTTAAGACAGCATATTCAGGAAAACTATAAATATTAATTAAAGGTTCTCCTAAAGTTAAAATAGTAAATAAAACATTAATAAAACTAAAACTGCCAGCAATTAAATAATCTTTAAAGTCATCTTTAAAAGAATTACCTTTATAGTTAATTGAAACAATTTGCGGAATACTTGTAATGGAAGCAAAAACTAAGCTTCCTTTAATAATACTAAAACTTGAATGGTCAAAAATAGGTAATATATTATCAAGTTTAATATATTTAGTTAAGAAAAGAGCATAAATAATTATTATAATGATACTTAAGATAAAAAGAAGATTACTAAGTGATTCTAAAACATATTTTTCTTTAGAAGAAAGATAAATTGCTAATAATAAGAAAGGAATAACAACAAAAAATTTAGGCGTATAAAGTAAATAAAAGGAATTAACAAACATAGGTAAAAGAACAAGTATAACACAAGCTAAATAAATATAAAAAATAATTAAAATAATAAGATAAAAAAGGCCCATTTTACTTTGACATAAAACATCTTTAATTTCTTTATTATTAAAAGTTTCTTTAATCATTTTATAAATATATAAAACACCAATACCTAAAATAATTCCTAATAAAACTGAAAGCCAAGCATCTTTACCAGCATATTTAAATAAAAGATAATAACCAATTCCAAACATTGAAGAACGTGTTATAAAATAAGTTAATTTATTTTTCATTTCTTCACCTCAAATATAAATCCTTTCGTATTAATTTTTAAATTTACATTAACAAGAACATCGGCAGTTTCCCAAAGGTTAGCATTATCTTTTCTCGTTTTGCGGTGATATATTTCTTCAAGTCCTAAAATATCACTTTTATTATTTTGTAAAATTTTAACAAAATTAGTAACGTCTTTTTTTATAAGGTTACTAAAATCTTTATTCAACATTTGGTAAGTTTTTTCTTCTTTTAAATCAAAATTAGGGTTATTTTCTAATATTTTCCCAATTAAATCTAAATTAATAGTTATTTTATCACTCGTAACATCAATACTTGGAATAGCATTTGTAATACTAATAGTAAGATTTTTATTATCATATTCTTTACTAAAAATAAGGGAAAAAACATTTTTGGTTACTAAAGAATAAAGAGCGGAATTATGAATAGATAAAGTATTTTTAAATTCATAACCATCAAAGATATAGAATTTATCTAAGGAAATTTCATCATCTAAAATACTAACGGAACTTAAAACAACATCAATATTATCGCTAATAAATTTAGCTAAAGTATTATGAAAATATTCTTTTGTAGCTAAATTGTTATTATAAGCTTCATTATCAATTAAACTAACTATTAAATCACTTACAACTGGTGAATTATCATTGACATGATTAAGTATTTCTTTAGGGGTTGTATTATTTGCTACTAATAAGAAAAATTCATCTCTAATATTGATATCTCTTATTAAATAATCTGTTATTTCATCAATATGTTCATTAATGACATTATTACTTATTAAAACGACTTTTAAATGGTCAAAAAAAGGTTTTTTAGGTGTTCTATAACTAGCATCAACAAAAGCTTCAGAAATAGATTTACCACTTCCAGTTATTGTATAACTTTTCATGGTTGTATTTTCTAAAGTTTTAGTATCATTTAATATTTCATAAGTTACGAAAAATTCATCATCAAGATAGTCAATACCAACTCCGGATATCATAGCTAATTTATTAAGTTCAATATTATCATAACAACCAGTTAAAATAAAAATACTAAAAATTAAAATAATTATTTTTTTAATCATGAAAATTTTCCTCTCGTCATATTTTGTTTTGTTAATAAATCACTTCTTCTAGTATTATTGACATCTTTTTTCTTTAAAATTGTTTTATAAAAATATTCTTTGTTAAACGGAGCAACAGGTGAAAAATAAGGAGTATCAAGTGATTTAATTGAGATAACATTAATTAGGAAAAGAATTACACAAAGAAATAAACCATATAAACCAAAAAAGGCCGCGCTAAATAAGAAGATATAACGATAATATCTTAAGGCATTATGGATTTCTAAATCAGTGAAAATAAGACTACTAATAAAGGTAAAAGACGCAACAATGATGGCAATTGGGGAAACAAGTCCGGCATTTACGGCAGCATCTCCAATAATTAAAGCTCCTAAAACGGAAATCGCTGAACCAAAGGAAGAAGGAAAGCGTAAATCGCTTTCTCTTAAAATATCACATATAATCAATAACATTATAACTTCAACAATGGAAGGAAAAGGTACACCAGCACTTTGCTGACTAAAATTAACGAGTAAAGAAGAGGGAATAGTTTCTTGATTATAGTTAATGATAGCTATAAATAAACCCGGAGTTATCATGGATAATACAAAACAAAGACCACGAATAATTTTTATAAACCCAACATTGATACTTTTAACATAATTATCACTTACAGGATTTATATAATCGACTAAAAAGGTTGGTAAAATAATAGCAAAAGGGGAAGTATCAAGTAAAATAATAATTTTTCCTTCTAAAAGAGAAGATACCGCTAAATCAACTCTTTCAGTTCTTTTAATAGTAGGAAAAAAACTTCTATTTTCACTTTCTAAATAATTAACAATGGTTCCAATATCAAGAATACCATCGACATCGATATCAAGTAATTTTTCTTTAATGATATCTACATTTTGGGTTAAGGCAACATCATCTAAATAATTGATGAGAAGACTAGTCTTTGTTTTTCTTCCCATAATTATTTCTTCACTTTTTAAAGTATGACTTTTAATTCTTCTTTTAATAAGCCCCATATTAGTTTGAATATTTTCAACAAAAGAGTCTTCGGGTCCCAGTAAAGATGGCTCTCTTGATGAAGGGGAAATTCCTCTTGTTAAGTCTCCTTTAACTTCAATAGCTAAAACGGTGTTATCTTTAATAATAATTGCAAAACCATTAGTTAGATAAAACTCAATATCATCTAAATTTTGAATAAAAACTGTATTTGGACCTGGTAAACTACTGTTTAAATCGAACATTTTATTATGATAAGTTAAATTTTTTAAAATATAATCATTAATTTTATCACTTGAACAAATGGTTTCAATATAAACGATATAAGCGCTCTTAAGAAGATTTAATTTTATTTCTTTGATTTTTAAATCCGGAACCATGCTAAATTCTTTTTGGATGCGCATGACTATTTTATTCATATTAACCTCACATTCCTTTCACTTCGTTCAAGGCACACATAGTCATGAAAACTTGAACAAAATTTATTTTAT
>CANQIY010000018.1 GCA_947624125.1 uncultured Bacilli bacterium | reverse complement strand
TTGTTAATAACTTGCATTACTTTTTCTCCCTTTATTTTATATTTGTTATTATATAATACCCCCCCCGGAGTCAAGAAATTGTAAAAAAAAGAATGTATTTTTGTTACATTCTATTCTTTATCTTCTTTAACTTCTAAAACATTTTCGTTTTTATAGTTTCCACATTTTACACAAGCTCTATGAGGTCTAAGTGCTGCTCCACATTTTGGGCAAGTACTAACAGCTCCAACAGTTTTCTTTAAATGTGTTCTTCTCATTCTCTTTTTAGTTTTACTTGTTCTTCTAAAAGGAACTGCCATAACTAATCATCACCTTTCAATAAATCTTCCAATTTTTTAAGACGAGGGTCTATCTCCTCATCCTTACTGAATTCATGAGTTAATTCCCAACCATTTCCTTTCATTTCCGCATCTTGACAGAGAGTAAAACTAATGGGAACCTCTAGTACAATATTTTGCCATAAAATTGGCTTTAAATCAAGTATATTTTTCATTTTTTCATAACATTCTGTATAATTTTCTTCTAAATCTTCTAAATTTTCCGCTATTTCAATTTTAAAATCATATGGAACTGGTTCTAAAGTAATAGAATCATCAATAATCATGGTACCACTAAAAAGACATTCTAAGAAAATATTATTATTACTATTTAAATATATTCTTCCTTCAACAAAAGAATTTTTTAAATCTTTAATTCTTTTATCTAAAGTATCATCTTTTTCCACTTTAATTTTAAAATCAATTTCTTTTTTTAAATTTAATTCATTTAGATTAATAATCATGAACGTCACCAAGTTCATTATACCTTAGATTACTTGTTTATTGCAAGAATGAATAATAAATGTTATATTATAAATGGTGAAGTTTATGAAACTAAAATATTATACTTTAACAAAAGAAGAAAAACAAAAAATAAAAAAAGAATTTTATCAAACTACTTTTGGAAAAGAAATTAATTTAAGATTAAATCGAGTTTTTATAATAAGTATCCTATGTTTTGCCTATAGTATTTTTCTTTTTATTAAATATGAAAATATTTGGGAATTAATTAGTGCAATTGCCTTAGTACTAGCAGGTCTTATCTTTCTAATAGGTAGTTTTAAAGTTCGCATTGATAAAATAAATCATTATTTAGTTACGAAAAAAAGAGATAAAAAATAAATTTATTTCTTTTTTAATACAATATAATATGGATAACTGGGCTCGTGATTTAAAACTTTTAAAAGAAGAAGATATTATATGGTATATTTATTTTTTTATTGTTCTTTTTGCTTTAATAGCTAATAGTTTTGAAGAAAAATATATTTTTACTAAAAATAAAGAAGACCGGCAAAAGGGACGTAATATTAATATAACTCTTTTAGTTATTGCTTTTATTATTTATTTATATTATGTGGTTATTGCTATTCAAGATATTAATATTGCTAAGTTTAAAGATGAAAAAAGACAAAAAGTAGCTTTGGAAAGATTAATAACAACTTTAGTATTTTTAATTGGTGGGGCTCTTTCTATTTATACGGAATTAGATGATAATTCTGGTGATGTTGACTTAGCTATTTTCTAAAGCTTTAGTATATATTTTACTATTTTCTAAAGGAATATTTTTTAATTTAAAAAGTTCAGAAACACTCATTACTTGATAACCTTTACTATATAAAAGAGGTAATAATTCCTCTATTGCTTTAACTGTACTATCATAAGCATCATGAAAAAGAATTATATCACCATCTTTAACATTCTCGATTACATAATTTACTAAATAATCACTATTTCGATAACGCCAGTCATTTGTATCCATACTCCATAAGATAATGGAAGCATCAATAAAAGAAGGAAGGGACTTTTTCATAAGACCATAGGGAGGTCTTATTAATTTTAAATTTTCTCTAAATATTTGCTCATAAAGATTATTCATTTTTATAAAATCTTCTTCAATTTCTTCTTTACTTAATTTTTGCATATTTTGATGTTTATAAGTATGACTTCCTATTTCATTTCCACTTTCTTTAATACTTAAAAGTAAATCTTTATTATTTATTGCTTTTTCACCTATGATAAAAAAGGTAGCGTGAAAATGATTAAGGGCTAAACTATTTAAAATTAAATTTGTTTTATTAGGACTTGGACTATCATCAAATGTAATTGCAATAGCTTTTTTATCGAGTGTATAATTATAACCATTTTCATTTTCATATTCTTCATCATTAAGAGTTACAAAAGTTAAATAATTTCTTATTTCTTGATAATTAATTTTTAAATATAATATTTCATCTAAAGAAGGTTTAATTTCATAATTATCATAATAAATAACTAATTCCTTATTATTTAAATAATAAGTTTTATGAACATCTTCTTTTGTTAAACCTTCTACTACAAATTTTGGATATTTTAATGTTAGTAATTCTTTTTCTTTTTCTAAATAATCTTCTTTTACTTCCTTTTTGATTAAATCATCAAAAGTTATTTCCTCACCATTTTCTCTATAAATTTGACTATAAAAACAATTATTATTGTCTTTAAATAATTTAATATGCATCATATTTAAAGTATTTTCTTCTACTAAATGGTATTCTTTATCATTAATTAATAAGACCATCTCATCACTACTTCCCTCTAAATTACTAAAGGTAGTAGCATGAAAAAGAGCTATAACAATAATAATCAATTTTAGAAAAAAATATTTATTCATATTAATCATTATTATTATGGCTCTATATTTTTATTTCATGATTATTTTTTAATTAAAGATAATTTAGTTTCTTTTTGTTCACATTTTTCTTTTATATTACTTTCATTACTTTTAATTTCCCTTAATATTTCTCCAACACTTTTGGTTTTTAAAAACTTTTTATGGTCATAATAATCAATAAAACATTGTAAATCTTCATTACCTCCACTAGCTAAATAGATTCTTAAAAAATTATCTAAACCTTTATCTTTAGTAACATCAATATACTTAATAGCTAAATTAATATTATGATTAAATAAAATAGCAAAGATAAAAGCTCTTCTTGTTCCCATGATAGGTCCACCTTCTTTTAAGATATTATAAATTACCATTTCTAAAAAAATTTTTGGAAATAAAACTTCTCTTTGATAATAAACTAAAACTTTTCTTAATTTATCATAGATATAATTATTATGTTGATATTTTATCCCTAAAATAGTTACTGCTTCTTCAATTTTTCTATTAATTAATTCTCGATTTAAACTTTGGTCCTTAAGATTTAATTTCGTGATATATCCTTCTTTATCTAAATAGATTTTTTCATTGTTTTCTAAAGAAACTATTTTTGGATATTGAGCATTCTTTAAAAGATGTTTTTCTCTAAATAATAAATTATCATAAAATGATTTATAAGCATTACTTAAAAACTCATTATCAAATTTAATATTATGACCAATACTATTATCGATAGGTATTATTTTTAAAAGAGCTTCATCTTGATAAAGTTCTGTAAACCACTTAGTCATCTTTATAATTAAATCTTGCATAATCGTAATTTGTTCTATTTCATCACTATATACATCCATCACTAAGTTAGTATAATACCACTCGGTTAAAGACACAATTAATTCATCAAAACTTTGTTTTTTTTGATAACCAAAATATTCTAATATTTTATTAATTACACTATCTCGCATTTAAATATCCCCCATTTATTTTTTTAAAATTCGAGCATTTCCTTCTTCTAAAAGTTCACTAAAACAAATAGGTATTCTTTTCTTTGCTTCATAAATTAAATTATTGTCTATTCCATATAAGGCTTCCGCCATACTACCTACTATACAGGCACTCGCACTATCATTTGTTAAAAAAGGATAAATTTTTTGCAAAGATGTGAAAAAATTATCGGCAGAAAAAACACTATTTAAACAATTATCAATGGAATTATAACAAGTTTCATCATTAATAAACGTATTATAAGGTAAATATTTTAATTCTAAGGTCTTAATTATTTCTTCTTTCGGATATTTTTGCCGCGCTAAAAAGATTATTTCCGCAATAGTTTCACTACATTTAACAGCTTCTTTGGTATTATGCGTTGGAATAGTGGCTTTTTTAACATTAAGTTTTAATTCTTCTTTATTTTTTGTTAAATAAGCAATTGGACTAATCCTTACCATCGCTTCATTTGTTGTACTTAACCCTTCTTCTTTATTTAAAGCCCATTTTAATAAATTAAAACTTTTTTCATCTTTAAAATAATTTTTATAATCATTTATATATTTCTTTAAATAATATTCATAATCTTTATCATGTAAATAAGCATCTAAAATAGCCATAGTTAAAATAGTATTTTTGCTATACACTTTACCTTCTAAACTAATTTCTTGTAAATTTTTTTCTTTTGGATTATTACCTATTAAATCACTAATGATACATCCCCACATATTAAACACACTCACTTCTTTAAGTATTTATTATATAAAAAATTTACTATTATGTCATTATTTTTTATTATTTTACTTACAATTTCTTCATTAAATTTATAAGCTTAATTAATTAACATAATTCATACCCCCTTTAGACTACATTTAAATTATAGCATACATTTGTTTGCAATACAACATTTTTTTATTAATTTTTATGGCTTTCCTATTATATTAAAAAAAGCATTTACTTTGCTTCGTAAACGCTTACTTTCTTTCTTGATTTACCTAATCTTTCATATTTTACAATACCATCAATTTTACTAAATAAAGTATGGTCTTTTCCCATTCCGACATTAGTTCCAGGAAATATTTTTGTTCCTCTTTGACGATATATAATGGAACCAGCACTACAAATTTCACCATCAGATAATTTAGCCCCTAGACGACGACCTCTTGAGTCACGACCATTATCAGTAGATGATTGTCCTTTTTTATGGGCAAATCTTTGAAGATTTAACTTTATAAATAACATTTTAATTCTCCTTTACTTTTATATTTTTTGGATATTGTTTGGCTACTTCTTTTAATAAAACGAACATATTTTGTAATAACTTTAAAGTTATTTCATCATCACTTATTATATCTATTATTAAATCAACTTTGTCACTAACTTTAATGGCATCTTTATTAAAACTTAAAATAGCATTAATCGTTGTATAAACAATACTTGAAACGCTAGCACAGACAATATCACTACCATAATTATCATAATTAGCATGACCACTAATAATGACTTTTTTTTGACTAAAACTTACTTTAATCATAATTATTTATTAATTTTCGTAACCACAAGTTTTGTATATGGTTGTCTATGACCTTGTTTCTTACGGAATTTCTTCTTCGGTCTATATTTGAAAACAATAATTTTTTTATTTTTACCTTGACGTTCTACTTTACATTCAACTGATGCACCTTTAACGGTTGGATTACCATATTCACCATCAACAAATAAAACTTCATCAAACTTAACAGTTTTTCCAACTTCAGCATCTATTTTTTCAACATAAATAGTATCGCCAACAGTTACATAATATTGTTTTCCACCTGTTACAAATACAGCTTTCATTTCATACCTCCTCATTTTTTTCATTTAAGTCGCGCCCTTAAGGTAGAATGAACTTTATAACCTTTTTAGTGCGGTTTTTTCCGAAATGACTTAAAACAACTAAATTCTATCAAAAAAACCCTTATTTGTCAAATACTTAACGTTATTTTATTAAGCTATGTCTTGGAATATCATAAATTGAAAACTTATTATGACTTAAATAATTAATTGTATTCTTTAACGTTGCTCTTTCTCCTAAAAGGTCACTAAAACAAAGATAAGTTTCTTCACCTAAAAATTCATTTAATTCTCTTAATGTTTCTTGATAATCTTTAATTAATTCTTCTCGGTCTACAAAATTATAGATATCTAATTTAAATAAAGCTTTATTAATTAAATAAATCTCTCTAATATATTCTTTTAATTCATCTTTATTAATAACATAATTATATTTAGCTAAAAATTTACTATAATCATCTACTATACTAACTAAATAAGCATAACTTGTTATATCATAAGGAATAACTGGTAAATTAAATAGATAATTATCTTGATAATCTTTTAAAATAGCAAGACCTTTAATATTATTTAGAGGTATTTCATCTTTAACTAAGACTTCATCCGGACGATGGAGATAAAACTTAAAAGGGTCATCTTCAAAAGATGTATCTTCAACAATCAAATTAATTCCATAAGTAGTATGAATATTATAAGCTGATAAATTATCATCTTCTTTGATATCTCCTACTCTTACTAGCGAAATATAATCATCATTAGTTTCTTTTAGCGAATAATTTTTTGTAAAATCAATACCTTTTTCCTTTGCTTTATTATAAGATAAAATCCCATTACTTAAAATACTTTCTAATCTTTGTAAATTAAAACCTACACTGTGAAGTAAAGTATCACTATTATAATCATATGTCATAAAATCACCTATTATCATTTTATAAAATATTAAATCTTTTGTAAACTTATATTATTTATAAAAATATTCCGAAATCTTTTTTTTCTCATTTATATAGTGTTCATTCTCTTTAAAATAATGAAAAACATTCTTTTTTAATGACCAAACATTTTTTGTTTTATTATCTATTTTGGCATAAGGAAAATCGTATAAAAAACGCTCTAATAAAAAACGATTTTCTAAATATTTCCTAGTTTTATAAGCCATAATTAATTTATATATTAAAAAAGTTATAATAAAATAATTTTCTAAATGATAATAATAATTAAGAAAAATAAAAATAATTAAAGAAAGAAAAGAAATTAAGAGATTAACGTTATTAGCTAAATGAAAAGATAATTTCTTTTCTAAGAATAATTCCATAATTTTACTGCCATCAAGAGGAACAATGGGTAATAAATTAAAAAGAAAAATAGTTAAATTATAAGTGATTAATAAATTATAAGTAATAATATGAAAATGACTTTTAAATAGAAAAAGAAGAAGAAATAAAATTAATTGAAAAAAAAGTCCTCCCAATGCAATTATCATATCTTTATTAATATTACTATTTATTTTTTGATTAATGGTAGTATACCCTCCAAAGGGAAGTAATTCTACTTTAATAATTTCATAAGCAAATAGTTTAATAAAAAAGATATGACCTAATTCATGAAATAAACAAATAAAAAAAATAAGCATAATATTTTTAATATAACCACTTAATAAACATAATAAAATAAAGATATAAGTATAATTATTAATTTTTATTTTGGTCAAGATATTCTTCATAATCCATAAATGTACCATTCTTTTGTAAAACTAAATATAAATAATCGTCACTGACTTCGCCAACTAAAGTATCTTTTTCTAAATAATCATATAAATTAACTCCCACATTAGTTATATTACCATACCAATAATCGATTCCATCATTACCCTGAATAATTAATGTATTACCATATAAATCTTTTTCCCCAATAAATACGACTATTCCACCCATTAAAAGAGAAACAGGACTTTGTTTTGTAAGCATTATTTTCGTCCCATCTTCATATTTCTCATAAGGGTTAGTAAGTAATTCCCTACTACTAAAAACGGACATAACATTTTCATTATTATTAGGTAAAAGATTACCTAAATTACTTTGATACCAATTATTAAATTTTGTAAAGGGCATTATTTCTTCAAAAAGATATTTATTAATAAAAGAAAGACTTTTATCACTAATTTTCGTTAAGATACAAACACTTAAAACAAAAATAATACTAATTAAAATCCGTGATATTAAATTTTTTAAATAATTTACTTTTTTATCTCTTTTATTTTGCTCTAAATAATTCTTTTTATGATGGCTTACTTTCATATAGTCATCCATTTAATCACCCTTATAAATATATGCAGAAAATAACTTAAATATTTTTCTTTTCAATAAAAGGAAAAACTAACAGATAAAACAAGATATTTAAAAATAAATATTTACCTATCATAATTAAAGTTGTATTAAATGAATTAAAACTAATTAAATTAGTTAAAATAATATAGATTATATAATTAAATAAATTATAATATATAAAACTAAAAATATTTTCTTTATTTAAATTTTTAAATAATTTATTTAAGACATAAATAATACTTAAGATAAACACATTTAAAAAATGCATATTATTAAAAACAATTAAGTCTAATATTAACCCTGTTAAAAGATAATCTTTATATTCTTTATCATATAAATAAATGAGAAAGAAATAAGAAGTATATTTAGTATAATTACTAATAAGTACATCTAATAATATCCAAAAATATATCATAAATTCTCCTTTATAACAGTTAAATAATTAATTTTTTTAATATCTAATTTATAATCAACTTTAATGATTTTTTCAATATTTAAATCATCTAAATTGATTTCTTTAACAACACCAATAAAAATATTTTCTTTCATATTACCTAAGTTAGAAGTATAAATATTATCACCTATAGCTATATTACTATAATTAGATATATTACTAACAATTAATTCATCATTTTTATACTCCATTACTCCTAGTTCATCATTAATTTTAACTGATATTTTACTATTCTTATTCGTAATTAATTTAACAATACTAGTATTTTTATCTACTTTATCTATTACACCCACTAAAGTATTATCATAAATAACGGGATTATGAGAAAACTCTTTATCATGACCTCCTCTTATAGTAACCTCATTCATATAATTATAAATATCTTTATATATTATATAAGTATTAATATAATTACTTTGATAGATTAAATCGATTTCACTAAACTCTAATAATTTATTATAATCACTTTCTAAAATAGAACAACGAAATGGTGTGTAAACTTCTTCTCTAAAAGTTATTAAACTATAAAATTTATCTTTAAAAATGATTAAGAAAAAAAGAATTAAAAATAAATAATTATGGCGCATAAATTTATACATGATTAATTTCTTCTCCATATAATTTTAAAATACTTTGATTAATTTTATCATAAATTATTTCTTCTTCACATTTTGTTACTAACTTTTCAAAATTATCTAATTTTTGATAAAAATCTTTGCTTGTATTAATATTAATTAAATAAACATCGATATTTTTTTTGGTAAAATATAAAACCATTTTATTAATAATATCAGCATCTTTATATATAGCACCATAAATGCTATAACCATCAGCATTTTCTACTAAAATTGAAGAAGGTAGTTTTTCCATTACTTTTTTCCCTTCGTCAATGGAGGCATAAGTCCCAATTAAAAATGCATATACTTGATAATTACCTTTAGCATAAATATTTTCTTTATTTAGAACAAAAAAGGTAAAAGCAATACCTAATATTATTGAAAAAAGAATTAAGAAAAAGTTCTTTTTCATATTATCACCTAAACTTATCATAACATAAGAAATTTGCATAATTTGTCAAAAAAAGTTTATAAATAAAAAAAACATATCACTATTTAAGCAATATGTTTAATTATTTAATTTTCTTTTTTTAATTTTTTAACACTACTACTAACAACGGCTGTAGCAATAATACCTACTCCTAAATAAGTTAAAATATTATCACCTGTTTTAGGATTTTCTGACTTTTTAAAAGTAGCTTCAATGGTAACAATACCATCAGGCATTACAAATTTACCATCAATAACTTCAATTTCTTTACCATCTTTATCAATTACTTTTAATGTTGCTAAAGTATAACCTTCATTAGCTTCATAAGTAATTTCTACTATTTCGCCGGCTTCAGCTTTACTAACATTAGTAGTTACTTTACCATTTTGAGGTTCTTTTATAGTAATATTATATCTCATATTTACAATGGTAACTGTTCCATCTTCATTTTCTTGTAATTCTTTGCCCTCTGGTAATTCGGTATTATTTAATAAATCAGCTTTAAATTTACCACCTGTTAAAGTAAGTGAACCTTCTCCTTCAGGTAAATTAGTATAGTTACCACCATTTATTTCTAAAGTACCATTATTGGTAATTGTACCTGTAATTGTTCCTTCATTATCAGTTGTATCTTCAATTGTTAGGGAAGTATCTTCTAAAACGTTAACTGTTGCGGTAACATTATGACCATTTAAATCTAAAATGAATTCCGCTACATCATCTTCATCATGTTTATTGTCACTACCTGTTTCAACTTCAAAAGTTAAAGTTCCTGGTTCCGTAAAATCTTTTAGAACTTTAATAACACTTCCGTGAGCTGAAGCAATTAAAGCTTTTTTAATGCCACCAAAATATGATTTAGTTGTTTCATCATAAACATTGGCATCTACTTCTCCTTCAACTGTTCCCTTAACTATCATATGATATCTAGTATTTACATCATATACAACTTTTACTTCTTCAGGTATTACTAAAGTAACTCCTTCCGGAACAATTATATTATTATTATCAGCATAAGATGTCATTGTTACTCTAGCGCCTTTTTCTATCGCAATTCTTGAATTGTCATTTACATAATTGTATGGAACACTAATATTGCCACTTAAATTTAATTTAGCTCTTGACTTTAATTGTGGTGTTCCTTTAATTTCACCACCATTTACATTAAATGTTACTGTTCCATCTGATTTAATTGTTGTATACATTGCATAATATCCCTCTAATAAAGAGTTTTCAACATTGTATAAAACAGTATAATCATTTCCAGCTTGTAAAGAAGTACTTAAAACCTTTCCATAAGTTTCATTTTTTGTTTTAATTGTTGAATTATTGATACTGGCTTCACCATTATTAACAACTGCACCTTTATCGGTGTTCATTGCACTAACTTGAACAGTATCAATTGTTATTTTCGAACCATTATTGTTAATGATACATTCAGCATTAGCTTCACAAACAACTTTGCCATTTTTAATTGTTACTTCTGTTTGACCATTGGTAATAGAGCCCGCATTTATTGTTAAAGTATGGGTACCTAAATCAATTTCGGTAACTTCTGCTGGAATTGTATATGAGCCTAAAGTAATATCCCCCGTTAATAATATTTTGCCATTTTGAACCTCTGGCATGGTATCAGCATGAACAAGTGTAACGGCCATAAAAGTAGTTAAAATTGCCACAGCTGATAATCTCATTTTTTTCATAATTATCTTCCTTTCTATTGTCATTATACCCCCCCCGAAAACGATAAGTCAACCACTCTTTAGAAAGGTAAAAATATTTGACAAATATTTGACAAAAGCTTATGTCAATTACTTAAGTAACCCATTCCAAACTAATTTCGTTTCATTAACAACAATGAAAGCATTATTATCATAATTCTTAATAATTTTCGTTAATTCTTTTAATCTACTATTTTTTACTTCAATATATAACATATCTTTATCATGACCAGCGTAATCATTTTTAAGTAAAATAACAGAAACAGCATAACCATCATTTCTTAATAATTTTACTAACTTATTAGAATTTTCATTAACTACTACTTGGACTGCAACAAAACCTTTAATAAATTTATTCGATATTAATGAACCAATCAAAGTACCTGTTGCATAACCACCTGCATAAGATATAGCAATTAATACTTCATTACCTTCAATATTTAAAGCTTCTTTAGCTACTACATACCAAATTAATACTTCAAAAAAAGCAATAATAAAGGGTTCAAGTGTTCTTCCCTTTACAAAAAAGACCGTTCTAATGGTCCCTAAACTTACATCAACAATTCTAGCAACAAATATTTTTAGACAAGTTAATATAAACATATATCACCTTAATTGGTGAAGACAATGATTATAATAAGTAAGATAAAAAATAAAATAAAACCTAAAACAAAGCCCCACATGATGGCATCGCTAGCATCTTCTTCTAGCTCTTCTTCTTTTAAAGTGTCTTCAACCCCAATTTCTTCTTTTTTCCCTTTCACTATTATTTTCCTACTTTCTATTAAAATTATACCAAAAAATCTCTTATTTTACGCAAATAATTAACATATTATTTAAAAATTGACATTTTTATTATAGGTTTATTATTATTTTCAAATAAAATATTATTATCTTTCGTAATTAAATCATAAAGATAAGCACTTTTTAATTCATAAGAATATAGAAGAGTTTTTTTATTAACTTTAAATAATTCTTTTTTCTTTTTCTTAATTTTATTTAAATATTCTACTCCCTTATTATTAAATCCTAAAACTCTTATATATTCTAACTCTATTTTTTTATTATCTTCTTTCGTTAAACCAATTAAAATATGAATAAGCATTCTTCTTATTTTATTATAAGTATATCTTCTTGTTTTCATTTTCATAATTAAAGTATCTAAATCATTACATTCATTTATAACTTTCTTTAATCTATTTTCAATACCTTCATCAACATCTAAGTAAATACTTAAATCTTTATCAGTCATAATTTTATATTTTAAAATATTAAATAATAATTCTAAATCCATATCTTTTAAATATTTTAAAACTTCTTTAGGAAGATATTTACTAATATCTTCTTTTTTCTTTCTTCTTTCTCTTATATTAGAGGCACTTACAATATAATCATCTAAAGAAGTATCTAAATAGTCATTAGTTCTTTTAATACATAAAGGTTTTATTTTAAAATTATTTAGTTTAATACTTTTAAGATATGATATAGCTAGTAAATCATTAGCTTTTATAGTTATATTACTATTTAAAGCTTTAGCTAAAGCTGTTGGATAATTAAGCCCTTCTTTTAAATATTTTTTAACATTATAATTATATTCTTTAGAATTATTAATTGTATAATTAACAAATTGCCATAAAGTTTCTAAATCATTACTTTCACTTCCAAAGACAACATAATCACAATTTAATTCTTCTAAAATAGTAATACTTTTATTAGCAAACACATCAGCACTTTGACTACCAAAAACAAAAGGCAATTCTAAAACTAAATCAACCCCATATAAAAGAGATAAAAAAGTTTTATCTTTCTTACTTATTAAAGATATTTCTCCTCTTTCTAAGAAATAACCATTTAAAACTAGAACAATAAGCGAATTAGGAAATAATTCTTTAATTTTTTTTAAATGATATAAATGGCCATTATGAAAAGGATTATATTCACAAACAATACCAATAATTTGCATTTTCATCACGTTTTTAATATATCAGTATCCCCTATGTTTGTCAAATAAAAAAGCCTTCTTGGCTTTTTTGATAGAATTATCCTAGGTAATCATTTCTTTTATTTCTTCTAATATTTTAAATAAGACAAATTTCTTATAATATAATTTATATTTATTTTCCTTAAATTTTACTAATTTAATAATTTGCATATTATTATTAATAATAATATAGTTAATATTTAATTTATTTAATTTATTTAAAAGAGCTAACTTGTTATGAAATTTTAAATATTTTAAAAAAGATAGAGTATCTAAATAACTAAGATATTTATTATTTACTTTAAATAATATAATTGTTTCTTGATAAGTTCTTTTAGCAAATAAATAACGATTTTTATAACCCATCTAAATTCTGAAACCAATACCTTTCAATTATTCTTCTAATTTTTAAAACACTTCCATACTTTCTATTATTCCAAAAAGACATAATTGAGGAAAAAGCACTATTAAAGTCAATATAACCATTTTTATACATATAAGCAATTGTCTTAACTCTTTTCTTTATTTTTTCAACACTACTTTTTTTCAAAGTAACAATTGTTTTATGATTAATAATGCGAAAACGATAACCTAAGAAAACAACACCTTCATCTTCTCTTGTAATTTTCGTTTTCTTATCATTTAATTTTAATAAATATTTATGTTCTAAAATATTTCTTATTTCTTCTAAAGCTTTTTCTAAAACTTTTTTATCATGATGAATGAGAATAAAATCATCCATATATCTAATATAATATTTAATATGTAAATTATGGACAATATAATGGTCTAATTCATATAAATAAAAAATAGATAAAAATTGACTTGTCATATTACCAATGGGTAAGCCTCTTCCTTTATAATAATAAGGAATAGCATCTAACTCTCTTTTAGTATTCGGATGTTTAAGAACATATTTCTCTTTTATTTCGTCTATTTTTTTATTTATATATTCACAATTAGTACTATCAATAATACTATTTATATATTCATATTCATCCGGATTTAATTTATCCTTTAACATACTTTTTAAAACTTGATGAGATATTGAATAAAAATATTTACTTATATCTAATTTTAAAATATAGAAATGTTGATATTTTTTATTCTTTTCCAAATCTTTTTTTAATAATTGAATGCCATAGTCAGTTCCCATCTTTTTTCTTGTTGCTATATTTCGTTCATCTAAATACTTAGATAACTTTTCTTCTAAAACATATCGAGAAATAAAATGGTTAATGATTTTATCTTTAATATTTAGAGCCATAACTATTCGATGTTTAGGTTCTTTTACTAAAAAGATATTATATTTATTAAATATACATCTTCTTTGTAATAAAGATGTCTCTATTTCCGTAATATTTTGAATTTTATTTCTCTCAAACATATATATTTTTCTTTTATTTTTAACATTCTTAGCTATTTCTTTTTCATAAATATTTAAAATATTTTCTAAATTAACATGTTCTTTCACTTTTAATCCATTTATATATCATTTTCGTAATTACTTCTAATTCATTTGCTTTTTGTAAACATTGTTTTTCATTAATATATTTCTTTTTATAAGCTCTTTCAATATAAAAATCTAACATATTTATCTTACTTAATATTTGAATTTGCATTCTTTTTCTTTCGCTAGAATCATCTAAACTATTAGCAATGTAAACCATTTCTAATGTCACTAGAGCATCTTTATAAATCATATCTTTAGTTAAAAATTCTTTTTTAGGAAAATTTACTAACATTACTTCTAAATCTAAAATAAATTTTTTTAAATTTTTAACTATTAAGAATTTTTCAGTGTGATATTGCATTTTCAATTATCTCTAATAGATTATCAAGTTCTTTTTCATTTAATAATCTAATTTGCTTTTCTATTTTCTGAAATCTCTCTTCAATTGATAATTCTTTTATTCCCTTTTTTAACATTTCTTTATAGCTATTTAACTTTTTAAAATCTTTTTCATTTGTTATTAAATCTTTCTCATATATTTTATATGAAACTTCGGCATTTTCTAAAGCATTAATAACTTTATTAATAGCTGTTTCAGGAAATCCTACACCACCTTTTTCGGCCACTATTTTATAGTCCATAAGATAATGAATTATAATGGCATCATCCCCAAAAGTATTATAAAATTTACCTGACTTTCTTAACTCTACAATTTCTTTTTTAATTTCTACCACCCATTATAACTTTCTTTTGTACCGCATGTCTAATTCTATCTTTTATTTTTTCTTTTTTATCACCTACCTATCTTTCTTAAATTATATCACAATCATTTTAAATTTTAAAAAAAATAACGAAGTACTAAATAAGTCTCGTAAAACCTATTATCTTCGTTTTGTTTTTGGAAAAATTTTTCCTAGATAATCTTTGTCCTTTATCTTCCCAAAATTAAAGCCTTAGCCTTAATATCATTCAAGTTATAAAGGGCTTCCTCGCGAACAGACAACGCGTTAGACAAGTTCCAGTTGTTGGTATACCCCGTGCTATTCACATAATTCGCATTGAAATTGCCCCAGTTGATGTTCCAACCATTACGCGACAAAATTAACTTAAAGATTACCTAATTTAATTATAAAAAAAATTCATTTTAAAAGCAAATAAAATAACGGAGTTAATAAACTAATTTCGTAAAACTAGTTATCTCCGTTTTGTTTCTGGAAAAAATTTTCCTAGATAATCTTTGTCCTTTATCTTCCCAAAATTAAAGTCGTAACCTTAATATCATTCAAGTTATAAAGGGCTTCCTCGCGAACAGACAACGCGTTAGACATGTCCCAGTTGTTGGTATACCCTGTGCTATTCACAACATGCGCATTGAAATTGCCATTCCAGATGTTCCAACCATTTACACTTAAAGATTACCTAGACTAATTATATAATATTTTCATAAACTAATAAATTGTTATTCAATATATTTGACAATATCAGACTTTAACGCCATCGCCCGGGCGCCTTAGCCACCCATGGCGATTATTATTCTTCTCATTTTAGCATAAACGGGTCACTTATTGTACCACTTCCACCATTTAATTCAACATAGGATTCTAGATAGAAGACAGGGCGAACAGACAACGCGGCAGACAAGTTCCAGTCGTAGGTATACCCCGCGCTATTCACATAATA
>CANQIY010000017.1 GCA_947624125.1 uncultured Bacilli bacterium | reverse complement strand
AATAACTATTTCATCACTAGTATTAATCAAATATTGATATAATTCATAACTAGATGTTTTATTTTTATCAAGCCATAAAGCATTACCTTCCGTTTTACCAAATTTAACACCATTCGCATCAAGTACTAAAGGCATTGTCATCCCATATAATTCTGTATCACATTTTTTACGAGCGAGTTCAATTCCTGTTGTAATATTTCCCCATTGGTCAGAACCTGCTACCTGTAAAGTTACACCCTTTTCTTCATATAAATGAACAAAATCCATACCCTGTAAAATAGTATAAGCAAATTCACAGAAAGTAATTCCTGATTCTAATCTTCTATTAATGATATCTTTATCAAGCATATAATTAACATTAATATATTTACCATAATCTCTTAAAAAATCTAAGATACTTAAATCTTTAGTCCAATCATAATTGTTAACTACTTCAAAACCAAATATTTCTTCTGCTTGCTTAGTTAAGCATGAAACATTTTTTAAGACTTGTTCTTTTGAAATCATTTGTCTCTCATTTGATGGTTTAGGGTCACCAATTAAACCAGTAGCGCCCCCAATAAGTAAAATGGGTTTATGACCGTATTTAGCTAGTCTTGTTGCAATTAAAAATGATGAAAAATGACCAATATGCATCGAATCAGCTGTTGGGTCTGTGCCAATATAAAAAGTTAATTTTTCTTCATTTAATTTTTTTTCTAATAAAGGACTACTAATATCCTTAATAAGTCCTCGCCATTTTAAATCTTCAAAACAATTCATCATATCTCTCCTTTAAAGAAAAAAATTCAAAAATTAAGATTTAAGGACGAAAATATTTCCGCGGTACCACCTTAATTTATGAATTATCATACACTCTCTACTTATAACGCTAGTAAACGATTTAGCTCCGGAGTTGTAAATTCCTTCATCACTAACAATTCCATTATAAAATAATTTATTTAATTTAGCAAATTATTTTTTTATTCAATACCATCTAAGCAATTATCATAAATCCATTTTTTTATTTTTGTTAAATCATTAGTTTCATAATAATAGGTAAGTTCATTAAAATATTCACCAATTTTTGGAACTGGCACAGCAATTATACCTAAACCATTTTTGAGCATTTCTTTATTAGCAATTAAATTAGCTACTCTCTTATTGCCATCAATAAACATTTGACTTCTTTGAATAAAACAAAATAATTCAATACAACTTTCTAGTTTATTTTCTTTATTTAATATTTTATGCAAATCCTCTTCATAATTACATTCACTTGGTAATTTAGGTCGCCATGAAGTACCAGTTATTCCTACTCCTTTATCTCTAAATTCTCCTAAAGGAGTAACATTTTGACCTTTACAAATTTGAAAATGAACTTTTTTAATATAATCTAAAGTTAAGTCGTCATTAATATTATTTAAAACAAATTCCCAAGCATCTTTTAAACCTTTTAATTTTAACATATCATCTACTGAGATATTACCAGTATTAACATTATTAATAAAAGACACTATATCAGCAAGTGTAACCTTAATACCTTCCAAATTTGCACTTTTATAAATATTGTCAACTAATTTTCTTTTAGCAAAAAAGATATTATCTTCTTGTGACATATTATATTTATAGTTCATTTTCAACTTCCTAAATACTACATTTCTATATCAACATTATGATATATTTCGGTAACATCATCAATTTCATCTAACATTTTATAAAGTTTTTTAAAGGTTTCTGTATCTTCTTCATTTAAAGTAACTTTATCTTTTGGAAACATTCCTACTTGGTCAATTTCATAATCAATATCAGGAATAATACTCTCCACAACATCTTTTACTTTATCATGGTCATTTGGTTTCATGGTAATAGTTATCTCCCCATCTTCATCTTCATAATCAATAATTTCAATACCTTCATTTAATAATTTTTCAAATATTTCTTCACTATTTTGTGCTTTGAAAGATAAAAGACCAATATAATCATAATTATAAGATACCGAATTAGTAACACCTAAACTTTTGCCAACTTTATTAAAAGCTGCACGAACTTCACCAACTGTTCTATTTACATTATCAGTCAAAGTCTTAATAATTAAAGTTGAAGCTCCCGGACCAAATCCTTCATAAATAACTTCTTGATAGTCTTCTCCTCCAACCCCTTTTGCTTTCTCAATAGCTCTATTAATAATATCGCTAGGTACTTGACTCTTTTTGGCTTTTTCAATAATTCTCTTTAAAGAAATATTAGCATCTGCATCGGGAATTCCTTTTTTCGCCGCTAAATAAATTTCTTTTGCAAAAGTGGTATATATTTTCCCTCTTGCTGCTCCTGTTTTTTGAATACTATATTTTCTTACTTCATATGCTCTTCCCATAATTCCTCCTAAATAATTTTTAATTTGCGCACAAATTCATAAACAAAATTTTGTTTTTTAGTCATTTTCTTCACATTTCTGATAACTTTAAAAATACTATAAACTTCAAAATAAGTATAATTTTCTTTTACCATAATATATTCTAAAGCTTTAATAATACTTTCTTTATTATCTTTACAATGAAAATAATGCTTTATTTTCTCCCTTAATTCTTCATTTATTCCCTTTGCTAAAGTATTATACCAAAAATTATGATACTTTTTAAAGATAAAATTATAACCATCATAATTTTTTAACGTTTTTAATGTATCATAATAACCTAATTTAATATTTTCATTAATCTTACTTTTATTAACACTTAACATACTTCCTAAAAATTTAGATGGTTTAATTATTGTTACTTTATTTTTATCAATGGCTTTTCTGCTAAAACCTATTCCCTGAATTTCGACGGAATATACTTTATCATAACCTTTTTTTAATAACATATTAACCGGATTTATATCATAAAATCCTCCATCTATATAATATTTATTATCAATAAAAGTATCTTTTTTAAAAACAGGTAAATTACAACTAGCTAAGATATATTCAGGAATTTTCCCCTCTAACATATCTTCTTTAAAAAGATATAATGGTTTTAAATCTTTAACTCTAACTGTTACTAAACCATAATCCATTTTACTATTTCTAATTTTTTTCTCATCAATCATTTCACTTAATAATTTTCTTAAATTATCATTTTTGATTCCTTTATCTTTAATTATTAAAGTCATTTGTTCAATTCCATAAATTAAACTTTTAAAAATGTCTTTGTCATTAACACTTTTAATATACTTTTGGTTAAAATTAAGTAATTCCCCAATATCGGCATTTTTCCAAAAATTATATAATTCTAATTCCATTCCACTAGCAATTAAAGCTCCATTAAAAGAACCTATTGAAGTTCCTACTACTCCATCTATTTTAATATGACATTTTTTAAAAGCTAAATAAGCACCGATTTGATAAGCACCTTTAACTCCCCCACCAGCTAGTACTAAGCCTGTCATTTTAGCCTCGCTTTCTTAAATGAAATAAAAGGAATGGTTTAGCAATAATTCTTTGCCCAATTCTTTTCTTTCCTTTATTTTTTAATCTTCTATAATAATTATATAAAGAATCGGTTCGATAATGAATACAATTATCTAAATCATCACTATCAGAGAGAATGGGACTCAAATAATTTTTTTCTAAACAAACCCGCCCAAAGAGATAAGAAAAACTTAAACCATAATATTTTAAAATATGATAAAGTATTTCGGTAAATAAAACTCTTCCTTCTTCTCCTAAACCAATATTATAAGTCTTTTTATTTAAATCTTTAATAAAACTTAAGGCCCTTACAAAAGCATAAGCGGCATCTTCACTCGTACTTACTTCAACATATAAATTTTTCTTAATATTATAAATAATAGGACTTTTTTCTAAATCAGTTAAAATTAATGGCACTCTTAAAATTGTATAATTTTTTAACTTTTTCTTAATTAAATTTTCTGTTTTATATTTATAATAACTAAATGATGTCAATTCATCTTCATTTATTTTTTCTTTAATACTACCACTTAAACTTTTATCATATAAAGAAGTTGTGGAGGCATATATTAAATGACATTTTTCATTATAAAAATTAATGGCTTTAATAATATTTTCCGTACCACTATAATCAACAATACTTGCAATATTTTTACTTAAATCACTAAAGGGCGGAATAACACTTGCTAAATGAATAATATAATCATGGTCTTTAACTAAAGCCTCCATTAAAATAGTATCATTAACATCACCATAAATAATATTAATTCGTCTTCGATACTTTTTTAATTTTTTATAAATTTTTTTATTCTTTAAATCAAGAGCTGTTATTTCATATTTTCCTTCACTTAAAAGATATTTAATAACATTTAGACCAATATTACCAGCAGCTCCTGTAACTAAAACTTTTTTCAATCTATCACCTACTTAAATCAAAAAAGTAATAATAAGTACTAAAACCCCTACTACTAAACCATATATGACTTCTTTATCTTGGGCAGAACGACATATTTCTTGTAAAAATTCAAATAAAACGATATAAAGAAGCATTCCTAAAGTTAATGATAATAAAACATATTCAATAGTTAAACTAATATCACCATAAAGAATCACAAATAAGGCTCCTAAAACAGAACTTAACACTAATAAAAGAATTAAAGAGAAAGAACGTTTTTGCGAACGAAGGGAATTACCAATTTGAAAACCTAAAGGAATATTATGTAAAGATATACTAATGGCCATTAAAATTCCACTTTTTACATTTCCAAGTGTTAAACTATATAATGTTAAACCTTCTATCATATTATGTAAAGCTAAAGCTAAAATAGTAATTACACCTATATGATTTAAATGAAGAGCATGGTCTTTTTTATCACAATGTTTTTCATCATGTTCATGATGATGATGGGGAATAAATTTATCTAAAACAATTAAAATACCAAAACCAATTATAAAAGGAATTAATAAATACCAATTATTACTTTCAACTAATTCAGGTAAAATATCAAACACAATAAGACCTAACATAACAATAAAAGCTAGGGATATTGTAAATAAAGAAAATTGAGCTTTATTTTTAACATTTTTTAAAATAATAATCCCGATTAAAAAAGATAATCCAGTTATAAGAGTTAATATTAGTCCATAATACATATTTGTCACATCCATCACCTCTTCCATTTTATCATTAATTATTAAATTTTAAAAGTAGTATCATTGTGGAAAACTATGAAGTTATTAACATTTTTGATGGAAATAAAAAAATTCTTACAAATTTAATTATTTATAAGAATTCTTATTTTAAGCTTTTTTTGTTTTTTTAACTGGCGTTTTAGCTGGTTCTTCTAATTTTTTAGCTGTACTTTTTAATAATTCAGCTGTTTTTTCTTTTACTTGCCGAGCTGTTTTGGTAACAACTGGTGTTCCTTTTTGCACAGCTAAATCAACAAGTTCTTGGGCTTTTTCTTTTACTTCTCTTGATTTATCAACAATTAATTCTTTAGCTGTTTCTTTATCAAGCTCTTTAATTTTCATTTCTAATTCTTTTGTTTTCTTAATAATAGAGCTTTTTACTTCTTCAACATCTATTTCTTTAGCTTTTTCAATTAATTCATCAATTTTTTTAGCTAAATCCTTTCTTGTTTCTTTCCCACTTTTAGGGGCAAGTAATAAACCTAAACCTAAACCTAGGCCGGCTCCTAGTAAAAAATGTCCTTTTTTACTCATCTTCATCACTCTCCATTCTTTTATTCTTATTTTTCAAAAATAGTTTAAATATAAAATTTTCAACTGAATTAAACACACTATTTACAATACTACTTGTTTTATCACTAATAATGCCAATAGTATCAAATATCGGTGTTACTTTTTCTACTTTCTCATTTATATCTTCAACTACTTTTAAAACCTTATCAATAGTAATTATAATCTTGATACCTAAAACTATTCCTACTACTATCATCACAATTAATAGAATATAAATAATTATTGGTAAAAAACTATGTAAAAATTCCATCTATTTACCCCTCCTCTCTTTCATCATACATCGAATCTATTAATTCAAAAATATCACTATCTAGTGTTGCATCTAATTCATCTTCTAAGTTATCATCTTTTTTAGTTGTTTTTTCTTCTTGTTCTATTTTAGTTAATTCTTCTTCAATTGCATCTAAATTATTGGTCTTTGGTAATTCTAGTGAGTCTTCTAAATTAATTTCATTGGAAGATGACGCTAATAACTCATCAATTGTTTTATAATTTTTATCTTCTTTTTCTTCTTCATAACTGTTATCTTTTTCTTCAAAGAAAGTAACAACTGGTTCATCGATTTGCGTACTTATTTCTTTTTCTTTAATTACTTCTTTAGGTGTTTCAAAAGCTTTCTTTCTTACAGCTTCAATACTAATATTAGGAGCTCCTTCGCCTCTTTTTACTATATCTTCTGCTTTATAATCTTGATTTAATATACCATAAACTGGTGAAATAATTGGTGATGGTTTAAATTTTTTCTTTTCCCCATAATCTTTATCACGGCCATCACTTCTTTCATAGCGATTAACTTCTCTTTTCTCCGGGGCTTTTTTCCGTTCATAATCTAGTACATTCGTATTTTGTTTTATTCTATTCATACTACTTTTAAATTCTTCTTCATCAAAATCCGGAAATTCAAAAGTTCTTTCACTTCTTGTCATTTCACTTTTCGGCGTAAAATCTTTAATGCCAACACTTGCTTCTCTACTTCCCATATTAAGAGGTGTTTCTTTAAGGGGGGCATCACTTTCTTCAATTTTAATATTTTCAAAAGAAATGCTTTTATCGTCATCTTCTTTCATTTCATTTGTAATTTTAATAGGTTCTGTATATTCTTCTTCCTCAAACAAAATATTTTTCAATTTTTTAACAAAACTCATGAAAATGTCCTCCTCTTAATTATTTACTAAGTTAGTATCTTTTATACTTTCTTTCTCTTCTTCTAAAGTTGTTTCTTTTTTAGTATCTTTATTATTAAATATATCAAAAACTTCTTCTGTATAATTTAAATTATTATTTTCTAATAACTCATCGATTATAATATCATTATATTTGATACTATTTAAAATGTTAACGGCATTTACTAAGACTTCTTTTATATCTTTACTATCTACCATTACTTCTATTTTAGCATAATTATACATAATTTCAATCAAATATTGATTATTTTGCCATAAATTAATTTCGACATACCCATATGTCCCATCATCATCTATTTTTCTTGAATAATAAGCCTTAGGATTAACATTATAATTACCATTTTTCTTTAAATTATAACTGATTAAATCAATATATAAATAATAATTATAGTCTTTACTTTCAATAATTTCATAATTGTAACCCGACTCACTTACTTGAAGTCCCTTTGGAATATAAAATTGATGTCCATGCTTATAAACATTCGCTCTTTTACTAGGCATACTAAAATAATTTAAAATATCATCATAGTTTAAATCTTCTAATTTCATACACCCACAAAGGCTTAAACTAATAATTAATAACATTATTATTTTTTTTACTTTCATTTATATCTCCATTAATATTATAACATTTATTTAATTGCTTTTAAATACTTTATTTTGCTTCCTAAATTACCAAATTTTTCTTCATATTCTGTTAAAATATTAGGTATATTTTCTTTATGCAAATCATAACTTATTTCTTTAATTTGATAACCATGTTCTTGTAAAGTTTTAAGACTATAAGAAAATAAATCATCATTATCTGTTTTCATAATAATAACTTTTTGAGCTTTAAAAAATTTATCATATAAATCTAAAAAAGATGGCGATGTTAATCTTCTTTTTTCATGCCGAGCTTTAGGCCATGGGTCCGAAAAATTTAAATATATAACCGCTATTTTATTTTTTAATAATTCTTCTTGTAATTTTATATCACCAATAATTATTTTTAAATTATCTAAATTATAATCTCTTATTTTTTTAATGGCTACACTAGCTACACTACTATATTTTTCAACACCAATATAATTAATATTTGGATTATTTAGAGCTTTATTTAAAAGAAAATTACCTTTTCCCATTCCTATTTCCATTTCAATAACATTATCATTATTAAAATCAATACTATCTTTAATTAAAAAAGAACAATTATTTATTACTTCATCTTTATCTTTGGGATTACGCATTCGCATATTAAACACTTCCTTCTTTTTATCATATATTATGGGTAGGAGGTAACTTATGAAAAAAAATCGTAATTCTTTCTTTTCGGAAAGTTCGTATCAAGCCTATAATCCCAATATGAATAATATGAACATGAATGGTGGTCCTTATCAAGCTGCGAGTAACTATTTCTACCAAGGACCGATGCCTAATAATTATAACACAAATATGCCTGGAAGTGATATAGAAAGTCGTCTTGCCAAAATAGAGCGACAACTAAATAGAATGGACTACCGAATATCTAAATTAGAAAATACTAATACTAATGTGATATCTTCTGATGATTACGAAACAAATACTACTAATATGTATATGCTTTAAACTCTTAAGAAAAAGAGTTTTTTTAATGGTAAATTATCATGGCACTAAAACAATATATTTGCTCTTCCCCATTAATAGCAATTGCTACTTGATATTTAATATCGAGTAAATTAATATCTTTTTGTAAAAATTCATTTACACTATTTTCTAAATCACGTTCACATTCTTCATCAAAAACTTTTACTTTCATGACATTCACCCTTTTAATAATACCAAAAAAGATTTACAAAAAAAGTCATTTTTTGTAATATTAAAAAAATCCCATATTTTAATGAGATTATTTTAATTTTATCGTTGGTTTTACTAATTCTAAAGTCTTTATATATTCATAAGGAAGGGATTCTTTAATAAAACTTCTTGGGTCATCACTTATATGATATTCAGCTCCATCATTATTACGGTCACTATAACCAATTTTTTGAACCCACATTCCATCACTATTCTGTCTTGCAAAATGATAATCGACACCATAAGCAAGAAAAATAGCTATTTTAAATCCGCCATATCTTAAGGGAGCATTAATAGTACTATGATAAGCTTTAATTCCTAAATATTCTAAATCTTTATAAAAAGAGGTCCAAAAGTTTTCTAAAGTTAAACTTTCTAAAGGACACTTTCCAATTTCACCAATATCTAACCAAAAATAACTAGTATCACTATGTTTTTCATAACAATCTTTAAATAATAACATTATAGGTAAATCAAGAGCATAAAAATAACAATTACTATTGTAATGAAGACGAGTATCATTTTTATGAGGAATGGGATTTTGAATTTGGACATAATTTTTTAAATAACGTCGATATAATTTTAAAACTTCTTGATGATAATTAAAGTCATTAGTGTAATTTAATTGTTTTAAACGTTCTTTTAACAAATACATTCTTTGTTTACAAGTTTTAATTTTTAATTCTTCTTCACTCATCAAAAACGCCCCTTTTCTTTTGAATAATTATTTTACCATAAATTTATAAATTTACAAGTGAATAATTACTAAATATATGCTATAATTTAAAAAAGGTGGTTCTAGTATGAATACGAAAGAGAAAATCTACATTTTTGGTCATCGTAATCCGGATACAGATAGTGTTTGCAGTGCTATATCTTTGTCTTATCTTCAAAATGCCTTAGGATTAAATACCGAACCAAGAATTTTATCAAATATTAATGAAGAAACAAAATATGTTTTAAGAAAATTTAAAATAGATATACCGGAAATATTAAATGATGTTAAATTACAAATAAGTGATATCGATTATCATCGCGATTTTATGGTTAGTAATAAAGAATCGGTTTATAATGCTTTCTTTATGATGCAAAAAGCTAACATGAGTACTATTCCCATTATTGATGATAAAGGTACTTTTAAAGGGGTTTTTGCCATGAAAGATATTGCTAAAAATGAAATTATGGGTGAAAATAGATATTTAAATACGAGTTATGAACATATTTTAAAAGTTATTGATGGTATTGAAATATTAAAATTTAATAATGAAATAAATGGAATTATAACAAATATGGGACTTTCTAGTACCACTCTTCATAAATCTTCGATTTTAAAAAAAGAATCGATTCTAATTGTTGGTAATAGACATGCCGTCATTGAAGAAGCCGTTACTAATGGGATTAAGTTATTAGTTATTACAAGTAATAATGAAATAAAAAAAGAACATTTAGAAATAGCCCGGAAAAATCATGTTAATGTTATTTATACTAAAAAAGATTCTTATGAAACCCTTCTTACAATTGGATTTGCTAATTATATCGAAAATTATTATTATACAAAAGATTTATTATGTGTTAATGAAAGTACCATGTTAAATGATTTAAATGATATTATTAATAAAACAAGACATAGTTATTATCCCGTTATTGATAAACAAAATAAATGTTTAGGTTTAATTAAATTATCCGATTTAAGAGATATTCATCCCAAAAAAGTTATTTTAGTTGACCATAATGAAATTAGTCAAAGTGTAGAAGGTTTAGATGAAGCCCAAATTATTGCTATTGTTGACCATCATAAATTAGGAACACTAGGAACAATGGAGCCCATTAATTTTCGAAATATGACTGTTGGTAGTACTTGTACCATTATTTATGAATTATTTAAAGAAAATAAAATTAAAATTCCTAGTAATATTGCCTCTTTATTGATGGCTGGGATTATTTCTGATACTTTAATGTTAAAAAGTCCAACTACTACTAAAATCGATGATAAAACTTTAAAAGAATTAGCTAAAATTACTCATCTAAATCCAGAAAAATTAGCAGTTGATATGTTTAAAGCTAATGACTCAATTAAAGCTAAATCAATTAAAGAAATTGTTTATATGGATTTTAAAACTTATTTAATTGATAAGAAAAATATTGCTATTAGTCAAGTCACAACCCTAAATGCTAAAGCTATTTTAAAACAAAAGCCTAGTTATATTAGATTTTTAAATAAAGAAAGTAATGCCAATAACTATGATATTATGCTTTTTGTTATTACTGATATTTTTAAAAATGGCTCTTATGTTTTATTTAATGAAAATGGAAAGAATATTTTAAGAATATGTTTTATGGAAGATTTAGAACAGGGTGATTTCCTAGCAAATATAATTTCTCGAAAAAAACAAATTTTACCAGCTATTCTAAGTGTCTTAAATTAGTAATATAAAAGGGATAAGAAAATTTCTTATCCACTTTTTAATTTAAAAAATCATGTAACTCTCTTTCTAATTGGGGAGTTTTTAATTTTTTTAAAATTCTTTTTTCATGATAAGCTACATTAGCTCTACTTTTCATACCTAAAATATCAACTATTTCTTTTTGTGTCATATCCATTTTATATCTTAAAAATAAAAGTTTTCTTTCGGTTATATTTAATTTTTTTAAATATAATTTTAATTTATCTTTCAACATATCATAATAAACATCATCCATGATATCTGTATTTTCTAAATCACGTTGAACAAACTCAGGAATATCTAAACTATTAGGATTATTTAGAAAATCAAGTTTTATTTTATTATAATGTTTATAATTATTAAGTTCACTAATAATACTATTATTTATTAAAATATAAGCAAAATGACCAAATAAAGTAATGGGATATTTTTGCCAGTCAAATTTTTGAATTGCCGTGATTAAAGCAATTGTTCCAATAGATTCTAAGTCGGCTCTTTCAATTCCTTCGCCATGATATTTATCGGCAAAATGATATACTAAACCTTTATTAGCTAAATAAATTTTAGCAAGTATTTTTTTATCTTTCGTTTTTTGATATTCTTTTAATAAAGTTAATAATTCACTATTATCCACATAATCACCCCTGAAAAACAATGAGTTATTATACTATAAAATAGCCTCTAAAGCAAGAGTTATCATATCATTTAAACTTTTTTCTCTCTCTTCTCCACTTAAAACGACATCACTAAATTTAGAGTCAACAGCAGTTAAAAGACATGATGCTTCCCTATTAAAATGTTTAGCTATATGAAACAAAGCAAATGCTTCCATTTCTTCACCAATTGGCTTAACATCTTTAGGAATACGATTTAAAACACGGTCATAATCAATATAAGGACCAAAAACATCCATAGTTGTAATATCCCCAATGTGAAGTTTATAATTTAAATCTTTAGCACAAGCAATTATTTTTTCATTTAATTCTTTCGAAGGATAAGTACGATGTCCTTCATAATTATCAAAAGTATATGCAAAAATACTTTCACTATATGATGATGTTGCTAAAATTAATTCCGGTACTAAAACTTCAGGACTAACAACCCCACAAGTACCAATTCGAATAATTTTTTTAACATCAAAATAATGATATAATTCCCAAGCATATATTCCCATACTAGGCATACCCATACCTGAACCAATTACAGATACTCTTACTCCTTTATAAAACCCGGTAAAACCTAGCATATTTCTTAAATCACAAACTTTTACCGCGTCCGTTAAAAAATTTTCCGCAATATATTTAGCCCGTAAAGGGTCACCTGGCATCAAAACGACTTCCGCAATACTTCCCTTTTCAGCATTAATATGTATTGGACTTTCTGATATAAACATAAAACCATCTCCTACTTTTAATTCTAACTAAAAAAAAAGAGGAATTAAATATTATTTTGGAAATTTAGACACCTTTTTACAAAATAACCGGATTACCTAAAGGAAAATCTTGTTTAGCAGTCATAACAAAATCTTCACTACCTACAATAGTTACTTCTTTATCTAAATATTTATTATAATTAAGACTGTAATCGACAATTAAATGAGCTTTTAAATTTAAATTTTCAATAATAAGATTAGCTCTATTAACAAAATAAGTATTAATACTAATATTATCATTATTAATATATATTGTATATCTTCCCTTTAAACTAACTAAACTATTGATAACTTTTAAAATAGTTAAAACATCCCCTTCTGTTATAATCACTTTCCCTTTAATTGGTATTTTCTCTTCTAAATTTAAACTAGCAAACTCTAAGTAATTTATTATTTCATCTTCCGTTACATTTAAAGAAAGAGTATTATCAATGTTTACTATTTTTTGAAAAGAAGGCATTTCTTCTTTTATATATTTCAATAACTCACCATAAATATTATTTGTCATGTTTTAAATCTCCTACTTTCAAATTACGAATAAACTTAACTGCATCTTCTAAGCGATAAGTTCCATTAATTGCTTTATAAAGATTTTTTTGCCAATTATTTATACTTGTATGAAATATTCTTTTAACACTGATATCTTTGGTTTGCATCGCTTTAACTAAATCAATACGAGGAATTTTACTCATATCAACAAAATTATCTATATTCATGACATAAGTCGCAGCATGTGATGCCGGGATTAAAGCATCATCTTTCGTAAAAAATTTTTCTAAAATAACTATGCCACTTGCATAAACAAAAGCATAATAACCATTAAAAGTATTTAAACCCTTAATAGGCATGCCAATAAATCCGGAATTTTCTAATATTTCGATTCTTAAATTAACATTTTCTTCTAAATCTTTTTTATTTTGAGCATTATTAGGATTATTTTTTTTAACTAATCTTTTAATTCCTTCTCCAATTGGTAATACTTCCCAATTTACTTTGATTTCTTCACTTTGATAAATCTCTTCTAATTTCTTAATTAAACTAATATTTCGATAACTATCGATATTAGTACTATTTATATCAGGTAATTTAATTAATTTAGCTTCCGGATGTCTTTGTAATAAACCATTTATATCATTTAATATTTCATATTTACTTATCTTTTTAAATTGTTTCTCATTAGGCATTTGAAATTCAATAACAGGATTATAATCTTTATCATTTTGTAATAAATTTTCTAAATTATTTTTATAATGAATTAAGTAACCATAAGTATTATCTAAATGATTATCGAGTTTTTCAGTATATTTATTTTGTTCACTAATAATTTTAGCAAATAATAAATAAAATTTATCACTATCAAAAAGAGAATATAATTCTTTAAAATTTATTGGTCTTTCAAAAAAATCACCTAAATATAAAAGACCTAACTCAAATTCATTCATGATTTTTTTCATCATTTTGATATATGAAGTAAAATCCATTTCTTTTTTATAAGGGGCATAATCAAGCATTGCAGCATCAAAATATTCCGATTTAAATTCTTGTTGTTCTAATTTTTCTAATCGAATTCTTTTCGTTTTAAAAGCATTTGATACGAGTAAATTAAAACTTTCATAATTTTCATTTACTCGATTTAAAATATTTTCTAAATATTTAGCATAATCTTCTTTACTATAACCATACATATCTAATTCATCACAAAGAAAATATTTTAATAAATCTTTAAAAAAGACTTTTTTATTATATCTTATGACTCTACCTATCCCATTTTGATTAGGTAAAGAGGTTATTCTTACTTTAAAATAAGTAAATAACTCATTTTTAAAATAACTTTGTAAAGGTTGTAAATATGTTTTTGCAAAAAATTCATCCCATAAATTTTTACCATCAACTTTTTTAGCATTTCTCTTTAAATTAGCAATAGAAAAAGACCATTCCCCTTCATAAGAAGGAATGGGGTCAAAAACTATACATCCTTGGTCATTTTCCGGAAAATATTTTTCTATCGTCATATTATCACTCTATTATTATAACACTTGTTAAAATCTTTTAAAATACTTTCTTCTTTAGGCTTTCTTTTCTGTCTTTTTCTTTTTTCTTTCCTTTTTCTTCATTTCTTTTAATTTTAATTCATAAATTTGTTTATATTTCATAATACTTAAAATAATTAAAGCTATACTGAATAAAATCATAGCGGTACCTAGCCAAATATTTGTATCAAAAATGATAATACCAATTATAAATAACGAAATAATGGCCCCGATAAAAAACAAAATAACTAAACACACTAAGGGATATTTAACAAAGGGTGGGATTTTTTTTAATTTATCTAAAGATATACTGCTATCAAAAATAATTTCTAATAAAATTTCATATAATAATTCCATCTTAACCATCTTTCTATTTTTTTATTATAAGGACATTCATACTTCAACTTAATTATCTCACTAGTGGTGAGACAATTTCATCATTTTTAATAAAATTGTTACTTTCTATTTGCTCATTAAAAATGACCTATATCCCAATATAACACTATTAATTACTTTTGAATAATCATCTTTTCTTATTAAATTACTCATTATTTCCCTCCTATTCTAAATATTATTAATCTATAAAACTCATAAAATTTATCTTAAGTTTAGAACACAAAAACTTTCAACATGACTAGTCTGAGCGAACATATCAAATAATAACATATTATTAATTTCATATTGTTCATACAATAATTTTAAATCTCTTACTAAAGTTTGGGGATGACACGATATATAAATAATATTTTTTATTTTTTCTTTCTTTATTTTATCTATTACTGCTTTATTAACACCACTTCTTGGTGGGTCTAAAATAATTGTATCATAATTATTTGTAATCTTATCTAAAATATTTTTTGTATCAGCTACAAAAAACTTAGCATTCTCAACATGATTAAAATTTTTATTAATGAGAGCATCTTTAACAGCGTTTTCTACTATTTCTATTCCCACTACTTCTTTTAAGTTATTACTAGCCATAATACCAAGCATTCCTACTCCAGCATATAAATCCATTATTTTATGGGAATTTTTGGTATATTCCTTTATATAGTTTCCTATTTCTTCACAAATAAAAGGATTAACTTGAAAGAAAGCATCATAACTTATTTTAAATAAATAATCACCTATTTTATCAATTAAAAAGGGACTCCCAAAAATAACTTCATCATTATATATAATCCCAGCAATTTTATATAATTCATTTAACTTATCTATATTATTTAATTTATCTTTACTTTCAATATGTAATAAAATTTCATCTTTATAATTAACTCTGATAGTTATAAGACCATTTTTAATACCTAAAAAAGGAATGTCTTTTATGATATCATTAATTGTCTCATGACATAAATAACAATAATCAATTTCAACTAAATCATGACTATCACTAGCAAAATAACCGATTTTTTTATTAACAATTTTCAAAGTTATTTTATTTCGATAATTAAGAGGCTTTTTACTTTTAATGATTTGGGATACTTCATAATTAATTCCTTCTTTTTGTAATAATTCATTAATATTTCTTATTTTATAATCTAGTGATTCACTTAAAGAAGTATTTAAAAAAGTACATCCTCCACACTGAAAAAAATAAGGACATATTGGTTCTTTTCTTATTTTGGATGATGTTATGAGTTTCTTTATTTTTCCTTCGATATAATCCTTTTTTTCCTTTATTATATCTATTTCCACTATATCGCCGGGTAAAGCTTTTTCCACAAAAATAACTTTATTATTTTTATGGCCTAATCCTCGTCCTAAATTATCAAATTTTTCAATTTCTATCTCCATATTAATAACTATATCACATATTATTTATTTACAAAAGACATTATTTTAATTTTTAAATAAACATGTCATAGTATTCTTCTAAAGTTAAATCATATTGATGTAAAAAGGTTGCTAACTTCCCAACATATCTTAAATGCCATGGTTTATACCGATAGCCCGTAATAGATGATTTGTTTTTGGGATATCTTATGATAAAACCATAATTATGAGCATTATTTGTAAGCCAATTGATAATTTCTTCGTAATTTAACCAGTCATTTTTTTCTATTTCTCTTGTTTTTACATAAATACTTAAATCAACTGCTAAACCAGTTTGGTGTTCAGAGTAAAAAGGTTTAGCTATTTCATCATTTTTTAAACCACTATCATTAAATAAAAAGGCTTGGGATAAAGAAGGACGATAACCAGTTTTAATAGTTATCTCTTCCTTAAATTCCATATTAATATCTTTTAATAATTTCAATAAATTTCGATAAGCTATTCTATTTAAATATACTACATTCTGATTTTTTAATTTTATTTTCTTTAATTTAGTTGGGTAATATTTATTATCTAAAGCATTTTCTTTATTTACGAGGATTATATAATTCATATTTCACCTATTATAATAAATGTATTTTTTTGTATAAAAATGCCAATAATAAAATTAGTGATTAGTCTGAAAAGAAAAAAACAAAATTTATTTTAAAAATAGTTAAAAAAGGGCAGACTTCCCCTTACCCCAAAGA
>CANQIY010000016.1 GCA_947624125.1 uncultured Bacilli bacterium | reverse complement strand
TTTTTATGATTTTGACCGTATTACAACAGGATTTCAACCCGGTGAATTAATTATTTTAGCGGCTCGTCCGGGTATGGGTAAAACCGCTCTAGCTCTTAATATGGCTACGCATGCAGCTTTAACTACTGACAAAGCAATTGCTATTTTTAACTTAGAAATGCCTGCTGAACAACTTATTAATCGTATCATAAGTGCACAGGGAGGAATTGATGGCTACAAGTTACAAACAGGAAATATGCAAGAAAAAGACTGGAAAAGATACAATGAAGCAATGAATAATTTAGCGAAGACTAATCTTTATATTGAAGATAATTCCGGGGTAACAGTAGCGGAAATAAAAGCAAAATGTCGAAGACTTGCAAGTCAACCTAAGGGCCTAGGCTTAGTCGTAATTGACTATTTACAATTAGTTACAACGGGTAATAAAAGAATTGAATCAAGACAAGTTGAAGTATCAGAGATATCAAGAAGTTTAAAAACGATGGCCTTAGAGTTAAAAGTGCCTGTTATAGCTCTTTCCCAATTATCAAGAAGTGCTGAAAAACGGGAAAATAATATGCCAATGTTAGCTGATTTAAGAGAATCGGGTTCTATTGAACAAGATGCCGACATGGTTTTATTTATTAATCGAAAAGACTATTACGAAGCTAAAAAAGGAGAAAAAGAAAAAATTGTTCCTGCCGAACTTGTTATTGCTAAGCATCGTAAAGGTAGTGCTGGCGTAATTGAATTGATGTTTGAACTTAGTATGAGTTCATTTAAGAGTATAGAAAATAATTTTAAGGAAGAGATGTAATGAATTTAAAAGGAAAAATAGTAACAATTATATTATGTAGTGTTATTTTAGGACTTTATTTTCTCATTGGTCAAAGCAAAGAAAATACAGGACTTATAAAACGGGTTTATAATGTTTACTTAGATGGTGATATTATTGGTGTTATTGATGATAAAGAGGCATTATATAATTTAATTGATGAAAAACAACAGGGAATAAAAGAAAAATATCATGTTGATACAGTTTATCCTCCTAGTAGTTTACAAGTAATAGAAGATTATTCTTATAATCCAGAGATAGCTAGTTTAGATAGTGTCTATAATAAAATAGAAGAATTACAAGATTTTACTATTTATGGTTATGAAGTTAAAGTTACTTCAAGTGATAATGATAAAGAATTTTATTTATATTTATTAGATAAAGATATATTGAATGAAGCAATTGAGGATTTTATTTTAGCATTTGTAGATGAAGAAGGTTATAATGATTATTTAGAAGGTAATCAAAAAGAATTAGATGATATAGGTATTATTTATACAGATATGGAAATATTAGAAGACATAACAATAAGAGATAAATATATAAGTATTAATGATAAGATATATGAAAATAGTGAAACATTAGCTCAAGAATTATTATTTGGTTTTAATTATAAAGAACAAAGTTATGTTATTAAAGCAGGAGATACAATTGAATCAGTATCTGAAGCTAATACTTTAAATACGCAAGAATTTTTAATTGCTAATCCTAAATATTCTAGTAAAGATAGTTTATTAGCTATTGGTGATACTGTTAATATTACCTTAATTAATCCAGAGTTATCATTTGCTTATAATGTTGAAGAAATAAAAGAAGAAGAAGAACCATATAGTAATGAAATAACAAGAGATAATAGTAAACCATCTTCTTATTCGGAAATAAAACAACCGGGTATTTCCGGTATTGCGTTAATGCGAAATCGTTACCGGGTTTTAAATGGTGAACAAAGTTCAGAAATCGATATTTCTCTATTCAAACGAATTAGAGATAAAGTTGACCAAATTACGATTAAAGGAAGAGAAGAAACTGTTTGGGGTTGGGAAAATATTCAAGATACTGGTGATGGATGGAAATGGCCAACCCAAAATCCATTTGCTGTTACAAGTGAATTTGCACCGCGTTGGGGTAAAAAACACAATGGTATTGATATTTCCGGTTCCGGTTTTGGCTCTCGTATTATGGCTGCAAACTCAGGAACAGTTGTATCAGTAATTAGGTCATGTGAAGATGTAGGATATTATGGAAGCTCATGTGGTGGTGGTTATGGTAATTCTGTTGTTATTTACCATGGTAATAATATTTATACCATTTATGCTCATATGATGAAGAATATTCCAGTTAATGTTGGCGATTATGTATCCCGTGGTCAAGTAATTGGTTATATGGGTTCAAGTGGTTCTTCAACGGGAACACACCTTCATTTTGGCTTATCAATAGGTAATCCGAATAGCGGAGGTACATTTAGAAATCCAAGGGAGTTGTATTAAAAATGAAAGTATGCGTTTTTGCAAGTGGTTCAAAAGGAAATGTGACATATATTGAAACAAAAGGACATCGTATTTTATTAGATATGGGTAAAAAGAAAAAATATATTGTTGATAGTTTAAAGGCAATAAATGTTGACCCAAAGACGATAGATATTATATTGATTAGTCACCTTCATACTGACCATATTTCAGCTTTAGAAACATTTATTAAGACATATAAAGCAACGGTATATATGCCAAAAGAGATGTTACTTGAAATAAATAATTTAAATAATTATGAACATATTGTAACTTATGAAGATGAAATTCTTTTTGACGATATAAAAATATATGCCTTAAAGTCTAGTCATGATGCGGTGGCATCTCATAACTTCATTATTGAAGAAGGAGATACATCGGTTGTGCAAATTACCGATACAGGATATATTAAGAGTAAATATTTTAATCTTTTAAAGAATAGAGATATGTATTTATTAGAAAGTAATCATGATGTTGAAATGTTAGAGCATGGACCTTATCCTGACTGGTTAAAAAGAAGAGTATTATCTGATGAAGGACACTTATCAAATCAAGCCTGTGGCTTTTATTTAGCAAAGTTAATTGGCAAAAAAACTAAAAAAGTCTTTTTAATGCATTTGAGTGAAGTTAATAATACACCAGAAATAGCCTTAAAAACTGTTAAAAAGTCATTAAAAGATGCGGAAGTTAAATTTACCAAAATAGAATGTGCTAAACAAGATGTTATAAGTGAAGTGGTAACGTTATGATAAAAATAATTTGTGTGGGAAAAATAAAAGAAAATTACTTAAAAGAGTTAATTGATGATTATAAGAAAAGAATTATGAAATATTCGAAAATTGAACTTATTGAAGTAAAAGATAGTGAAATATTAAAAGAAGAAGAAAATAATATTTTAAAAGTTATGAATGATAAAGATTATTATATAGCCCTATCTATTACGGGTAATACTTATGATAGCGTTTCTTTTGCTAAACATATAGAAAGTCTATTAACATTAAAAAGTAATATTACCTTTATTATTGGAGGTAGTAATGGGCTTTCTTTAAACGTTTTGAATAAGTGTCAAGAAAAAATAAGTTTTTCATCATTAACATTTCCCCACGGATTATTTCGCAGCATTCTTCTTGAACAATTATATCGCACATTTAAAATCAATAATAACGAAAGTTACCATAAGTAGTAAGGGGGATTTTTATGTTTAAAAAAAATTATAAAATAGATGATTTATATGCTGTTTTTGTTGGTAAATTAGATAATAAAAGAACAAATTTAAAGAATGGTAATTATCAATTTCAAAATGATAGTTTTCACATTATTATAGCTATACCAGTTATAATTATGAATAAAAATAAAAAAGAAAGAGAAATAGCTTTTCTTAATATTCAAAATAAGGAAAAGTATACTTTTCCTAATCAAGATGCATATTACACCAAGACTGTTTTTGTTAAATCAATTTCACCATTAAAAGTAGAGTTACAAAGAATGAATCTTTTGTTAATGGATTGTATGTCAAAAGAGTCTTTATTATTAGTAACAGAATTATTAAATAAATATTATAAAGATAATAATGAAATAACAGAAGAATTTTTATTAAAATTAATTCAATTTTTACTTAAAAAAGTAGCTACAATCAAAGATGAGGCAAGAAAAGATTATTTTCGGAAAGAAATTAATTATGCTTATCAAGAATATCATGAATTATATGTTACGGAAAATTATACTGACTTAAATGATTTAAGATATACCTTTTTACAACGATTATTAAGTTTAAAAAACTTATTAACAGACCAAATCAAAGATGAAGAATTATATAAAGAATTTCCAATATTGGCAAGAACTTATAAGAAAAATATGATAACATTTATTGAAAAGAATACGGCACCAGATGAATTTGAATAGAAAATAGGGAAGTAAAAATGATAGGAAATGATTGGGATAAAATATTAGAAATAATTGAAAATAGTCAGGGTTTTAAAAAGTTTTTAAGTATTGTAAATGAAAAATATCAAAAAGGAATTGTTTATCCACCTAAAAATTATGTTTTCAATGCTTTAAAATTGACTAGTTATAAAGATGTTAAAGTAGTTATTGTGGGACAAGACCCTTATCATGGTGAAGGAGAAGCTCATGGTCTTTCTTTTAGTGTTCAAAAAGAAATTAAAATTCCTCCTTCTCTCCAAAACATATATAAAGAATTATATGATGATTTAAAAATACCACCTCATAAAGATGGTGATTTAACCAAATGGGCAAAGGAAGGTGTTTTATTGCTTAATGCTGTTTTAACTGTTGATAAAGACCATCCGGCATCTCATCGGGGTTTAGGTTGGGAATTATTAACTGATTATATTATTAAAGCAATTAATGAAAAAGATACACCGGTTGTTTTTATTTTATGGGGTAATTTTGCTAAAGAAAAAAAGAAATATATTACTAATCCAAAACATTTAGTAATAACTTCTTCGCATCCATCGCCTTTTTCTGCCAACAATGGCTTCTTTGGCTCTAAACCATTTTCCAAAACTAATGAATTTTTAATTAAAAATAATATAAAACCGATAGATTGGCAACTTTAAAAGTCGCTATCATCGGTTTTATTATTTGTACCATTATTATAATAACTTCTTTTGCGAAAATTACCAATTTTAGAAATAATATTGTAAGGGAAATTTTTCATTAATTTATTGTTTTCAATGGCACTTTGATTAAATAAATTTTTCGCTGAAACAAGTAATTCATCAACTTCTCTTAAAGAAGTTATTTCTTTTAAAAATTCTTCATTGGTATTAAGTTCATTATAATCAGTTTTTAAGTCATTAATTAATTTTTCAGCTTCATCTAATTTTAAATCTTTTTCAATATTAGTAACAATTTGGTCTTTAATAGCTACGAAATCTTTTAAATAATCTTTTTTACCTGTTACTTTTTTAATTGAGGTGTTAAGAGAAATAATGATTTCTAATTTTTTAGTTAAATTACTATCGATAATACTTTCGGCTTTCTCCATTTTTTCTTTTAATTCTTTAAATTTAGCTAATCCTGTCATATAAATAAGAAGAGCTAAAGCTATAATAACAATAATGATAATTAAAATTAAATATTTATTCATAAAATTCTACTTCCTTTTTATTATTTCTTTAATACTTTTACCAAGTATTTCTTCGATTTCTTTTTTATTTAATATATAATAAAGTACTGCTAAAATAAGACCAATAAAACCAACGAGGAAGATTAATATTACTCTATTATCTATACTACTTATTATACCACGATATAGGAAAGATAAAAGTATCATTATAATATAAACACCAAATAATTTAGGTAATTTTTTTGTAGTACTTTGATAATTAAGGGAAAATTCTTTCTTTAAAGTTATAAGAGGGATTAATAAAGATACGCCATAACCTATAATCGTAGCTAAAATGGCTCCATCATAAGGAGGTAAATTAAATTTATTAAATAATAACATTAAAGGAATATCTAATAATAAATTAAGACCTAAACCTAAAATAACACATAGATATATTAATTTTGTTTTATTAAGTCCCTGTAAGCCATTACAAATCATGATATATAAAGCATCCATCGCTGCAGTCATAATAGAGAATTTAAAAATCAGAGGGCCATATTTATCAAAGCCATAAAAAATGGTCCATATTTCTCTACTAAATAAACTCATAAATAAAGCAAGAGGTAAGGCAACATAGAAAAATATTTGTAAAGTTTTATTAAATTTAATATTGATATCTTTATAATTTTTTTGGGCATAGCTTTTAGCTAAATTAGGTACTAAACTAACTGCAAGTCCTGTCGCTATACTTGTTACAATAGTATTTAATTTATGACCATAGGTTGTAAAAACACTACTGATATTTTCAATATCTTTTATATCAAATTTTAAATATTGTAATCCTCTTACAAGTAAAATCATATCAGTTGAGTTATATAAAGAATTAGCAACATTAGTAATTATAAAAGGAATTGAATAAATAATAATTTTTTTGATAATTAATTTTTTTTCACTCTTATTTAAATCATTCCCCGTTTGTTTCTTTTCTTTTCTTACAATAAATAATTTATGAGTTAGATATAAATAAGCAATAATAGCTCCGGCACAAGCCCCGAAAACAGCTACACCAACACCGGTTCTTAAACTTAGATGTAAAACATTGATGCAAGTAAAACTTCCGGCAATAATAACAATTACTCTTACAATTTGTTCAATGACTTGGCAAAATGAGGCCGGTCTTATATAACCATGTCCCTGTAAATAACCTCTTCCAACCGCTAAAAGGGGGGCAACTAAAATGGCAAAAGAAACACATCTAATAACAAACGTTATATCTTCGGGGGTATTACCACCAGTAGCATTACCAATAATAAGTTTAGCAATAAATGGAGCAAAGAGGAAACAAGCTAAAAAGGAAATTAAAGAAAAAAGGAAAGTTATTTTGGAAGCAACTGTAAACATATATTCTTTTTCTTTATCTTTTTTAAGAGCTATATATTCCCCTGTTAATTTACTTATCGCAAGAGGAATACCTGCACTAGAAATAATTAAAAATAAATTATATATATTATAAGCATAACCATATAAAGCTCCCCCCTGAACACCAACAATGGCTCTAAAAGGTATAACATAAATAATACCAATAAACTTTGTAAAAAATATTGCTAAGGTTGCAATAATTGCTCCCTCCATAAATCCACTTTTCTTCATAGGAAACCTCCTTTTATATTATAAAATAAATCATATTTTATTGCAATTTACTTTATTAAAGATAATAAAAACAAAAGATTCCTTTAAAAAGGAATCTCCAATTTCTATTAATTTAATTTAGGTTCATATTTAATTAATTTAGCATGAACAACTAATTTTTTCGTATTACCATGACAAGTAGATAACGTTAATATTTTATCTTGAGGTGTAACAGTAGTATTAAAATCAGCATAACTTCGACTTAAAATTAAATCTTCAAAAGCTTTAAATTCATCATCATTTTTAAAATTAGTTTGAATATAATCATTTGTTGTTTCTATAGTATAAACACTAAATATTTGCCATAGAGTATTATATGTATCAGAAGACATTTTAATTATTCTGTTCGATTCATTACTATACCATCCGGCATATAATAATAATTTTAATGTACCAAACATTGTTTTATCAGCTCTATTATGGCCATAGATAATTGTATTTCGACCATAATTATCTTTATCATTACGATAATCCATAAAGACCCAACCGGCTCCATTTTTACTCTTATCAAAAGAATGCGTTAAATAGAAGTCATTATCTTCACCCCGAACAATTGGATAATTAACATTGGTTCCTTCAACCTTTATCCAACCAACAGTATCACTATTAGTTTCTTTTAATTTGCTAAAATCAACATCCATTAAATTCATTTTAATAAAATTCCAATAAGGAGTATTTGGTGGTTCCGTTGTTTCTGGAATGACTGAATTTTCGGAATCAACATTGTCATTGATGATAACTTCATCCCGAATTTTTTCAGTGGTAGCTTTAGTTTTAGGTGAGTCAATAGAATAAATTACCATTTGATAAGCTGAATAAGCAAGAATAGGAATAGCAATAATTATAAAAATTAAAGCAATAATTTTTGTTGTTTTTTTCTTCTTTGATTTCTTTTCTTTTTTAATTATTTCATTTTTTTCATATAATTCTTTATTTTTATCTTCTCTAGTTACTATTTCTTCTTTAATTTTTTCTTTTTCTAAAGCTTCTTCTAGTAATATTTTATCAGTCTCAGTTAATATAGTGGCATCAGTGAGAGAATCATTTATTGGTTTCATCTCTTCTTCTTGTTGTTGCAATTCTTCATCCACAATATCTTCTACTTTAAGAGGGTCTAATTCTACTTCCGTTGTTTCATTTATTTTCTTTTGCTCTAACTCATTATCCTCATCTTTAATATTATCATCTCGGTTTCTTAATAAATTATATTCTTCCGAATTAATAATATCATTGATTCCGACTTTTCCTGTTAAATCATTATTAATAATAATTCTTTCTAATTCTAAATCGACTAAATTAATCTCATCTAAAGCTCTTTGATTTGGATTAATATCTTTAGTTTCCGAAACACTTTGAACTACTTCAGCATTCTTTTTCTTTTTCTTCTTCTTTTTGGCAGGCTCGTTAATATCTGTTACATTACTTTCACTTGCCTCTTTTTGTTTTGACTCCGAAGTGTTATTAGAAGTATTGTTATTAACATTTTTATTAGTATTATTTAAAGTTGTTTCTTTTTCCTTAATATTTTCTTTAACGCTATTGTTCTTGGCAACTTCGGTAACAGTTTCTTTTACTGGTGCTTTTTTCTTTTTCTTCTTTTTTGGTGTAGATGCTTTTACGATAGATGTATTATCATTAATCTTTGGAACTTCTACTTTAGAAACTTTAGTTTTATTTTCTTTATTAGTATTACTTACTTTTGTTGTCTTATTAAGATTTTCTTTAACACTAGTATTTTTAACGACTTCAGTAACATTTTCTTTTTTCTTCGTCTTTGTTAAATTATTATTCTTGTTATTAATATTATTATCTTTATTAATTACCTCTTTTTTTTCTTTGGCATCTTGCGTATTCTGAGTATTATTAGTTAAAGATTTTTTCTTTTTCTTTTTCCCCATAACATAAATCACCAACTATATTATACAATATTTTTGCAAAATTACCTATCTTATTTGTAATAATATTAATAATTTGGTAAAATATAGAGAAAGAAAGAGGAATTAAGGTGAAAAAATTTTATAAAATAATTAGTGATAAAATTGCTAAAGCTTTGGTAGATAATGGTTATGAAGATAAAAATATTTTTATTATGGCCTCTAAACCTGAGTTTGGTGATTATCAATATAATAATGTTATGTCTTTAGCCAAAAATTATCATGAAAATCCGATTGATATAGCTAAGAAAGTGGTTAAGTCTTTAGAAAAAGATAGTTTTTTTGCAAGTGTTAGTGTAGCGGGACCGGGATTTATTAATATGAAAATTAGTAATGAAGCCTTAATTGCTTTTTTTAACGAAAATGATTATACATATCCAGAAAAAAATCAATTGATTTTTCTTGACTATGGGGGCGCTAATGTGGCAAAGAGTCTTCATGTTGGTCATTTACGGAGTGCCAATATTGGGGAAGCTTTAAAAAGATTATGTCAATTTTTAGGTTATCAAACGATTTCTGATACGCATTTAGGGGACTGGGGTCGTCCTTTAGGTTTAGTTATATTAGAATTATCAAAAAGATATCCGGACTTACCATTTTTTGATGGCTTAGAACATAAAGAATATCCCAATCTAAATATCGATAATAAAATGTTAGAAGAAATATATCCTTATGCTTCCTTAAAAGCTAAAGAAGATGAGGAATATTTAAAAGAAGCAAAATTTATGACTAAACGTCTACAAGATAAAGAACCGGGCATATTTGCGCTTTGGCAACAAATAATGCAAATTTCTAAAAAAGATATCAGACTCATTTATGATAGACTTAATACTTCTTTTGATTTATATAAAGGAGAAATGGATGCAGGGGAAGTAGTACCAAGTCTATTAGAATATTTAGATAAACAAAAGGTAGTTACTGATAGTGAAGGTGCTAAAGTTATCGATGTATCAGAAGATAATGATAAATTAGAAATTCCACCCCTTCTTCTTATTAAAAGTGATGGTGGTATTTTATATAGTACAACAGAACTTGCTACTATATTTGATAGAGTTAGAACATATCATCCCAATGAAATATGGTATATGACAGATAAAAGACAAAGCCTATATTTTACCCAAGTTTTTCGGGCCGCTAAAAAAACACATATTATTGATGGGCAAACAAAATTAGTTTTTGTTGGGTTTGGCACTATGAATGGTAAAGATGGTAAACCATTTAAAACTCGTGATGGTGGTGTTATGCGTTTAAATGATTTACTCGATTTAGTTCATCAAGAATGTCTAAAAAGATTAAATGCAAATATAAGGGAAAATAGAGAAGAAATTGCTGAACAAATTGCTTTAGCTACGATTAAATATGCTGATATGTTACCAGTAAAAGAAACTGATTATTGTTTTGATTTAGAAAAATTTTGTTCTTTAGAAGGTAAAACTGGTCCTTTTATCTTATATTCAACAATTAGAATGAAATCTCTTTTACAAAAAGCAAAAGAAAATAACTTTTCTTATGATAACTTAAAAGTTATTGTTAATGAATATGATAGAGACCTTATTATGACTTTAAATGATTTAGATATTGTTTTAGAAAAAGCTTTTAATGAAAAATCTTTAAATGAAATAACGGAATATTTATATCGTATAGCTACTAGTTTTAATCGTTTTTATACCGAGAATATTATTTTAAAAGAAAAACAAGAAGACATTCGTTCTTCATGGCTTTATTTAACTAGTATTGCTTATAAGATAAATATGATTTTATTAGATATACTAGCTATTAAAGTTCCAAGTGTTATGTAATTAAAAAGAAGCTCTTTATGAACTTCTTTTGTTAAATTCTTTAGCTAAAATACCATTATTTAATAAAATATTATAACTTTTTTCTTCGATAACTAAATCAAATTCTCCTAAATATTCATAGATAAGAGGGTTAAAACCTAGTTTGAAACGATTAAGACCAGTGTATGGATTTTCTTTTTGAAAATCACCTACAATACCATTTAAATCTAAATAATCATAATCATTTTTATAATATTTAGCAATATTATAATGTAAAAAATAATTAGGAGCAAATCTTTTATAACTATTTAAAAATCCACTATAAATAATTGATACTGTTTTATTATGTTTAATAACTAAAGCCCCAGCAATATAAGTTTTATTATTTTCGGTCATCCCTTTAGTGGCTTCCATAATATCATTTTTATAAGAAAGTAAATTACGGTCACTATTCATTTTGGCATTAATAATTCTTTCACTACTATTTTTGGTAAGTTTATTATTTAATTTAGTATTTTTAATATTTTCCTCTTCATATATATACTGACTATTTTTAAGTAAGGCATTATAGTCAATTGATACTAAGAATAAATCAATGCTATTATCTTTAGCAAAAACAGTATAATAGTCTTGTAAAAAATATTCATTTTTAAGATTATCTTTTAAAATATCAGCTAAATAACATAAATTATCTTTTTCTACTTTTTCAAATACTAACCCTTTTCTGATTCCTTTTTTAATTTTATTTTTTGTATTTTTAGAAAAATTATTTAGTTTTAAATTTTGTAAATCAATAAAAGCATTAAAACGTGGTAGCATTGCTTCAAAATAAAGATTATCTTTTAATTTTTTATAATTTAGACTAGTTAAAGTATTAAGTGGTGTATTATGATAAGTTTTAGTAAAATTTTTATTATCGATTTCACTACTAATAATAAGAGGATTAAGTTTAATAAAGATGACATTTTTTTGATAGAAATATTTTTTTAATTCTTCCGTAAATTTTTTTACTAAATAATTATTTTGATAATCGATTAAAAATCCTCTTGGAGCATAGCCATAGTAACATTTAATACCAATAGGTTTTAATAAAATTAAAGATGCCGCGTTCACTTCTTCATTTTCATCTAGTAATCCCACTAATTCATAATCAAAACCATCTTCCGCTTTAAACATGGCATAATTAATAGTTTGATAAAAATTACTTAAAGGATGGTTTTTTTGAAAATTAGTAAATTCTTCAATACTTAATTGGCGAAATATCAATATTATCCCCTCCATAGTGGCATATTATACCATAAATAAGAGAAAGTTAAAAGATAAAATAGGGATGATTATGAACAATAATTGTTTAATTTAAGTAAAAAAGTAATAGATTAGTAAATTAAATGATTATTTATGCATCTTTTATGTTATAATTTTAATAGGTGAAGTTAGATGAAATTTTTAGGTGAAGCAAAAGGTATATTTAATATTATTACTTTTATGGAATTAGGATTATCAATTATTTTTATCTTTTTTGGTTATATGTTTTTTGCAAGTGGGGATATGAATAAAACGTTAGCAAGTGTTTTAGCGGGCCTTTTACTCATTATTAATGGGGCAGCATCAATTTATTATCATAGAAAAAGAAATGGCATTGATTTATTTAATAATAATATGTTTTTTGGTTTTCTTTTTATCATTATCGGAGCAATAACGATGGTAGCTAGTAATATTTTAATAACTCTTATGGGTATTTATCTTATTGTTGGTGGTCTTTTAAAAATTAATTATGGATTATTTTTAAAAAAATTTAATGAATCGAGTTGGTTTTTAATTTTAGTAACGGGAATTTTATTTATTGTATTAGCCATCATTACCTTTTTTACTGATAAAGAAGCATCTGTCTCTGTTTGTGGTATTGCTTTTCTAGGTTATGGTTTAATTAATTTAATAAGTACGATACTTTTAAGAAGAAGAAGTAAATATTTTATTGCTTAATAATATTAATAAGATGGTTATACTAATAAAGAAGAGGTGTTATAATGAATATTAAAGATATACATGCAAGAGAAATACTAGATAGTAGAGGAAATCCGACAATAGAAGTAGAAATGGTTTTAGCAAATAATATTAGAGCTATCGCATCTGTTCCATCCGGAGCATCAACGGGTAGTAGGGAAGCTTTGGAATTACGAGATAATGATATGGGAAGATATTTCGGAAAAGGTGTTTTAAAAGCTTGTGAAAATGTTAATACTACAATTAGAAGTGCTTTAATAGGGCAAAAATTAGACCAAGTGTTAGTTGATAAAACCCTTCTTAAATTAGATGGTACACCTAATAAAAGTAATTTAGGGGCAAATGCTATGTTAGCTGTATCTCTTGCTAGTTTAAAATGTTTAGCTAAATTACAAAATAAAGAATTATATGAATATGTTACTTATGGGAAGGTAAGTTTACCTATTCCCATGGTTAATATCATTAATGGGGGTGTTCATGCCGATAATTTACTTGATATCCAAGAATTTATGATAGTACCTATTATGAAAGGGGAAGCTAAGCGGGTTGAAGCCGCAAGTGAAATATTTCATGTTTTAAAAAATATTTTGAAAAAGAAAGGGTTATCAACTGGTGTAGGTGATGAAGGGGGATTTGCTCCGAATTTAACAAAGACAGCTGAAGCACTTGATTTATTAATGGATGCGATTAATGATGCTAATTATAGACCGGGTAAAGATGTTTTAATTGCTCTTGATGTTGCAGCTTCTACCTTATATGATAAAGAAAAAAATCGTTATAAATTAGATAATACTTATATGGACGCAAATGAATTAGTTAAATATTATATTGAATTAGTTCGTAATTATCCAATTATTAGTATTGAAGACCCTTTTTATGAAGATGATTTAGAAAGTTTAGCTGTGTTAACAAAATTAATTGGCGATAAAGTAATGGTTGTGGGTGATGACCATTTCTGTACTAATCCTAATTTATTAGAAGAAGGTATAAAAAAGAATGCCGCGAATGCTATTTTACTAAAAGCTAATCAAATTGGAACGATTTCTGAAATGACAAAAACTATTATGGTTGCTAAGAAAAATGGTTATAAAACGATTATTAGTCATCGAAGTGGAGAAACCGAAGATACCTTTATTGCTGATTTAGCAGTTGGGTTTGGTATACCTTTTATTAAGACAGGTTCTGTTTGTAGAGGAGAGCGAATAGCTAAATATAATCGGCTTATGAAAATAGAAGAAGAATTAAATCAATAATTTAGTTCTTTTTTTTCTAATTAATTTATTTTATAATTTAATTAGGTGATAGAAATGAAAAAACAAGTTGATGGTAATACAGCATGTAGTAAAATAGCTTATTTATTTAGTGAAATATGCAGTATTTATCCCATTACTCCATCTAGTCCCATGGCCTCTAATGTGGATTTTTTGACACATAGTGATTTAAATAATTTATTTAATAGTAAACCAAAAGTTATTGAAATGCAAAGTGAAGCTGGTGCTTCTGGAACTATGCATGGTGCTTTATTAACAGGTTCTTTAGCAACGACTTTTACAGCTAGTCAAGGACTTCTTTTGATGCTTCCTAACATGTATAAAATAGCGGGTGAATGTTTGCCTGGCGTTATTCATGTAGCAAGTAGAACAATTGCAACCCATGCGTTATCTATTTTTGGTGACCATTCTGATATTTATGCAACAAGAAATACTGGTTTTTGTATGTTATCGTCATCAAATGTTTTTGATGCCCAAAATTTAGCAGCTGTAGCTCATCTTTCGGCCTTAAAAGGTAGTTTACCTTTCCTTCATTTTTTTGATGGCTTTAGAACAAGTCATGAACTTAATACCATTGAAGATTTAGATGAAAAAGAAGTTTTAAAATTAGTTCCCTGGGATAGTATTAAAGCTTTTAAAGATAGAGCTTTAAATGTTGGTTGTAATAGGCAATATGGTTTAGCTGAAAATGAAGATATTTATTTTCAATCCGTTGAAGCGCGTAATGATTTATATAATAAAATGCCGGATATTGTTAATCTTTATATGCAAAAAATAAATGAAATAATGCATACTAATTATGCTCCGTTTACTTATTATGGGGATGAGACCGCTGAAAATATCATTATTGCGATGGGTAGTGTTACAGATACCATTAAATTAGTAGTAGATGATTTAAATAAAAATGGCCATAAAGTAGGTTTAATAACTGTTTATTTATATCGGCCATTTAGTATAAAATATTTATTAGATGTTTTGCCTTCTAGTGTTAAAAATATTGCTGTTTTAGATAGAACAAAAGAAGCAGGTAGTATTGGTGAACCTTTATATCTTGATATTGTTAGTGCTCTTCAAAATAAAAATATAAATATTGTTGGCGGAAGATATGGTTTATCTAGTAAGAATACAACACCAAAACATATTTATAGTGTATTTAAAATGTTAGAGGGAGAACTAAAAAATAACTTTACCATTGGTATTGTTGATGATGTTACAAATACTAGTTTAGAAGTTTATGACTATGATTTAAAGATTAAGGCTAAAGAAATGAAAATATTTGGTTTTGGTTCTGATGGTATGGTTAGTGCTAGTAAAGAAATGCTAAAAATTATTGCTGAAGATGATTATAATGTAGAAGGTTATTTTGAATATGACTCGAAAAAAAGTGGGGGAGTTACTGTTTCTAATTTAAGATGGGGAAAAGATAATATAAATGCCCCATTCTATGTTTTAGAGCCTGAAATAGTAGTAGTAACAAAAGATGAATATTTAAAGAAATTTTCGGTTTTAGATAGTATTAAAGAAAATGGTATTTTTCTTTTAAATACTAATAAAAGTGACCAAGAATTAAATGATTTTTTACCAAATAAAGTAAAAGAAATAATCAAAAATAAAAATATTACTGTTTATTATATTGATGCTTCCAAAATAACTATAGATAATCATATTAGTGGTAAAATAAATAAAATTATGGAAGTTATTATTTTAAAATTATTAAATATCAATAATGGTTATGAAAAAGTAGAAAATTTAATAAGAAAAACATTTGTTACCAAAGGTGAAGATATTATTAATAATAATATAAATGCTTTAAAAATGGCTCTTCTTAATTTAAAAGTTCTTAAGGGAATTGAATTAGGTAATGAAGAAGTTGAATTAAAAAAGAATATTTTTGAAAAAATAAATGAAAGAAAAGGTAATGAACTAAAGGTTAGTGACCTTATTCCATATAGAACGGGGGCTTTTCCATGTGGCCTTACTAAATTTGAAAAAAGAAATACAGCTTATTCTGTTCCAGTTTGGGATATGGATAAATGTATTGAATGTGGCTTATGTAATATTGTTTGTCCGCATGCTGTTATTAGACCTTTGTTATTAGAAGAAAATGTTGGTAAACCATTTATGCAAGATAAAAAATATCATTTTTATTTAGCTATTAGTGAAAAAGACTGTACTGGTTGTGGGGTTTGTATTAATAATTGCCCAACTAAAGCACTATCTTTTGGGAATGGAACAAAAGAAAATGAAAGAATTGTTACAAAATATTTTGATGATTATGAAAATCCAAATATTGTAGATAAATTCAATATGAAAGGGGCTAGTTTAAGAAAAAGTAAATTTGCTTTTAGCGGAGCATGTGCTGGATGCGGGGAAACAACTTACATTAAACTTCTTACCCAATTATTTGGTGATGAATTAGTTATAGCAAATGCCACTGGTTGTTCTTCTATTTATGGGGGAAGTGCGCCATCTACGCCTTATACTATTCCATGGGCTAATTCTTTATTTGAAGATAACGCTGAATTTGCTTTAGGTATGCATAATTCTTTTAAACAAAAAAGAGAAAGAATAAAAGAAATTATGACAATGGCAATGGAATCTGTAAGTAAAGATATTCAAGAATTATTTAAAAAATGTTTAGATAATTTTGAAAATCATACTATTACAAGTGAAATTAAAGAAGCTTTAGAGAAGAAAGACATTCCAAAAGATTTAAAAGATTTACTTGCATATCTTCCTTCCCGTGTTGTTTGGGCCTTTGGTGGTGATGGTTGGGCTTATGATATCGGTTTTGGTGGCCTTGACCATGTTATGAGTCAAAATGAGAATATCAAATGTTTAATTTTAGATACGGAAGTATATTCTAATACAGGTGGACAAGCCTCTAAAGGAAGTAAAATTGGTTCAGTTTGTGAATTTGCTGATTTTGGTAAAAAAACTTATAAAAAAGATTTATTTAGAATTTCAATGAGTTATCCAAATTGTTATGTAGCAAGTATTTCTTTAGGAAGTAATATATTACATACAATAAAAGTATTTAAAGAAGCAATGGAACATGATGGACCAGCCATTATTATTGCTTACTCTCCATGTGTTGAGCATGGTATTAAAGGGGGAATGGGTTGCTCAATTAGTGAAGAAAAATTAGCTGTAGATGTAGGTTATTCATTATTAATGAGATATGTTCCCGAAGAAGAAAAATTATATTTAGATAGTAAAGAACCTAATTTTGAAAGATATGAAGAATTTTTAAATAATGAAGTAAGATTTAAATCTTTAAAAATTAAAGATGTTAAGTTAGCAGAAGAATTACTTACTTTACAAAAAGAGAATGCTAAAAAAAGATATAACTATTATAAAAATATGACAGAATAAGTGGATTTCCACTTATTTTTTTCTGAAAACTTGACTCCGGGGGGGGGTATTATATAATAACAAATATAAAATAAAGGGAGAAAAAGTAATGCAAGTTATTAA
>CANQIY010000015.1 GCA_947624125.1 uncultured Bacilli bacterium | reverse complement strand
CAAGTTAAAATTCAATAAAAAAACAAGTATTTATGCTACTTGCAAAACTTTTTTTATTAACAAGTGATAAACTTGGGCGCTTAAATAATATGCAAAAAGACTTTAAAAAATGAAAAAAGTATGATATATTTTTAATATTGATAGGTGGGATAATATTTATGAATAAAAAAACAAGAAAAATTGTTATATGGGTAATGCTTTTTTTAATGATTGCAAGTTTTGTTTCTGGTGTTGTTGTTTATTTCTTACGTTAAAGAAAATAATGATAATAAACGACTAAATTTATCTAAAAAGATAAAAACGATAACCGCCGCGGCGATTAAAAATGGACCATAAGGAAGTTCATTTTTTTTATATAAATAAACACTAGCTAAAGCATATGGAAAAGCTAAAAAAGCTGATAAAATTAAACTTATTAAACCCATTCGAAAACCAATATGAGGATACCCTAGGATAAGCCCAATAAAGAAACATAATTTGATATCTCCTCCACCTAAGCTTTCTTTTTTATATATTTTATCTCCTAATAATTTAATTAAAAACATTAGTATAAACATGCATATACCATAAATAATAGCAATAATAGTATTTGTTAAACCACCTTCAAAATATTTTAAAATAATAAGTAAAATACTACCAATAACTAAAGGGGAATCTAATATTATCATATATTTAAAATCACTAACAAAAATAATTAGAGTAACTGATACACTTACTAAGTAAATACCTAAGGAAATGGTTAAATCATAATATAAATATCCTATTAAAAATAATAAAGCTGTACAAAGTTCCATAACAAAATGAAGGGGACTTATTTTTTTATGACAATGATGGCATTTACCTAATAAAAAGATATAAGAAAGAAGAGGTATTAATTCATACCATCTTAAAACTTCATGACAACTATCACAACGACTTCTATCACTTATCACATTTTGGTGTATAGGAAGTCTACTGCCAATTACTAAATAGAAAGACCCTAAAATAGAACCTAAAACAAAGAAGAAAACACCTATCATAACCCTCCTACATTATTTGTTCATACATACCAAACATCGGTACAATAACAGCAATTAAAATACCACCTACAACAAGTGCTAAAACAGCAATTAAAACAGGTTCAATAAAAGATTTTAAATTATTAACAATATTTTTATGTAAGCCTTGATAATAAACACTTACCTTTTCCATCATGGAATCGAGTTCTCCCGTTGATTCACCAGTAACTATCATGTAATAAGCAACACTAGGAACAGCCCAATGGTCTTTAAAAGCTTCCGATATTTTTTCACCCTTAACAATGTTGTTAATCGTTCGATATAAAATCGATTTATATATTTCGTTATTAGTTATTTTACTTAAAATATCGATACTATCCGTAATAAAAACGTTATTTCTTAAAAGAGAAGCAAAAGTTTTCGTAAATATGGCGAGCTCATTATATATTATGACATCTTTAACAACCGGAACATGCATTAATATAACTTGAACCATCCGGCGAAAAGATTTAACATTTTTATATGCTACAACTAATAAAACAATAGCCATAATAACACTGGCAATAATGATAAAAATATTGCTCTTTAAAAAATAACTAAAATTAATAATGAAAGATGTTAACCCGGATAATTTTAAATTATTTTCCTCATAAATATCAACGAATTGGGGAATAATGAAAATCAAAATAAATGTTACAACTATAACTGCAAAAAAACTAACGATTAACGGATACATCATAGCGCTTCGCATTTGTTTTCTTGTATCATCTATTTCGGTATAATAATTAGCCATATCTTCTAGGGTTTCAATTAAGGTTCCACTTGCTTCAGCGGCTTTAATCATATTTAATAAAAAGGCTGGAAACATTGAGCCTTGTTTTTCTAAGGCTTGCGAAAATGATGAACCTAAAGTTAGTTCATACGAAATAGCTTGGAAAGCTCTCGCTTTACTTCTTTTATTAGACATTTGTTTTGATAAAATTTTAACTGCATCCCCTAAAGTTATTCCAGCTTTTAAATAAGTTGATAATTGGGTAAGCCAAAATATAAGTTCCTTAACTGACATTTTAGGAGCCCCGATTGATGATTCTTTATATAAAAAATTAATAGCTTTACTAGTTTTAATACTATAAACTGTATAACCTTCATTAACTAAAAAAGCATTGATATCTAGTTTGGATAAACCACTCATCGTTCCTTTGATAATCTTACCATGTTTATCCCGAACAGTAAATTTATATACATTAACCTCTTTACTACGCGTAGCACCAGTAGTTTGTAAATCTCTAACTAATTCTTGGTATTCTTGTTCGAGTTTAGCCATTGTCTTAGCATCATAGGTATAAACTTTTTCTTCTTTATGATAGTCATCATCATCGCCACCAATATCGCTACCTAAAATATCTTTTGTTCTCTTATAAGCTTTATCTAAATGCCAACTAAGTTTGTTATATATAAAAACAAATAAATCATATGTACAAGCTTTTAACCCAACAAAAGCATATTCAAATATAGCGACGATAACTAAGCCAATATTCTTAAAGAAGTCCAAAAAGACATTATTTTTTTTATCATTAGTTGGTGCTATGTCCATTTGTAACTCCTCCTTACTCTTACTATACTTTCTATCTATAATTTAGTATAACACAATATTTTGTATGTTTCTAGTCTTTTAACGCATAAAATATATTAGGTGATAGTATGTTTGGTCCACGTCCCTTTTTAGGCGGATTAAGTATTGGTAAAGTAATTGGTGGAATTTCTAGAACTCTTGGGGTAGTTAATCAAATTATTCCTTTATATAAAGAAGCTAAGCCAATGATTAATAATGCCAAAACTGCCATCAATTTCTTAAGAGAATTTTCTAATACAACAACTAATAAAGTTATGACTAATACTGCTAAAAATTTAAAGCCTTTAAAAGAAAAAATTCAACTTGTAACGAATAATAGTGAAACAAAAAATGGTCCTACTTTCTTTCAATAAGACCTTTTAAAACATGATTATAATACCATAATTTTCCTCTTTTTAGAAAAGGAATTTTTTTTATTATTTCTCTATTTTTATCCAATAAATACTGATAATATTCTTCATTATTACTAATACCAAATAATAATTCTTTATGATTTAATCTTTGCGGTTTTTTAAGACATAACATGATATTATAATAATGCTTATTTTCATAAATAGCTTGTTCATCTACTATTTTATATCCTAATTTATTGAGTCCTTTTCTTAATTTATAATATTCATTATGACTGGAAATAATTAATTTATTAGGTTTAATTACACTATTTAAAATATCAAAAATTGTCTTTGTCCCCATTCCGGAAATTACAGCGGTATTAAAATATACCGGAATATTTTGAAACCCATCACTTACAAAACTAGTAATGTCGACATTATATTTTTGAAAATTACTTTTAGCTTGTAAAAGAGCTTTTTCGGAAATATCTGATGCATAAACTTGGGCACATAAATTATTTTTTTTAAGATATATAGCTAAATAGCCATGGTCACAACCAACATCTAAAACATAATCATCGCGAAATACATCACTTGCTAAAGCCTTTATTCTTTCGCTATTCATTACTTATCTAAAAAATCCCTTAATTTTTTCGCTCTTGATGGATGACGTAATTTTCTTAAAGCTTTAGCTTCGATTTGTCTAATTCTCTCTCTTGTTACACTAAATCTTTTACCAACATCTTCTAACGTATGACATGTTCCATCGGTAAGACCAAATCGTAATTCTAATACTTCTTGTTCTCGTGGTTGAAGTGTTTGCAATACTTCTTTGATTTCTTCTTTTAAAATCTCATTTTCAGTATATTCTTCTGGTGATAAACTACTTTCATCTTTTAGAAAATCACCTAAATGTGAATCATCTTCTTCCCCAATTGGTGTTTCTAGTGAAACTGGCTCTTGACTTATTTTTAAAACTTCTCTTACTTTATCAACCGAAATACCCATCTTCTTAGCTATTTCTTCATCACTTGGTTCTCTATTTAACTCTAAAGTCATTTGTCTTTGAACTCTTACCATTTTATTAATTGTTTCAACCATATGTACTGGTACTCTAATTGTTCTTGCTTGGTCAGCTAAAGCTCTAGTTATGGCTTGTCTTATCCACCATGTTGCATAAGTCGAAAATTTATACCCTTTGTCATAATCAAACTTTTCTACTGCTTTCATAAGACCTATGTTACCTTCTTGAATTAAGTCAAGAAATAAAAGACCTCGACCTACATATCTTTTCGCAATAGAAACAACTAAACGTAAGTTACTTTCGGCAAGTATTTGTTTAGCTTCTTCATCTCCATCAGCAATTCGCATACTGATATTCATTTCATCTTCATTAGAAAGCAAACTAATACGGCCAATTTCTTTTAAATACATCCTAACCGGGTCATTAATATTAACATCTTTTGTAATTTCTGCATCATCTAAAATTAATTCTTCCTCTTCTAATTTTCTAGCATCGATTATTCCCCCGTTATCTTCGGCTTCATTAGCATCTTCTTCTGTAATAACAGAAATACCAGCATCAACAAAAGAATTATATAAATCATCTAAAGTATCACTGTCTATTTCTAAACCTTTTAAAGATTTTGCTAATTCTTCAAAAGTAACATAACCTCTTTCTTCGCCTATTTTAATTAATTCTTCTTTTCTTTCTTCAAATGTTTTTATTTCTACCATTTTTTACACTTCCTCTTTATTTATTATCCTTTTCTTTAATTCTATTTGTTTATTAATATCATCCATTTGCTCATTTACATCCGTTGATTTGGCTATTTTTTCTTTTATTTTCCTAATATTATCTTTTTTCATAATATCATCAGCTATTTTTAAATACCCCATAAATTCATTATCACTTAAGTCAATTATATTGACATTATCACTTATATTATTAACTAAATTTCTAATATTATCATACTTTTCAGCATAGGTAAGAAAATCAGCAAAGTTAATTGTACCATATTTTTGTAAATAATACTCTATTTCAGTTACTAAATTTCTTTCTTTTTCTTCTTTTAAAAACCCTAATTTTTTATTATAAATCTTTAAATATTTTTCATCACTCATCATATAATATAAAATATTTTGCACACATAAGGTATAACGGTCTTGTTTTTTAGGGGTTTCTCTCTTAATTAAATTACTCGTCTCTTCTTTTTTTATCTCCGGGGTAAAACTAACTTCTTTTTTTAAAATATCGTAATCTAAATGAAAATCATTGCTTAATTTTTTTAAAGTAATTTCTTTCGTTAAATTATCTTTATCTTTAATAATATCCATAACTTCTTTAACATAAGTTACTAATTCTTCCGTATTATTAAGATTTTTATTTTTCTTTAATACCATAAGACGATAATCTAAAAAATTAATGGCATGTTTTATTGTATCTTTAAAAGCCTCGACCCCATATTTAACAATATATTCATCGGGGTCTTTAGCTCCTTCTAACCTTACTACCGAACAAGCAACATCATTTTTGCTTAAAGCATCTCCTATATTAAGAGTGGCTATTTCTCCCGCATTATCATTATCAAGCATTAAAATAATTGGCACTCTTAATTTTTTTAAAATTGCAATTTGTTCTTTCGTTAAAGCCGTTCCCATTAAGGCTAAAACATTCTTGATACCACTAGTTGATATTCTAATGGCATCCATATTTCCCTCTACTAATAAGGCAACTTTTTCATCCCGAATATAATTTTTCGCATTGTAATAATTAAAAATGATATTTCCTTTTTTATAAATACTCGTCTCTTTCGTATTTATGTATTTAGCCGTATCTTCATCATGAAAAATCCGCCCTGTAAAACCAACAATTTTTCCTTCTAAATTAGTAATAGGTATCATTATTCGATTAACAAAACGGTCATAACCACTAAGTCCATCTTTATTAATTAATCCTAATTCATCTAATTTATCGATATCATATTTCTTTTTCATTAAAACATTATATAAATATTTACTATCATCTAAGCTATATCCTATTTTAAATTCTTTAATGGTATCATCGGAAAGATGTCTTTTTTTTAAATAATTTCGTGCTTCCTCCCCTTCTTTACTATTTAAATTATTTTGATAGAGCATTGTTGTAAAATCCATAATTTCATATTCTAATTTAAATTTATTATCAACTTTATCATTAATGGTATATTGAAAAGGAATTCCTACTTTATCAGCTACTCTTTTAACGGCCTCTTGAAAAGATATATTCTCATAATCTTTAACAAAAGTAAAAACATTACCACCCTTATTACATACAAAGCATTTAAATAATTGTCTTTCTTTCGAAACCGACATACTAGGTGTATGGTCATCATGAAAAGGACAAATTCCAAAATAATTTTTACCTTGCATTTTTAGTGGAACATAATCGGAAATAATGCTAACAATGTCGGCCGAATTTCTTATTTCTTGAATTTTTTCATCACTTATTATCGCCATGTACTTTAATTTTCCCCTCTATTTATATATTATTATCGCTCATGGGCCAATTTCCTTTTTTAAATTTAAATTTTTGCTAAAAATGTCAAATTATGGCTTTTTTTGTAAAGCCTATTATAACAATAATCATAATTTTATGCAAGTTTATTTTGTTTACTACTCTTTGACTTCTTTTGAATATTTAAAAGCATGCTAATTAAAAGGGTTGCGACATAAATACTTATTATATCATTTATATATAAGGATATAAAGAAAGCTAAAATACCAATAGCTATACTATATAAAAAAGTATTACTTGGGCGAATTGGACTAAAAGAACTTAGAGTACTTACAAATAAACTACCAAAAAGAAGTTCACTATTTAAAAGATAACTACTATCATTTGTTAAAAAGAAATAAATACCACTGCAAAGTAAGTAACTAATATTTATATAAAGTGGAATATCTTTTTTATAATAAAAATCATATATTAAATAAAGATATATACCTAAACCAAATAACATATTAGTTGAAGATATTCCCCCAATATCACGTCCTAAAAAAATATCTAAAAGCGAAAACTTATAGGTTAAAGCTTCTTCAATGGGTGATAAAAAGGAAAATTTAATTACTAAACTATTTATAATAATTAAAATTATATACCAAAAACAAACAATATTAAATGTAAAATACTTCTCTATATATAAGGATAAAGGATATAAAATCATCAAACCTATTGTATATACAATATAACTAATGTTATAAGGCATAATTAAAGCAATTAACATTACATAAAGAAAATTTTCATCTATTTTAATGCTTTTCGAACTAATTATGTCATATATTATTTTAATAACTAAACTAATTAAACATAAATATAAAGGTTTAAATACTTCATAAAGGCTAATAAAACCTCTTGCATAAATTAAATAACCATTTTTATATAAACCATAAATTAAAAATGGGATTAATAAAAGCATCCGCTCTAAGACTAATTTTTTAATACTTTTAACTTTCATTTTTATTCTTAACCTCTACTATTTCTTTTAGATGAATATGCGAAGGACATATATAATTACATAAACCACAACCGATACATTTTTGATGTCTTAAATTATTTACATAACAATTATAGACATTGATTCTCATCGGACAAATTCGACTGCAAGCCCCACATTTAATGCATTTTTCTTCTACTACTTTTTGCTTTTCTTTAAAAACAATGGTATGAATATCTTTCGTAATAATAACATCTTCTATATTATGAATTTTTTCTCCTTCTAAATAACCATTTAAATAAAGTTCATAATCTTTAATAATTTCAATATATTTATCTACTAATTCTTTTAAACTAGTACCTATTTTAACTTTTAAAACAAGCGATTTCTTGATAGCATCGCCACTTATCGTTACAAAGGTATCTAAAATAAAATGATTTTTAATAATAGCTTCATAAATATCATACATTTCACTAGCTTTTAAAACTAAAGTCTCTTCCCCTTTAATATTTAAATAAGAACATAAAAAATCTATTCTTCCTAATAAATATTTATCAGGCAAAAGAACTAATTTCATATTTAAATAAGTCCCCATAATAGAGCGAACTCTTTTAATTACAGATGAACTAGTATTTTTTATGGCTACATAACCTTTTTTGATAGCTAATAAATCCATTAATAAAGAAGCGCTTTCTAATAATTCGTTATTAAACTTGGATGTAATCATAAATTCTTTCATACTATAAACTTCTTCATCTAATGATAATAAAACTAAATTTTGAAATGTCGTTTGGTTTATTTTATCGTATAACTCTAAAAGTTGTTTATCTTTTAAAGATGCGAGTAAATCCTCTTTTGTTTTTATTCTTTTACTTAAAATTCTTTTGCAGGGATTTTCTTTAAAATCATTTGTAATTTCTAAAGCAAGACCAAACTTTTCTCTTAATTTAACCTTTTTGACACCCGTTACATACCCTGAAATAGGTGTATGTACTAGTGTATTTTCAATTAATGTATTCTTATAAATATAATCTCTTGTTTTATAAGATACTTGTTTATTAATATCAATAGGGATATAAACATGGGTTGGGTCCGTATCATTATATATTTCATTTACAAAAAAAACTTGTTTATTTTCTTCGAGTTTTATTAGTGGTCTCACTATTAATCACCACTATTATTGTAGCAAAAACAACTTATAGTGTAAACTAAAATTCGTCAAAATCCGCCAAATTTAGGCATAGAACGACCATAAAAGAGCTATTTTTACGAGTTTTTGCTATTTACAGTTGACAATTAATTAGTGAAGTGGTATCATAGTCGGCATATTCACAAAGGGGGATTTTTGATATGAACAGTGAATTATTAAAGAAAATATATAATTATCGTGATTGTTTAATCAACTATCGTAAGAGTTTAAAGGCTGAAAAAGCCCAAATCGAAGCTAAATTTAATAAAGGATTAAATTTAACTAAAAAGGAAATTCAACGTAATCAATATTTAGCTGAATTATTAAAGGATAATAGCAATGAATTAAACAAATTTAATATTCTACATGAATTTGATAAAATACGTGATAATATTAAATTACTTGCTTATGGTACTTTAGTAGAAGGTAAAATTGGTTCCATTCCAAAAGAAAAGAAATTAAATCTTTTATCATTAGTTAAAGAATATTTTACAAGATGTAAAGAAAATGCTTTTGCTAATGCTAAAGAAAATCTTAGTGCTGATTTAGATTTATCTTTCAAAGTTAGTGATTTAATTATCTTTGCTAATGATGATATTGATAATTTAAAAGCTGATGCTGAGATTTTAAAAAGATATGGTCATCCAACTGATGAAATCGAAGAAAAAATTGCTACTCGTCGTGCTGACTTAGAAGACTTAGAAGTACTTCGTAAATTAAATTTCGATGAAGAAATATTTACTAATGCGAAATATGCAATTGAACAAGGATTATTTGACCTTGATACGAAGAATAAAGTTTTCAAAGACCTTATGAATATTTTCAATAATTTCTTAAATGTTTATATCGAAGAATTTGACAAAGAACTAGCTTATGATGAAGAAATATTAAAATATTCTAATAGCAATTTAGCAAACGAAGAACATAAAGACGATAAAAAGGATGACGAAATAAATAAAAAATCAGAAGAATCTAAAGAAAGCAAAGAAGTTAAAGAAGTAAAAGAATCTAAAAAAATAGAAAGTCAAGATAATTTTACTAGTGATATTAATAATGAAAAGAATAATAAAACTAAATTTAATAAATTTTTAGATTTTATTGGTCTTACTGCTACTGATGAAGAATTGGAAGAAGAAACAGAAGAAATAGATAATACTCCTTATATAGAAGAACCAGTTACAGTTGATATGAATAGTGAAGAAAATAGAGAAAGTCTTCGTAAAAGAACCAAAAATAAATTAAATGCATTAGGTAGATATATTTCTAATCATAAAGTTGGTCTTATTTCTATCGGTGTTCTTGCTACTATTATCGCTGGTATATTAACAGCTTGTAATAGAAATAAGGATAATGATATTGTTCCTGCTACTCTAGCTATTGAAACACCAAATCCTTATGAAACGGAAAAACCTATTGATAATGCACCAGAAGTTACAGAAAATGAAGAATTTATTAATACAGCTAAATTAGTAATGAAAGGTTATGAACCAGAAGTTGCTAATAATCTTGCTTTAACATATTCTGATGCTCTAATAAATCGTTTATGTAGTGAAACAATGCCTCTATACGGTTTAATTGATGGTTTTGATGCTACTTATTTATCTAACTATGAAGAAGCTCGTACTATTTTAAATATTCCGGCTGAAAAAGCTGTTGATTATGTTAACAGAGCAAACAAAATTCAAGAATATAATTTCTTTGATAAAAATGAAGTAAGTACATATGAAATCGTTACTATTCTTATGGATATTGATAATCGTAACCTACAATTTCCTGTAAATAGTGCCCATGATGAAGCAATTGTTAATGGTTTAAATCGTTTAGTTGAAGAATATTTAAGCTCAAGTAAGCCAAATTTAAATGCCATCAATGCTCTACCATACTTTGCTAAAGAAAATTCTGATTTAAATATCTTCTTAAGAAAATATAGTGAATTATTAAATAATGTTATTGTAGCACCTCAAGATATGACTGCTAAAGATAAATTATATAACTTTTTACAAATATTCTCTAAATCATTAAATGGCTTTACTAATGCTGATACTCATTTAACAAGTGATAAAGACTTTAATGAAAGTGCTATTGTCGAAAGTGATTACGATATGTTTATTGCCTTTGATACATTTGTAAGAGGTTCACTAAGAATGGCAATGCCAAAAAATTTAACAGCTGATACTGCTAGTAGTTATGATATTAAATTAGATAATTTACAAATGGAAATTAATGATTTAATGGAAGAAATTAGTGGTTCAATTTGTCCACAATTGAGTAAATAAATTTTTTAGAAAAGGAGGAAAAAATTATGTATACAGAAGAACCAAAAAAAGATATTGACTGGGGAAACGTTATTAAAAAGGGGTTAATTATTGTTGCTATTGCTATTGTAGTCATCGTCATTATTGGTTTATTTGCTAAGAAAAATCCAAATAGTAATATTAATGTCTATGATGGAGGTAATAGCTCTGTTAATAATCAAAATCCAAGTGGAAGCATAACTAATTCAAATGCATACTCTAAAGAATTTATTGATGGTTATCGTTATTTTCATGATACAGCTAAAGAATATTTCTTAATTAGCGAATTACCAAATGCAAATCAAACATTAAAATATACGCTTCAACAATTAATCGATAAAGGATTAATGTTACCATTTAGTTATAAAGACAATAAAGCATGTGATGCGGAAGCTAGTTATGCTTTAGTTAAAAATGAAAATGGTACATATCATATGACTATTATGTTAGTTTGTGGTAATGAAGTTGCTAAAACAACAGAAGAATTAGGTTGTAATCAATTATGTACAGGAAGTAATGGTAAATGTGATGTAACGGTTATTGAACCAACTGAAGATGAAAAAATATTAGAATATCGTTATAAACAACCATATACAGTAACCGATACAATTTATACTTGTGAAGCCGGATTTACAAGAAGTGGTACTAAATGTATTAAAGACAATAAAGATACTGTTCCAGCTTCGAAAAAAGTAACTTATAAATGTCCGGAAGGTTATACTTCTGTTGGGGAAGGCGAAAATATGACTTGTACTAAAGGTACAACATCAACTAAAGACCCAATTGTAAGTTACACATATAAATGTCCGGAAGGTTATGCTCAATCCGGAAGTGGCGAAAACACTAAATGTTATAAAAAGACAGAAAATTCTATTCCAGCAAAAGAAAATACTATCTATAAATGTCCAGAAGGCTATACACAATCTGGAAGTGGTGCAAATACAAAATGTACTAAAACAATAACAACAACTAAAAATGCTACTGCTAATAATGATTATTCATATTCTTGTCAAATAGGTACACTTAGTGGTTCACAATGTCGAGTAACATCATCTACTCCAGCCCAAGCATCAACTACATATGATTATTATTGTGATTATGGTACTTGGAATGGTACAACTTGTGTCTACTCTGCAACTAATAGTAAATCGACATATTATGACTGTTCAGCTTATAAAAATGCAACAAATCTTCAAAATGGTAAATGTCGAGTAACAGAAACAACAAAAACTAGTGGTGGTTATACATTTAGTGATTCAATAATATCACCATCAGGTTGTTCATATAGCGGACTTACAAAAAATGTTTGTCCATCATGCTCTACTAAAAAATATGCTCACTACTGTTCTGGTTCAACAACAACTAAAACAGTTGATAAAGATGCACAAGTTAAAACAAATAATTCTTACAGTTGCCCATATGGTGGTACAGTAAGTGGCTCTCAATGTTTAAAAGGAGCAAAAGCTAAACAAAATGTTACTTATAGTTGTCCAAATGGTGGAAGATTATCAGGAACACAATGTTTAACAGATGGTTATATTCCAGCAGATATAAACACAAAGACTACTTATAAATGTAGTGAGGGCATCTTAAATGGTACAACATGTACAATAACTACTACTCAAACTGCTAATCCATCAGTTACAAAAGAATATTATTGTGAAGACAAATCTTATTCTCTAAGTGGTGACCGTTGTTATAAAACAACAAATGAAGAAAAACCATTTATTAAAGAAACTAAAAAATCTTGTGAAAACGGTTATACATTAAGTGGTGATAAATGTATATCAAATGGTACAATTACTAAAAGACCAAGTGTTCATACTGAATACTTATGTCAAGAAGGATATACTAAATACGGTCTTGGTTCTGATTCAAAATGTACTAAAGGAGAAGTAATTACTGTTGATGCACATAAATCAACACAAACTACAACTAAATATAGATATCAATGGAGTACAGAAACTTCTTTACCAGGATGGGAAAGAACTGGAGAAACAAGATATACAACAAAAGCTAGTAAATAATGACTAGCTTTTTTTATTGGTTAAATAGTTATAAATTAAAATCTATTAATTGATAAAAATAAGAAGGAATAGTAGCTTGTAAAATAATTTTTTCATTTGTTATGGGATGCTTAAATTCTAAATAATAAGCATGCAAATATAGTTTATTATGTCCTCTATCTTTCTTTTTAGCATATATTTTATCCCCAATTAAAGGATGATTTATATCACTTAAATGGACTCTTATTTGATGATGACGACCTGTTTTTATATTTAAAAGTAAAACACTATATAATTTATTATTCTTTATTCTTTCATATTCTGTAATAGCTAATTTACCACTATTTTTAGTACTATATACATAATTAGTTTTGGTCATTTTTAAATAACTTTTTATTATTCCTTTTTCTTCAGTTATGCCATCAACAATACCAATATACTTTCTAACAACAGTATTCCAATTATCTTGCATTATCTTCTTTACTTTGATATTTTTAGCAAACATAATAAGACCTGAAGTATCTTTATCTAAACGATGAATAATAAATATTTTATTACTTTTATGTTGTCTTTTAACATATGAAGATACTTCATAATATAGATTATCTTCTCTATTATTATATGTTCCAATTGATAATACTCCTGCTGGTTTATTAACTACTATTAAATTTTTATCTTCATAAATTATATCTATTTTTTTCTTTTTCATATTTATTATTGTAACTAAATATTATTCATTTGACAATATTATCTCTTCCTTTTTTTATTTATTTTACTTTCTAATGAATTACTAAAATTATGCATATAAAAGGATTAAGCTTTTCTTAATCCTCTTTTAAATACTTATTTATATTAGTCTCTTTTTAAAACTTTAATTAAACAAACTCCAGCACATAACACAAGTAAACTTGCAATTTCAATATAACTTGGTACTCCTAGAGTTGGTGTACTATCAGCTTTAACATCACTTAGAGCAACTATAAATGGTGATAATTCTGATACTTCTACTGTTACTTTACCACCAGCCACTACTGCCTCAAATGTTTCAACTGTACCATCACTCTTTTTATGTAATACTGTTGCTTTTTGGTCATTATATTTACTATCAACATTAAATGATACACTTAATTTTCCTTCATAACTACCATTTAATTTTACTTCATATGCTCCGACTACTTTTTTACCTTCTAATTGTTTAACTAATTCTTTATAAACATCTGCTTCAGGAGCTAAATTTTCTACTGCTAAAGTAGTATCAATATCTTTTTGACCAGTAACTGATACACCAGTATTTTCATCTGTTGTACTTGTTTCACCAAGTTCATAACTAAATCTTATTTTAGAAGTAAATACTTCATTGTTATTTGCATCATAGCCAACAAAATTATAAGTATAACCCCAATTGTAATCCCAATTTCCCCATTTTTGTAATGGTACCCAATCAATAATTTCTTTATAAGTTTCAGGGTCTATATCATTATAAACATCAAATAATATACCAGTTCTATCGTAATAATAATAATTTTTACCATTTTCATCTTGCATATCTGCTTCATCTAAAGTAAATTTACCATCTACAGTTGAACTATCACCTGATTCACTAGCACTAAAAGTAATTTTTGTAACGTTTTCTGGAAAATATATATGAGTGCCTAAACCTATTGTTCCAGTAATTATAGTTCTATCCTCACCTTCAACTGGAACTTCTTTTAAATATTTAGATAATTTACTATAAGCAATTGAACCTTCTCTTATTGTATCATCAATATCTGAGTCAATGTCATTACGACTATCAGCCCATCTTTGTTCTGAAAGCATCAATGCTTTGTAAAGGTCAACATCTTTAACCTTTAATACTACTTCACCATTTTCATAAGTATAGTCAAATACTTCGCCTAAACCTTGAAATGGTACTAAAGTAATAAAATCTTTTGAATCAATTTCTTCGGCTTTAACCATCGCAGGTATTACAAATAACATCATTGTTAAACATAATACTGCTGCTAGTACATTTTTTATTTTTTTCATTTTTTATCTCTCCATTTCTATAATAAAATTATACGTCCCAAGAAAATAATTTGTCACCATTTTTAATATAAAATGTTATCTTATTCATTACGATTTATTTTATATTCATCATTAAAATCATTTACAATTTTTTCTATATAACTTTCACAAAGAGAAGCATCTAATTGTTTATAAAAAATTCTTGTTGTATCTAAAGCTCCGAAAGAATCAATAACTATTAAAGGTTCCCGATTTTTCATAGGTACTAATCTGTCAAAATATACTTTTTTTCGCCAATGTTCAATTATTCTTCTCTTCATTGTATTTTTAGACATACCTATATAAACCTGAGAATAATTATCTAAAACCATTATATATATTCCGGATATATTATGAACTTCATTCAAATCTTTAATTTCTTTAAAATCATATTTTTTGACAAATTCATTTAAACAATTATTAAAATCATCATGGTTTAATTTTTTAAATCTTGCCATATTTTCATCATAATTTTTTAAACATTTTTCATATTGATTTTTTACCCATTCATCATCATAGACAGTTCTACTAAGATAACTTGGTTTATTAGATGGAGTACAATAATTTTCTCTCGTTAATTTATTATTATCTTGTTTTTTTAACTTTAAATTAAAATGTAAAATATATTCATTAACATTTTCATACTTTCCAAAATCAAATTTTCTTCGACAATTTAAACATTTATATCTTTGATAACCATCATGATTTCCATCTTTTTGAACATGTGTAGAATTACAATTAATACATTTCATAATAAACCTCCATCAAATAATTTTCACATAACTATTAAATTAAAAATTTAACTAATTTTATTATATTACATTATTTTATAATATTCTACTCTGTTTTTGCTTAAATTTTAATAGAAATTAAAAAAAGGCCATTTAAAAGCCTTTGAATATTTAAATGGGACTTAGAACAAGACGGAAGGAAACATATGTAATTGAATTTCCTGCTTTATTAAAGAAAAAATACTGACCAGCTAATAATCCATTACTATAGGGACCTCCTCGGCCAAACCATGGATATGTTAAATTAGTAAAACCTGAAACATCAGAATACCAACTATTATGATAATATAAAGGTCCAACTTTTTCGTAATAATTATAGAATGGTCCCATTTCTCCTGTTGCATCTCCTAAAATCCTATTTCCATAAGAAGTTTCAGTACTATCTTCTGGATATTTATCAAAATAACCTGAATATGTATTAAGGTCAGTATCATTAAACCCACTATCTTTTTCTATATTTTTACTATATGCTGCTACATATTCCTCAGCTCCACCACTCATATCATATATGCCTGTTATATTTCCCGTTGTACTGGCTAAGTATCCCGTTGGAGTATTGTATGGTTGTGTTACTGTAGCTGCAATTCCACTGTCACCCATATAACTACTTTGGTCGGTATTGGCCGCAGTTGAATATCCTGTCTTTTGCGAGGAATTGTTATTTATTCTTATTTCTGTTCCTATTCCATATGCAGAATGAGAAAGGTATGCTACTGCTCCCCATTCAGTATTCTTCATCATATGGGAGTCATATTTTTCTCTTAAATAATTGTAAGCATTCATAAATATATTATATACATTTATACCTCTCCATGAATATACATTCGGTTTAATTATTATTCTACTAGTAGTATATGTTTCATTGTGTTGAGCTCCTGCTGTACTCCAATTATCTGTATCTATTGGGCCTCCAACATTTGCCATTTGATTATATCCTGTTTCAAATTTGCCTACCCATATTCCTTTTAATTGTTTGTCGTTTAATGTGAATGCTGGGTGCGTTATCCATTCACCATTTTGTGAATTTTCTGAAGATGGATTATTTTCTGTTATTGGTTCAAATTCGATGTTTATTATTCTTGCGTTTCCATATATCTTTGGTGTTGTATCATAACTTTTATTTGTTAATGTACTCACATCTATAATTTCATAATTATCTACATTCCATAATTGATATTTATATCTTGGTATCCATACAAAATAACTTTCTATATCTTCCTCTTCTATTTTATCTCCTGTGTTGTAAGTTTTATTTGGATTAGGCACTAACTTTACTGCATTTGCCCACCTTTTTTCTGAATAGTTATACCATTTACTATTCTTATTTGCATAATATACATCTCCATTACTTTCTATGGTTACTGGGGTTAAGGTTTCTCCTAAGACTGGGTCATTCCCTTTTAATATTTCTTCTTTCCATTCTTCACTTTGTATTCCACTTAATCTATATAATTCATCTATACTGTCTTGCACATTTTCATATGAACCATGGCTTTCACTGTTTTCATATATTACATTTTTACCCTCTATTATACTTTCTGTTATTCCATATACTATTCTTCCTGATATTAATATTCCTATTATTATTCCAAACACTAATTTATAATTCTTTTTCATTTTTATATTTCATCCCTCCATATAGTTCATCTATTGCACATTGTACTGTTTCACATTTAGTTCCACTTTTTTTGTTATCATATGTAAGTATTACTGAATATACTTTTTCAAAATATAACGTATGTTAAAGTCAATATAAAAATGTAATATTTGGACCATATAATTATGTAGGAAATCCTACATTTTTAAATGAGCCT
>CANQIY010000014.1 GCA_947624125.1 uncultured Bacilli bacterium | reverse complement strand
ATAGGTTGTTGCTACTCCATGAGCTTCACCATTAAAGAAATTGCCCCATCTTCCTATCGCTTGAGCTAGTAATAATGATACAACAACCATATCGGTAATTTTAGAAACTTTCATATTATATCTTTTGCAATAAAAGACAAGAGTTAAAAAACCACCAATTATACCGCCATGAATAGCAAGACCACCTTCCCATATTTTTAAAATATCTAAAGGATTATCTCGATATAATTCGATATTAAAAACACAATAATATAATCTAGCACAAATAATACCAATAATTACAACCCAAAAAGCTAAATTAAAAGTAAATTCTTTGGGAATATTAAATCTTTTACCTTCTCTTATAAAGGTTATTATAGCTAAAAATATAGCTCCGAGTAATATAACCGAATACCATCTTATTTCAAAACCATTTATCTCTGTTAAAACTGGGTTCATCTTAACTCACTCTCCTTAATTTATTATAAAACAAAAAAAGTAACCTGTAAAATAAAATAGTTTACTCGTTACTTCTTTTGACATTTTCTGAATGTTAATTTAATTATTTTTCTTGAGCAAAAATTTTCTTTAAAAATAAACCCGTATATGATTTTTCATTTTTACTTACTTCTTTTGGTGTACCAGCGGCAATAACTTCTCCCCCAAATTTACCACCTTCCGGTCCTAAATCAATAATATAATCAGCTTGTTTTATAACATCTAAATTGTGTTCAATAACTATAACTGTATCACCATTATCAACAATTTTATTTAAAACCTCTAATAATTTTTTAATATCAGCTGAATGTAGACCTGTTGTTGGTTCATCTAAGATGAAAACACTTTTACCTGTTGCTTTCTTTTGTAATTCTTTGGCTAATTTAACTCGGCCCGCTTCTCCCCCGGATAATGTTGGTGCCCCTTGACCTAAAGTAATATAAGAAAGACCAACATCAGCCATTACTTTTAATTTATCATAAACTTTAGGAATGTTTTCAAAGAAAGGTAGGGCTTCCGATACCCGCATGTTTAAAACATCAGCAATACTTTTTCCTTTAAATTTAACATCTAACGTTTCTTTATTATATCTTTTACCTCCACAGACATCACACGGAACATAAACATCAGGTAAAAAATGCATTTCTATTTTTTTAACACCATCACCATAACAAGCTTCACATCTTCCACCCTTTACATTAAAGGAGAAACGACTCTTATCATAACCACGCATTTTAGCTTCTTTCATATTAGCAAAAACATCTCTAATATCATCAAAAACACCAACATAAGTGGCTGGATTACTTCTTGGGGTTCTTCCAATAGCATCCTGACTAATATTAACTACTTTATCGATATTTTCTAATCCCTTTATTTCTTTACATTTACCCGGAATGTCTTTAGCATTATATATTTCTTTATGTAATGTTTTATAAAGAATTTCATTAACTAAAGTCGATTTACCACTACCAGAGACTCCCGTTACAACAACAAATTTATTTAAAGGAATTTTGACATTAATATTTTTTAAATTATTTTCTTTAGCTCCCTTTATTTCTAAAAATAAACCATTACCTTTTCTTGTTTTGGAAGGTATTTCTATTTTTTCTTTACCACTTAGATAACGACCCGTTAAACTATTTTCATTTTGCATTACTTCCGTTGGAGTACCACACGCTACAACATAACCACCTTCATCACCAGCTCCGGGTCCAATGTCAACTAAATAGTCAGCCGCTAGCATCGTATCTGTATCATGCTCTACTACTATTAAAGTATTACCTAAATCACGCATTTCTTTTAAAGAATTAATTAATTTTTCATTATCTCTTTGATGAAGACCAATTGAAGGCTCATCTAATACATATAAAACACCAGATAATTTACTACCAATTTGGGTAGCTAACCGAATTCTTTGTGCTTCTCCCCCGGATAAAGTCGCCGCATTTCTTGCTAATGTTAAATAATTAAGCCCAACATTCATTAAAAAGTCTAAACGAGACAATATTTCTTTAATGATTAAATTACTGATTTCTTTTTCTTCTTTTGTTAATTTTAAATTACTAAGAAAATCTTTTAATTCATCAATTGCCATTTCAGTCATTTCAAAAATATTCTTTTTATTAATTTTAACCGCTAATATTTCATCTTTTAAACGAGTTCCATGACACTTTGGACAAGTCATTTCAACCATAAAGCCTTCTATCCATTCGCGAATCCAAGAACTATTTGTCTCTAAATAACGTCTTTCTAAATTATTAACTATTCCTTCATATCTTGATTTTGAATCTCTTGTACTACCATTTTTAGCAACATAATGAAAATTCATAATATCATTAGTTCCATATAAAATGATGTCTAAATCTTTTCTTGGCAAAGCACTAACTTTCATATTTAAATCAATATTATAATGCTCAGCTACTGTTTTTAAACTACTTAAATACATATTGTTATCTAAATTAATTGCTACAATAGCACCTTCATTAATACTTTTATTACGATTAGGAATTAATAAATCTTCACTAATTTTAAGTTTGGTACCTAAACCCTTACATTCTTCACATGCTCCATATGGAGAGTTAAAAGAAAACATTCTTGGTTCTAGAGATGCAATAGAAAAATTACAATAAGGACAAGCATAATTTTCACTCATTAAAACATCTTCTTCGTCATTTACTCTTACTATAACTAAACCATTTGCCATTTTACAACTAGTTTCAATTGCTTCAAAAATACGACTTCGCTCTTCACTACTAACTGGTAATTTATCGATTAAAACATAGATATCATCTTTAATATTTTTTTCTAAGACAATTTCATCTTGACTACTATACATCGTCCCATTAACTTTTATTTTTGTAAATCCCTTACTTCGTAAATCTTCAATTAAGTCTTTATGAGTACCTTTTTCACCCCTTACTACCGGAGCATATATTTCAATTTTAGTACCCTCTTCCATTGCTAAAACTTTATTGGTCATTTCTTCAATACTTTGACTTTTAATTGGAATTTTATGAGTAGGACAATAAGGAATACCAATTCGTGCATATAATAATCTTAAATAATCATATAATTCTGTAATTGTTCCCACAGTTGAACGCGGATTTTTATTCGTTGTCTTTTGGTCAATGGAAATACTTGGTGATAACCCTGTGATGGAATCAACATCCGGTTTATCACCTGAACCAATAAATTGTCTTGCATAAGCTGATAAACTCTCTACGTACCTTCTTTCTCCTTCGGCATAAATTGTGTCAAAAGCTAAACTACTTTTACCACTACCAGATACACCCGTCATAACAATTAATTTATTTTTAGGTAACTCTAAATTAATATTTTTTAAATTATTTTCTCTTGCGCCACGTATTATAATCTTATCCATATCATCACCAACATTCTCATATATTTTAATACTTTTTTCTAAATATGCAAGCATATTTAATATACCAAACAAAAGTATGTAAGTCAAGTAAATTAAAAAGATACATATCATAATGCATCTTTTTTGGTAGAGTAGAACCTCTACTCTCTTATTATACTTAATATTCTTTAAATTATACTAAACATTTGGTAAAATAATATAGGAATGATGTCTATGAAAAAAATCTTTTATTTAATAATATTAAGTATTTTAACTTTAACAATTTTAGGTTGTGAACAAAATAATGTTTTAGAAGATGAAGACGAAATAAAACTAAAACCAGCCCTTAAGTTGAAAAAAGAAATAAGAATTCCAATTGGCTTATATAAATATTATGGTAAAAATAGCCCTCGGAAATTAATTAAGACTTATAAAGAAAAATGGCAATACCATCAAGATATTTCTTCTTTTGAAGTTTATTATACTAAAGAAGATGAAATAAGTGGCATAAAACAACAAGATTTATTTACAGAATATAAAAATAATTATCAAAATATTGATAATTATAAAATTGGTTACCAAATTATTTTTTCAACTAAAGATGAAAATTTTAAGGAAACTATTTTAAGACCAAGAGATACTGAACGTATTTTTCCTTATTTAGAAATTTATCTATATGATGATTATCATCATTTAAATGGTTGGTATAGTCATACAACCGAAGATGATTATGATGATAACACTATTCTTACTTCTATTAAATTAACAGCAGGTAAAAAAATTGATTTAATTACATCAAATATAACTGTTAAAGCTTTTCTTTATTTAGATAGTGAAATAAATGCTAATTATGAATATCATGGTTTTAATTATTATTCTTTAACAGTTTTAAAAAATTAATCTTTTTTACGTACTAAATTAAGTTGTTCATCTTTTATTATTCCTAATTTATTATAATAATATAAAGTAATAGCTTCTTTTAAAATAACTTTTTGGGCAAATTTACTATCAAACCAATTTTCTCTATCAAATATGCCATCTTTAACTCCTTCAGCATATATATTATCCATATTATTAACATATTTTTGAAATAATAAAAGTACTCTTTTTAAATGAAATTGGGATGTAATTAAACCTAATTTTACTTTATCAAAGTCATTAAAACTTTTAATAATATTAAGAGAATATTTTATATTTTCCATACTATTACGTGAATTTGTTTCCAGTATTAAATCACTCTCTTTAACACCTTTATTTAAAGCATAATCATACATTTTTAATGCCTCTGGAATTCTCTTATCGATATTAAAATAACCTATTCCTCCTGATAAAATTAATTTTTTAATTAATCCCTCTTGATAAAGCTCTAAGGCTTTATCCATTCTTTGGGGAACCATTGTAAGTCCACCAAAAACTATACCAAAATCACATACATCTTCCACTTTTTTATAATCAAAGTTAAAAACTAATTGGTCAATATTTTTTATTTTATCTGTTTTCATTTTCTCTCCTAACTATAAATTATATGTTTTTATTTTTCTTTTAATTTTTTTCTAATTTTCTCTAAAGTTTTTCTTTCAATAACTCCTACTCTTTGTTTTGTTATTTGTAAATTATCAGCAATTTCTTTTCTTTTTAAGCATTCACTATCTTCTAAACCTAAACTTTTTTTAATAACATATTGCCATTTAGAAGGATATGTTTCTAAAATACTTAATATTTCTTCTACATCTATTTTATCTATAACTTTTTCTTCTACAGACTCTTCCGTTCTATCACAATAATTTTTACCCAAAGTAAAATTATCAGTATACATTTTATCTAAAGATATAATGGTTTGCATTTCTTTTAATACTCTTTCTACTAACATCTTAGAAATACCTAACTTTTCAGCAATTTCTTCTTTGGTCGGTTCTCTATTAAATTCATTTAAAAAATTATTTCTTACTGTATATACTTTTCTTTGTAAAATTCGAATATAATTACTAGATTTAATAACTTTACCTTTCTCATCGATGGCTCTTAAAATTCTTTGATTAATTATTAAAGTAGCATAAGTTGAAAAACAAACACCTTTATCTATATCAAATTTATCTAATGCTTCGATTAAGGCAATATTACCTTCTTCAATTAAGTCTAATAATTCTAAACCTTCATATTGATATTTTTTAGCAATACTTATGACTAATCTCAAGTTACTTTCAATTATTTTTTGCCGAGCTTTCTTATTTCCTTTTTGCATTTCTTCTAATAAATGTTTTTCTTCTTCTTTAGATAAAAGAGGAAATTTTTTTAAATCTTCTAAATAATATTCTAATGTTTTATTACTTTTCATTAATTCCTCCTTTCGTTTTAAAAACTCTTATTTGACTCGGTTCAATAAGAGTTTATATTTATTATGAGCATCTAATTCATATAAATCTAAAAAGATATCAATGTTTTGCATCGCTTTTTCCGGATTATCCATTAAATGTGCCCAATTTTTGATTTTTTTATAAGTTCTAAATTTATAAATTATTTGAGATTCCATTAAACTAGCATTCTGTCTTGTACATCCTAAAACTTGGCCAATTTTATCTAATGTATAATTTTTATAATATCGTAAATCGATAAAAATCAATTCTTTTTCTTTCCATTTAATACTGTCAATTAACTTTTGTAAATCTTTTTTTGTTAATTTATCAATAACTATATCTTCTAAAGCTCTACTTTCATCTTGTTGATATATTTTTTCTAAAGTAAAATCTTCATTATCTGTAAGGGCCATATCCAAAGATAAGGAAACCGATTTTTTGGCTAACAATATTAATTCTTTAAGTTTTTCAACACTCATTTCCATTTCTTTAGCTAATTCTTCTAAATTAGGTTTTCTATTATTTTTATTGTAAAATTCATTCTTCTTCTTTTCTAAAATATTGATTTCTCTATCTTTTCGATAAGATAGTCTTGATACATGAATACTATCACATATTTTCTTTTGCATCACTTGTTGAAGCCAATAAGTAGCATAAGTGGAAAATTTATAATCTTTACTTAAATCAAATTTATCAATTACATGAAATAAAATATAATTACCTTCACTAACTAAATCATCTAATGATAACCCATAATTTAAATATCTCTTAGCAATTTTAACAACTAATCTTAAATTACTTAAAACAACTTGATTACGCGCTTTTAAATCGCCATCTTGGGCTTTTTTAATTAATTCTCTTTCTTCTTCTTTTGTTAATAATTTTATTTGACCAATAATATCTAAGTATTTATTTGTATTAAAATGAGTAAATTTTTCATTAGTACTTTCTTTTTCTGTCAATTCTTCTAAATCCATTGAAATCACCTAGTAAGGAATACTATAACACTTTTTTCTTTATTGTACAATATTACTTAATTCTTTTTTTCTTTAAATTATTACATTTTTCTCTTTCTAAAAGTAAGATTTTTTCACAACATGGTAAAATCTTTAAATAGTAAATATTGCTATATTTAAGAACCCATTTTTTTGCTTTTAAATCATCTTTAGTATTATTTATAATGCTTTCTCTTAAGAAAATAATTTTTTGAACTACTTGTGGTAATTTAGTTAACATTTCATCTATTTCTTCTTTAACATAATTTTTACTTTCAAAGTATTTATATATACTCATTAAGTCATTTATCTTTCGATATCTTATATATTCTTTTTCGACATTTAAATCAGCTTCATTATTTCGGTGTAATTCTTTGACATAATAATTATTTTTTAATTTAGCTTTAACAGCCGTCATAATTTGATAAATTCTTTGTCTTGTTACTCCAAAAATTTCACTTATTTCCGTATAATTTAAAGAAGTGTCCTTCTCTAAATTAAAATACAATAGAAATATTTCTAATTCCCGAGGTGATAAATTACTATAAAGTAACATTTTTTTTAATTCTTTTATGCCATCTATTCTATAACATTTTGTAAAATCTTCATAATAAGGTAACATATCTTTAAATGTAATGTCTTCATCTTCCTTTATTTTTTGGTCTAAATAATAAGGAGGAAGAAGCGCTATTTCTAATTCACGGACCTTTTCGATTGGTTTATTTAGTTTTTTCGCTAGCTCTTCTTCCGTTGGTTCTCTTTGTAAATTAATCGAAAGTTCATTAAGAGCTTTTTTCATATTAGATATTTGTTTATATTCATACCGATTATAAGGAAAAAAATGAGCTTGACTTGATAAAGCTTTTCTTATATATTTATTAATTAAAATAGTGGCATAAGTCGAAAAACGATAATCTTTCGTATAATCAAATCTTTGTACTGCTTCGATTAAACCAATATTTCCTTCACCAATAATATCCATTATAGGTAATCCTTTTCCAATGTATTGTTTAGCTATATTAATTACTAAATATAAATTCTTTTTAACAAAAGTTTCAAAAGCATTTAAATCACCATTTTGAATTTTACGAGCAAGTTCTATTTCTTCCTCTTTAGTTAATAAATCAACATCACCAATATCATTCATATACATTTTTAAAGCCGGTAAATATTCTTCTTCCATGTTACTCATATTTACCTCCTTTGATAATTGGTTAATATAACACTTTTCTTTATATTTTGCAAGTTTCCATTTAGCTACTTTATTCTTCTTATTAATTTTTTATCTAAATCACTATGTCTTAATAAATAAAGCATATCTATTCCCCTTACTTCCATGTTAAATAATACTATTTCTAAACCATTTGTGTCAATAAATATTCACAGAATTTGACCAAAAAAAACATTAACTATTCAGCTAATGTTTTCCCATTTAAAATTTCATATTTTTATTTTTTATAATAACACCAACAATTGTACCTATAACTGCGATGATGATAACGCCACTCACAATTATAATAATGTTATTATGCTCCTTAGTTGGTTCTTCAGGAATATTATTATCACTTTCAGAACTAGGCTTGTTTTCACTATTATCATTTGGAGTTTTATTATCTTCTTCCTTATCAGTATCATTATTTACCTCAGGTTGTTTATTATTTTCATTTTCTTTGTTGTTTGGTACTTGTTCATTATTATTATTTCCTACTGATGAATTATTTTCATTGTTATTCTCATTATTGTTGTTATCATTATCTTCTTTATTATCATTATTATCTTCATCATCTTTTTGAGGAGCATCATTATTCACAATATATTTAAAACCAAATGTATTTCCTAATGTTTCTACATCATAGAAAACATCTTTACTATCCCAATTATTATCAATAACAGTTAATTTATCAAAGATAATGTTATAATCAATGTTTTCTTTACTACTTGTTTCAAAATATATTTTTCCTAAAGATAATTCTTTCTTATCATTTAAAAGATTATGAGCTAAGCTTATTCCTCCAGATGTTATTTTAATATCTAACATATGATTATCTTTATTATAATTATAATAAGTTGTAAAATCTTTATAATAAGCATTAAACATGAAATCTTTAACATTGACATTATCACTAATTTTAAGTGATAAATCTAGTCCACCAACAAAACCATCATCAAAATGGATTTTGGTATCAATAACGCCATTTTCAGCTTCGGTAAATGAAAATCTTGTTTCAGCATGAACAAAGCAAAGAGGAAAAAAGCATAATGATAAAATAATTAAATATGTATAAAACTTCTTCATTTTTTCCTCCTCTATTGTTTATTATTTAATGTTACTTTTTCTAAACTACCATATTTTGGTAAGTCACTTATTGCTTTTGATGTACTAGTAATTCTTTGGTCATCATTAGTTAGAGCATCATTTACTCGATATAATGTTGCCCGAATACTATTGCCTGAAGCAACCATTCCATCATATTCATCTTTATCCATAACATATAGCCATGTTCCTTTTGATACATTATAAACAGAATTATCGGAATTAACTTCAGCAAATATAATGAAATATCCACCATATATATTCTTTTCATTAAGGGCATCATTAATTGTTATTAGATTAAATGATGGACTACCTGTATAAGTTCCTTCAATAATAACAGAATTTGCTTTTATAATTCCCTCAACATTACCATCTTCATCAAGAACATCACTTGGACAGCCATTAGTTAAATAACAATAATCACTTTCTAATACTCCAATTGATGGTTTATTATCATGCATTGTTATATCAACATTATCATTTAATGGCGCAATTAAATCTATCTCAGCTCCAGAAATACCTTCTTTATTACCAACAGAAACTATCTTAACATAAGCTATATCATTATATATCCAGAATTGATTATCACTATCAGTATTAGGTTTTCTAAAGTAAATAGTTTCAGTATAATCATTATCACTATTTAAATTAAATGAACCATCTTTAACTTCATCCCATTTTTCTTTATCATGACTTACATATACTTTGTAATGACTAATTGTATCTCTATCAAGAACACCATTTTCAACTAATGCTCTATATTTTATACCACATATTGATAAATTAGTATTTAAACTTAAGATTACATAAGCATCACTTGTATCATTAGTTAAACTTGGCGTAGGTGCACTACTTAAAGTTTTAACTCTTTCTGTACCTTTAAAGAATGTTTCATTTTTACCATCAATTAAATTATTAACAGTTAATTTACTATAATCTAATGTTTCATCTTCAAAGTCGACTATTTCTTCTTTAGCTTTAAAGTTAGATTCAATACTAAATGTTTCTTTACCTATACTACCATCATGAGATACTTTAACTTCCTCAAACTTATAAGTTTGACTTTCATTTAATAAGTAATCATACGCTACGATTTCATAAGTATAAGCACGATTATTTTCTGCCCCAATATAATCGGTATAAGAAGTCTTAGTACCATCTACAAAAGCAATACTTACACCATTTCTCTTAATTTCATAACCTAATAATTTATCTTTATCTTTATTAAGGTCAAAATTTAAAGTAATTCTCTTTGTTGTACTATCAGAAGAAATGGAAGAATTAATAATATTAACATCACTCGCAAAACCATTTTGACTATTTGCTAAACGCATTCTTCTTGCATTATCATTTAAGTAATAAATTGCTCTTTCCTCTTTTGGTAAAGATAAGCTTTCGATTTCACTTCTTACTTTTTCACTTGCATTTAAGCCCCATGCAGCAAAATAATCAGTTAAATCTTTTCCTGAAGCTTTACTAGCAAATAATATTAATAAATCATCTTTATTATAACCTGCCGTATTATTATAACTTCTTGCTTCTTTATTAATTCTTGCAAAAATCGAATTAGTATCATCAAATGTCTTAGTATCATCATAAGCTAAATGTAATTGCCAATACATTCCTAAAGTAACAAAGACATTTTGGGCTTTACCTAATGTATGAGATGTTACTTTTTCATAAATTTTATCATAAATTTGACTAGTTTCTAATCTAGATTTTGACTCATCATCAGCAGTTTGGGCAAGTAAAGCAAAAACATTATTAGTGATTTCCGCATAAGCTAAACTTCCCTGATTAATTTGATGTCCTATTTCATGACTAATTCCCCAGCCAAAATATCCCTTCTCACGATTTCCTTGAATAACGCCCGCAATGGAACCATATTCAATACCAATGTGATATCCACCAGCATACATAAAGGCACCATCAAACATTGTCATATATCTAATGTTAATTCTTGATTTAGGAATACGGTCTTTAGCTTCAGCAGCATCTTCGCTTAATCCTTTATGACGGTAGAACATTAACATCATTTCATCAAATGAACTGGTAGAATTATATAATCTTTCTACTTTTTCATCTTCAGTACTTAAACCATCGTTGATTGCATCTCTTACTGCTTCAGCTGAGAATGAAAATAAACCATATTTTGTAGCTATTTCTGTTACACCTAAAGCACTATTATATTTTTCATAAGTACTTTGTTTTTCCTCATTTTTATAAACTTCAGCATACATCGTAGGTAAATTATTTACAAATGTATCTAATTCACTAATGTACGAACGAATAGCCTCTTTCTTTTCTTCTTCACTATTTAGTGAAGTCAGAGCTAAAACTGGAATTTTAACGCCCCCACTTACTCTTACCTTAATTGGATTTTTAGGGGTAGCTGTTAGGCGAACGTATACACTTCCACCTCTTTCAGTTGTAGCTGAACCAATAGTTGGTACATTAATTATATTTTGACCTTTATTTAATTTAACACTACTACTCCAACTACCAGCTTCAGCATGAGTTTGCGTAAATACAACTTCTAAGTTAGGATTATCAACACTTCCAACATAAATTGTAAGTTGTTCACCACCTCTTACAGCAATGCCTAGTGGTTGGTAATCATTAATCGTCATAGCAAAGCCTGGATTACCATAACTATTAGCTATATTTGGATTAATTTCAATTACATCATCTAATTTTTCATCTTTTAAAATCTTTTCAGCATAATTTAAATCATTGATAATTGACTCCCGATATGGATTATATTCCCCATTATGCATTTCATTAGCTCTTACGCGAAGGGCATCAATTGTCTCTTGTTTTACACCCTCAGCAAGTTCAACTCTTAAATCATCTGTAAATAGGGCTGCTACATCATCAACTAAAGAGTCATATTCATAGAATTTAACTTCCGCAATTTGAATACTTGTACCATTTCTTAAACTAGTTTTATCAGTAACAGTTAATCCAAATTGAATAGCATTAGCTTCAATTGGTTCTTCTAATTTCATAACATAATATTTTTGATTATTACTATCATATTTTGCTTTTACAACAGCATTTACAACACCAGCTTTATTACCAGCTACTTTATTATCTGTTGTATTCCAATAATGAAGTTTAATATCATTGTTACTAGTATTATAACTACCACCTTTAATTAAATCAGTATAACCAAGAGGAGTTATAATAACAAATTCATCCATTTTATATGCTTTATCTAACTCAAATATTGGGTAATTAATATTAGTACTATGAGCATTCATTTGCCAATCTTCTTTTTTCCAATATGTTAAATAATCATCATCAACCATTGCCCATTTATCACTATCTGTAGTATTTAATTCTTCATCTGTTCTATAGGCATTACCTTCTTTATAAATAACATCATTTATATGAAGAGTTTTTCTTAATGTTTCATCATATTCATTAATTAAACGATATTTTGGATAATTAACAGCCTCTAAAGCTAATGTTTTCGCACTAACTATTAGAGATGCTTCTCCTTCTCCTAAATCGTTATTACCAGTTAAATAAGCTTCATATTGAACTCTTGTTTTTAATTTATTTAAAGTATAACTTTTTCCTGTTATATCTTTAACAAATAACCAATTTTCTTGACCAACTTCTCTATAATATAAATTATATGTTTTAGTATCATCCATAAGTTTCCAACTAAAAGTAATACTACCATAACTTGGAGTTGCTTCTACCATATCTACTTTTGGTGGTACTCTTGTGGCTTGTGGAGACGCTACTAACTCTTCTGTCCAATCACTTCGCCACTCACCATTAACAGAACGAACCATTATTGTATAATTAGCATAATTTTTTAAATCTTCAATCGTAAAAGTATTAAATGAGGTTTGATAAATAACACCATTCTTTTGGGGACCATTAATATAAATTTCATAACCTGTTACATTAGTAGCATGTTCGAAACTAACTGTTAATTGTTCACTTATTTTATCATTAATACTAACATTACGTGGCATGTCAAAGCCTTCCGGTGCTTTTGTTTCTACTTTAACATTATTTAAAAATTCAACTTTGGCAATATCAGCTAAATTATTATTTCCTGTTTCTAAAATAACAATTGTAACTTTTTTAACTGCTATTTGACTTCCTAAATCAATAACTCTTGTACCACTTTTAACATCATCTGTAAATGGATGTGGACCTTGTTTATCATTTTCGGGAATAGCAACTTCTTTAGTTTGACCATTTTCTAATTCAATTAATAATTTTGAATTAAGTGGTGCATTTTCACCAAAATTGATTCGAATTTCACTCATTGGTAATGCTTTTTCATCTTTGGCTAAGTCTAATGTAAGAGTGATTGGCTCATCAGATACTTTCTCTAAAGAAACTACTCCTTCATCAGTAAATATACTTGTTAATGAACTGCTATTATCAGCTAACTTTGTTGTATTAGTATCTAATTCAAAAGAAATATTTTTAACATCTAATATAGCATTTGTATCTTCATTCTTAACATCTTTCTTTACACCATTTAAAATGCCTGTAACATAGTTTAAATCACTAATATCTACTACACCATCAAGATTTAAGTCTTTACTTAAATCCTTATTATTAATAGCATTTATCATGGCATTAATATCACTATTATCAACTTTGCCATCATTAGTTATATCACCAATTTCAAACATTCCTCGTTCATCAGTAATAATAACTCGCTTCGAAAAATCTTTAACTTCTACTTCTGTTTCATAAGTAACAAAATTTTTACCTTCTAATTTAATTTTGTAGTTACCTTTTTCTACTTCATATAAATTGACAGCTAAATAAACTATGTTATTATTTACATCCGTTCCGGATAATAAATGACCATCTTTATCTCTCTTACTAGCTGTTAATCTAAATGTTTGATTTGATAAAGTAACATTCTTTGTTAAATAACCATCACTAGCATTATTTACAATATCTTGTAAACTAACACTAACTTCAGCATTATTTTCATCATAAACGGTAAGTTTAACATCGGCATCTTTCGAATTTCTTATTGGTAATACAAAATGCGTTTCAATTTCGATATTGCCCTTTACACTTACGTCACTGTTTTCTTTTATTTCTTGTATGTTATCAATTAAATTGACATCTTTTTGTAAAGCAAAAGCAACCGGAGCAACTTCACTAAATGTCATAAAACTGACTAGTACTAAAGAAACAATTTTCTTAAATAATTTCATTCCCTTCACCTCTAGTAATATTATATTTAATAAAGCTTCTTTAGTCAATTAAATTCTTCTTATTTTTCTTATTATTTTAAGAAATTATTTCTTATTTTTTATATATTTAAATTGTCAATTATATGTAAAATTATAAAAACTTAATTTTACGATGTTAATATTTTAATTAATCTAAATCTAGATTACTAGTTGTTAAGCAAAAAACAGCATATAAAGGAACCGATTTAATTTTGTTTTTAAAACCAAAGTTCTTACTAGAAACTCTTATTCCATACTTTGGTTTATATTCTTCTAAATAATTGTTTAAACTTTTTGATTTCGTATGAATACTAGCTTTTACTTCTAATGGTATTATTAAGCCTTTTTCTGATTGTAAAATAAAATCGACTTCACTATTAAACTCATTTTTCCAATAATTTAAATTTAAACCATTATATTTAAGAGAACTTGCTACATAATTTTCCGTAAGCATTCCTATCATTACTTCATTTACTGCTTCCCTATTTTTTATTAAATAAATGGGAAATTCACTCAAATTTGTAAGAAGTCCTACATCATTCATATATAGTTTAAACGAGTCTAATTCTTCATACATTTTTAAAGGTACACCTATTTTCGTTTTTACACATTTATTAACAATACCGGCATTAACAAGCCAATTAATCGAATCGCCAAAAATAGAACTTGTCCCACCCTTTTGAACTAATTTATATTGAAATTTTTTATTTTCTTTTGCGAGTTGAACTGGAATTGAATCAAATGTCGCAATGATTTTTGGTGCATTTGCTGGTTCACTATATTTTGTAATATCATTTTTATAAGCTTCAATGATTGCTTTTTGATAATCAATTGCGCTAATCATAGAATTAGAATTAATAAATTCATTTACCACTTCAGGCATGCCACCAATAGCTAAATAATCATAATATAAATCTAATGCTTTTTGATGAAGTAAAGTCTCCATTGGTTCGTTTTTACTAAAACATTCCTTTATTTTTTCTAATAATAAATCATTTTTAGTATTAATTAAATATTCTTCAAATGATAGAGGATAAATGGTTAAAAAATCTACTTTCCCAACTGGAAAAGAAAATTCTTTTTTATTTATATGAACCCCAAGCAAACTACCAGCCCCAATAACATAATATTCCGGCGCTTCTTCACAAAAGTATTTTAAAGAAGTTAAAGCTCTTGTATTTTTTTGAATTTCATCAAAAAATATTAAAGTTGTATCTTGATTGATTTTTTTATTAAAAACTATTTCTAAATTTTTAATTATATAACTAGGTGATATATTTTCATCAATTATTTTACTTACTATATTATTAGTTTCAAAATTAACATAGATAATATCTTTAAAATATTCTAGAGCAAATTGTTTTACCAAATAAGTTTTCCCTACTTGTCTTGCCCCATAAAGTAATAATGGTTTCCTGTTTTTTTTATTTTTCCACTCTATTAAATCCCTCATTGCTTTTCTTTCCATTTGTATCACCTATGTATTAATATACTACATAACTCAAAAAAAATCAATTCTAAACGTATTTTTTTTGAGTTATAACTTTTTTACTTAAATATTTTTAATAATATTATTTATTTTTTGCATATAATTATAACTATTTGCATGACTAGCATGTCCTTTATAAGAATTTAAACATAACAAAAATTTATTTTTATAAAACTTTTCCTTCTTTTTAAGACATTGCCAAACTTTTATACTCTTTCTTAATTTCTTTTTAAATCTATTTCTAAGTAATATATGAGTTTCAAATATTTTATAACCACAAAAATCTATTCCTTTTGTATTTTTAAAATAACAACTTTTATCATTTAAACTAAGGTTAAGCTCTTCTTTTAAAAAGAGCTTAACTCTATAATAAATATTTAAAGCATCTTTTTTTCGTTGGTAATAAAAAAATAAAGTCATCCATATATCTTATATAATATTTTATTCTTAATACTTCTTTAACATAATGGTCTAATTCATTTAAATAAATATTAGCAAAATATTGACTCGTATAATTACCTATAGGTATTCCTAAAACGTCTAAATCATCTAAAATAACTTCACTAAATTTAATAACTTTCTTATCTTTTATTGTTCTTTTTAAAATATTCATTAATATTCGTTTATCAATACTATAAAAATATTTTTTTATATCACACTTTAAAATAATATATTCTCCATATATTCTTTTCATTGCTTGCATTTGATGCTGTAATCTATAAACAGCTTTATGGGTTCCTTTATTATCTAAACAAGCATATGTATCACTTATAAATCTTTGACAAAAAAATGGTTTAATAAATTCTTCAACATACCACTGATGCACAACACGGTCTATATAGGGAAGCGATTTAATCACTCTTTCTTTTGGCTCATATACTTTAAATTCTCTATATTTACCAAATTTATAAGTTCCTTTCTTTAATCTATCCATAATACTAATAATATTAGTTTCTAAATTCATTGTAAACAAAATAACTTCTTTTTTATTCTTTTTCCCATCTGAGGCTCTTTCATGAGCCTCTAATAAGTTTTGAAAAGTTAGTTTTTCATCAAAACATTTTTTCATTGTTTTAGACATATATTAACCCAAGTTCCGAGTGAAATACAAACATTATTTATTTTTCTACTCCATGCTTCATAATTTTTAATATTAATATATTTTTTACGATAAGATATTCTCGCATAAACTTTTAACATTTTTAATATAATATCTAATTCATTTAAATAATATAACTTTTCTTCTTTTTTAAATCTCTTATAAGCATATAATATATCTTTCATTCCTTTATATAAATCTTCTTTTATAATACTTACATAACTAATTTTAATTGTTTTAGGATATTTTTCCGTAATCATTTCAATATAATTGATTAAATCTAAATAAACTCTATATATTTTTATATCTTCTACTCCTTTTGTCATTTAAGCACTATTTCCTTAACTTGTTTCAAATAATTAAGTGCCTCTAACGGTGTTATTTTATTTAAATCAATATTTATAAAAAATTCTTTTAAATTATCTATTTCATTAATAACTTCACTATTAACTATTTCTATTAACAAATTATGATTTTTAAAAACTCTTAAATAATCATTTAATACTTCTTTCGGAAATCCACACTTATCTGTCTCTTTCGAAAATTTAGTTTTCTTTAACACAACATATTCATTAATGATATCTACATCTTCTCCAACAAATATATAAAATTTACCCGATTCAAATAAATATAATTTTTTCGGATTTTTTTCTTTCAATTCTAAATACTTAGAATATATTTTACTCACACACATCACTCCTAAAAAGTTATATATCTATTTAATTTATTAAGGCAGTACTAATGTACTGCCTAATAAGCAAATACCATGATTTTCACCATTTTGTTACTTACCATAGTATTTCGTTTAATTGTTTAGACTATAAATAATTATAATCAAGGTCATAAATTTCTAAATTAAACATCATATTAAAGTCCTTAGACAAATTAACTAATTATTACATAATTTTACATTAATCATAATATAACGAAGACATAATTCTTTTATAATTTAGTCTGGCGAGAACAAGACGTGAGGAAATGTTCGAATTCGCACCTCCCGTGTTCCTATTGAAGTTGAA